>NZ_JBDJKW010000010.1:0-141509 GCF_039673065.1 Allobosea sp. TWI1241 | reverse complement strand
GGCCGCGCTCACCGCCGCTGCGCGGCGGCCGGGCCGGGCGCTCGCCGCCGCCATAGCCGCCCTCGGAGCGTCCGGTACGCGCCGGGCGCGCGCCCTCGTCGCGGTCCTGCCGCGGCCTGTCGCCATCCTTGCGCGGGAAGCGGCCGGGGCCGGCCGGGCGCTCGCCGAAGCGCTCGCGCGCGGGACCACGCTCGCCATCGGGGCGGAAGCGCGGTGGGCCGTCGCGGCGGGGCCGCTCGTCGCCGTCGCGGCCGCGCATCGGAGGACGGCCGGGGCCGCGTGCGCCGGGGCGACCGTCGCGCGGGCCTCCGTCGCGCCCGCCGCCGCCCTTGCCGCCACCGCCGCCCTTGCGCGGTCCCCGGTTCTTCTGGTTGTTGTCGTCGCTCATGATGGCTCCAGCGAGCGGGCGCGTCGCCAGAGGCGCCGCTTGCGCGGGCCGGGACGCTCGTCGTCTCGAAATCAGGTCGTAGCCGGCGCTTGTAGCAGGGCCGGCGCCGCGCCGCGAGCGGCAAAAGACGAGGCTGCGATGGTATCCGTCGACGCAGAGCGCATCGATCCCATGTCCGCAGCGCCTGCGCCGATGGCACTCGCCATGGCGGAGGCGCGGGCGGCGGCGGGGCGCGGCGAGGTGCCGGTCGGCGCGGTGGTGATGCGCGAGGGGCGCGTGCTGGCGCGCGCCGGCAACCGCACGCTCGAACTGAAGGACCCCACCGCCCATGCCGAGACGCTGGCCATCCGCATGGCCTGCGAGGCGATCGGCTCCGAGCGGCTGATCGGCTGCGATCTCTATGTCACCCTCGAGCCGTGCCCGATGTGCGCGGGCGCCATCTCCTTCGCCCGCATCCGCCGGCTCTATTTCGCCGCCTCCGACCCGAAGGGCGGTGCGGTCGAGAACGGCGTGCGCCTCTATGCCAGCCCGAGCTGCCATCACGCGCCCGAGGTCTATGGCGGGCTGAGCGAGCGCGAGGCGGCCGATCTGCTGCGCGAGTTCTTCCGCGAACGCCGGTGACCCTTACGGCGCGCGGCCGGATGTTCATCGATTCGATGTATTCGGCGCGTTTGACGCTTCCGCGTGGAAGACGATCGTTCTATTTTTTAGTTGATTTCGGTGAATTGGCGCGTTCGTAAGATGTAATCGGAAAGTCCGGTTTCTATGCTGGCGGCGTGCCATGTTTTCGCCTTTTGCGATGCGTAGATGCCTCGGCGCGTTGCTGGGCCAGACCAAGGATTGGTGGTTCCGGTATCCCCTCCCATCTCTGGTCATCGGTTCAGTACAGTCATGCGTCATGTTGCGTCGGTCGCGGTCATCGCGGCCTTCTGGTCCACTGCGTCCCTTGCCAACCTCCCGCTCGAGAAGATCGCGTTCCAGCCCCAGGTGAAGGGGCTCGCCTGCCTCAAGCCCGAGACGCTGGCGATGCTGAAGGAACTGATCGAGCGGATCGGCCCGATCCAGATCACCTCGACCTGCGGCGGGCGCCATGCCCGCAACTCCCTGCACTACAGCGGCAAGGCCGTGGATTTCCGGCCGCTCGGCACCTCGCCGCGCAAGGCGGCCGCCGTGGCGCGCTCCATGGCCAGCATCGGCGGCGTCGGCGCCTATTCGAACGGGCTCGTCCATGTCGACGTCGGCGAGCGCCAGGCCAACTGGTACGGCCACAAGCGCAGCCGCCGCGTCGCCTATGCCCGCCGCTGAGGCGGGCGCTCAGGCGGGCGCTCAGGCGGCCTGAAGCGTCGCCCGCGTCACCAGATAGACGCCGAGCGCCAGCAGGGCCGCGAAGAAGCAGAGCCGGAAGGTCGCGGGCGAGATGCGCGCCCGCAGCATCTGGCCGGCCCAGAGTCCGGCCAGCGCCGGCAGCAGGGCCAGCCCCGAGGCGCCGGCGACGTGCCAGTCCAGCGCACCGGCGCCGATCAGGCCGAGCGAGAGCGCCAGCGTCGAGACGAGGAATGACAGGCCGAGCGCCTGCACCATCTCGTCCTTGTCGAAGCCCAGCGCCTGCAGATAGGGCACGGCCGGCAGCACGAAGACGCCGGTCGCGGCGGTGGCGACGCCCGTCAGCACCCCGACCAGCGGGCCGAGCCAGGCCTCCCAGCCGGCCGGCACGCGCAGCTTCGCCGCCTTGAGGCCGACCAGCGCGTAGAGGATAAGCGCCAGGCCGAGCCAGAGCGTCGCCGAGCCGTCCCTGGCCTTCTCCAGCAGGCCGGCCCCGGCCCAGGTGCCGACGCAGGTTCCGGCCAGCATCGGCCAGAGTCGCCGGGCGATCGCGGGCAGCTTGGGCCCGAGCAGCTGCCAGCTATTCGTCACCAGGTTCGGGATCACGAGCAGGGCCGCGGCCTGGGCCGGCGACATCAGCACGCCGAGCAGGCCGACCGCGATGGTCGGCAGGCCGAGCCCGATCACGCCCTTGACGAAGCCGGCCAGCACGAAGATCGCGCCGATGACGAGGAACTGCGTGCTCTGGTCCATGTCGCGTCCCGCCTCGCCGTCCGGCCGCTCTTCGTCTCGCGATCCCTCTCTTGCCAGCCGCAGCGCGCCCTGTCTGCCGCGGACACTACGGCCGGCGCCGTAGTGTCCCTGCTTGCCCGCATGAGCGATCGCGCCATGATGGCGCTCTCATCGGAGGATCAGGCCATGGCGGCCGACGGCCCCTATCTCGCGCAGATCGCGCATCTGGTCGGCGATCCGGCCCGCGCCAACATGCTGCAGGCGCTGATGGACGGGCGGGCGCTCACCGCGAAGGAGCTCTCCTTTCTCGCCGGCGTCGCGCCGCAGACCGCGAGCGGCCATCTCGCGCGCCTGCTGGAGGGCGGCCTGCTCGCCGTCGCGGCGCAGGGGCGCCATCGCTATTTCCGCCTCGCCGGACCCGAGGTCGCGGCCGCGCTCGAAGGCATGATGGTGCTGGCGGCCGGGCAGGCGGGGCGCCGCCGCCTGACGGTGCGCGTCGAGGCCGATCTCGCCCGCGCCCGCACCTGCTACGACCATTTCGCCGGCCGCCTCGGCGTCGCGATCCACGACGCGTTGATGGCGCAGGGCCATCTCGTCGCCGCCGGCGATGGCTACGGCTTGTCGGCAGGCGGGCGCGAGGCCTTCGCGGCGCTCGGCATCGATCCGGATGTGGCGCGCGGGCGGCGCGCGCCGCTGCGCCCCTGCCTCGACTGGAGCGAACGCCGCCCGCATCTGGCGGGCTCGCTTGCCGCCGCGCTGGCCTGCCGCTGCTTCGAGGCCGGCTGGGTGGTGCGGCCGCGCGAGGGCCGGGCCGTGACGCTGACGCCGGCCGGGCGCGCCGCGCTCTCGGCCGCGCTGCCGGGCTTCCGCTGCGAGGATGCCGACGCGGTCAGCCAGCCCGTTCCAGAGCCTCGCCGAGCTTACGCCTGACCTCCTCGCGGACGGGTGCCGCCGCGTCGAGGATCGCCCTGGCGCGGAAGAAGTCGAGCCCGCCGAAGCCGTCGCCGCCGGCCCGGATCAGCAGGTCGGGCGGGCGGCGCTCGACCATGCGCTGCACCAGCGCGCGCGTCAGGATCTGCGAGACGCCGGCGATCGCCTCGAGCGGTTCCGGCACGCGGCTGTCGCTGATCGTGGCGGGCGCACTGGTATCGACCGCCAGCACCAGCCGGCCGGGCCCGAGCAGCCGGTCATAGGGCAGGGGATTGACCGCGCCGCCGTCGATCAGCACGCGCCCGCCGATCGTCACCGGCCGGACCAGGCCGGGAATGGCCAGCGAGGCGGCGACGGCAGGTGTCAGCGGGCCGGTGCCGAGCACCACCTCCTCGTGCAGGTGATAATCGGTCGCCACGGCGAGGAAGGGGATGGCGAGGTCCTCGAACCGGTCCGGCACTGCGCTCGGCCAGAACAGGTCGAGCAGGCGCTCGCCGTCGAGCAGCACCGGATTGCCGAAACCGCGCCAGAGATCGGCGAACTTGCCGACGCGCGCCTCCAGGAGCCGCGCGATCACCCGGGCGCGGTCGCGGAAGGTCGCCTCGACATGGGCGCGCAGCTCGGCGCCCGAGAGGCCGGCCGCATAGGCGGCGCCGATGATCGCGCCCATGGAGGAGCCGGCGATCAGCGCCGGCCTGACGCCGAGATCGTCGAGCGCCTCGAGGACGGGGATATGGCTCAGGCCGCGCGCGCCGCCGGAGCCGAGCACCAGCACGATCTCGGGCGTCTGACGAGCGGGGGAGGGCGTGTCGGGTAGGCTCGGCATGGCTCGCTTCTGGCGCGCGGCGATGGCTGCAGGATGACAGCGCCGGCGGCGGCCGTCAGTCCGCGGCGGCGAGGAAGGGCTCGACGGCGGCCAGCGTGTCGGCCGGGTTCTCCTCGGGGAGGAAATGGCCGCTGGCGATCGCCTGCCCCTGGGCCTGCGGCGCGAAGCTGCCGCGCCAGATCGCGAGCGGGCTCTCGCCCTTGGCCGGAATGCCGGCCTCGCCCCAGAGCACCAGCACCGGGCAGGCGATCTTGCGCCCGGCGTCGAGGTCGGCCCGGTCATGCTCGACATCGGTGGTGGCGCCGGCGCGATAATCCTCGCAGGCGGCATGGATGCGCGAGGGATCGTTGAACGAGTCGATATAGGAGCGTAGCGCCAGCGGGTGGAACGCCTTCAGCTCCTTGGCGCGCGTCCAGCTTGCGATGGTGTGGTCGAGCCAGCCGGCCGGATCTGCCTGGATCAGCTTCTCGGGGATGGGCTCGGGCTGGGCCAGGAAGGTCCAGTGATAGACCTGCATGGCGCGCGCCGCGTTCATGCCCTCCCACATCGCGATGGTGGGGATGATGTCGAGCAGCACCAGCCGCGCGACGCTGCCCGGCTCGTCGAGCGCCAGCCGGTAGCCGACGCGCGCCCCGCGATCGTGCCCGACCACGGCGAAGCGGACATGGCCGAGCGCCCGCATCAGCGCGATGATGTCCTGGCCCATGGCGCGCTTGGTGTAGGTCTCGCGGCCGCCGTCGCCATGCGGCGCCGACGACCAGCCATAGCCGCGCAGGTCCGGGCAGACGACGGTATGGGTCCTGGCCAGCGCTACCGCCATGACGTGCCATTCGGCATGGGTCTGCGGGAAGCCGTGGATCAGCACCACAGGCGGGCCCTCGCCGCCGACGCGCGCGAAGATGCGCCCCGCCGGCCCGTCGATCCAGCGCGCCTCGAAGCCGGGAAACAGCGTGTCGAGATTGGTCATGGCGGCGTCGCTCCCTCTCCGGTTTTGCGCCAGTCTAGAGCACGGCGCCGCAAAGTGGATCGGGGTTTTCCGGCATGGCCGCCGCGCGAAACCGCAGGGCGGCGCGGCTCAGCCCTCTTGCTCGCGCCGCACCGCCTGCCAGCCGATGTCGCGCCGGCAGAAGCCGCCCGGCCAGTCGATCGCGTCGACCGCCTCATAGGCGCGCTGCTGCGCCTCGGTGATGCTGGCGCCGAGCGCCACGACGTTGAGCACGCGCCCGCCGCTGGCCACGAGATCGGCACCCTTCAGCGCGGTGCCGGCATGGAAGACCATGACCTTGTCGCGGGCCTCGGCCTTGTCGAGGCCGCGGATCACGCTGCCCTTCTCGGGCGCCGCCGGATAGCCCTTCGCCGCGAGCACCACGGTCAGCGCCGCCTCCTGCGACCAGCGCAGATCGATCGAGCCGAGCACCCCGTCGCAGGCGGCGATCAGCGCCGGCAGGATGTCGCTCTTGAGGCGCGGCATCAGCACCTCGCATTCCGGATCGCCGAAGCGGACATTGTATTCGATCAGTTTCGGGCCCTGCTCGGTGATCATCAGCCCGGCGAAGAGCACGCCCTTGAACGGCGTGCCGCGCTGGGCGAGGCCGGCCAGCGTCGGGCGCACGATCTCGGCCATGACGCGCTCTTCCATCGCCGCGGTCATCACGGGTGCGGGCGAATAGGCACCCATGCCGCCGGTGTTCGGCCCGGTGTCGCCGTCGCCGACGCGCTTGTGGTCCTGCGCCGAGGCGAGCGCCAGCGCATGCGTGCCGTCGCAGAGCGCGAAGAAGCTCGCCTCCTCGCCGATCATCCACTCCTCGATCACCACCTCGGCGCCGGCCTCGCCGAGCCCGCCGGAGAACATCATGGCGAGCGCCTCGTCGGCCTGCTCGCGGGTCTCGGCCATCACCACGCCCTTGCCGGCGGCGAGGCCGTCGGCCTTGATCACCAGCGGCGCGCCCTTCTGCGCGACGTAGGCCTTCGCCGCGGTCTCGTCCGAGAAGCGGGCGAAGGCGGCGGTGGGAATCGCGAACTCGGCG
Source organism: Allobosea sp. TWI1241 (assembly GCF_039673065.1). NCBI lineage: Bacteria > Pseudomonadati > Pseudomonadota > Alphaproteobacteria > Hyphomicrobiales > Alloboseaceae > Allobosea > Allobosea sp. TWI1241. The sequence continues at coordinate 135,283 of NZ_JBDJKW010000010.1, read as the reverse complement.
CAGAGCTCCTTGGTGAAGCCCTTCGAGCCTTCGAGGCGGGCTGCGGCGGCGGACGGGCCGAACGCCTTGATGCCGGCGGCGGCGAGATCGTCGACGATGCCGGCGACCAGCGGCGCCTCCGGGCCGACGACGACGAAGTCGATCGCCATCAGCCGGCAGAAGGCGATGACGGCCTGATGGTCGGCGACGTCGACGACGACGTTCTCGCCGCAGGCGGCGGTGCCGGGATTGCCCGGCGCGATGAAGAGCTTGTCGCAGAGCGGCGAGGCCGAGATCGCCCAGGCGAGGGCATGCTCGCGGCCGCCGGAACCGATCAGGAGAATCTTCATCGCAGCCTCGTTCCGCTCGAAATTTGGGTGGCGCCGGCCGCATCGCCTCCGCCCGGCTTGCGCGCGAGCGCCCGGACGAGGGCGGGGCCGGGCGCGCCGCCGCGTCTGAGCCAGCGCAATAGCGGCCGCGGGCTGCGGGGGCAACGCTTCTGCCGGCGCCCGCCTGCGATTAAGCTTCGGCCATGGACAGCGAATCGTCAGTTCCCGCCGGCAATGCGCCGGAATGGTCGGTCTCGGACCTCTCCGGCGCGCTGAAGCGCACGCTGGAGGACGCCTTCGGCTTCGTGCGCGTGCGCGGCGAGATCTCGGGCTATCGCGGCCCGGTCGCCTCCGGCCATGTCTACTTCTCGCTGAAGGACGCCAACGCCAAGATCGACGCGGTGATCTGGAAGGGCGTGTTCGGCCGGCTGCGCACCAAGCCCCAGGAAGGGCTGGAGGTCATCGCCACCGGCAAGATCACCACCTTCGCCGGCAAGTCGAGCTACCAGATCATCATCGACTCGCTGGAGCCGGCGGGCATCGGCGCGCTGATGGCGCTGCTGGAGGAGCGCCGCAAGCGGCTGGCGGCCGAGGGCCTGTTCGCCGCCGAGCGCAAGCGGCCCATCCCCTTCCTGCCGCGGGTGATCGGCGTCGTCACCTCGCCGACCGGCGCGGTGATCCGCGACATCCTGCACCGGCTGGAGGACCGTTTCCCGCGCCATGTCCTGGTCTGGCCGGTGCGCGTGCAGGGCGAGACCAGCGCCGCCGAGGTCGCGGCCGCCATCGCCGGCTTCAACGCCCTGCCGGAGGGCGGGCCGATCCCGCGGCCGGACGTGATCATCTTGGCGCGCGGCGGCGGCTCGCTCGAGGATTTGATGGGCTTCAACGAGGAGGCCGTGGTGCGCGCAGCCGCCGCCTCGACAATCCCGCTGGTCTCCGCGGTCGGCCATGAGACCGACGTCACCCTGATCGACCATGCCGCCGACCTGCGCGCCCCGACGCCGACCGGCGCGGCCGAGAAGGTCGTGCCGGTGCGTGCCGAACTGCTCGCCCTCGTCGCCGATCTCGCGCGCCGCCATCGCGACGGCATGCTGCGCCTCGCCGACCGCCGCCGGGCCGATCTGCGGGCGCTGGCGCGCGCCTTGCCGGCGCCCGAGGCGCTGCTCGCCGGCCCGCGCCAGCGGCTCGACCTCGCCGCCGCCAAGCTCGGCCCGGCCTTGGCACGCAATGCCCGCGTCCACGAGCAGCGTCTCGCCCAGCTCGACCGGCGGCTGCACGGCCAGTCGCCGGCGGCACGCCTCGCCGCCCATGCCGAGCGGCTCGACGGTCTCGGCAAGCGCCTCGCGGCGGCGCGCGCCAATCTGGTGCAGCGCCAGCGCGACCGTGTCGCCCGCGCGGCCGATAGGGTCGAGGCGGTGGCCGGCCGGGCCGAGGCCGCCTTCGCCCGCCAGGTCCAGCGCCGGCGCGACCGGCTCGATTCGCTCTGGGCGCTGGCGTCCTCGCTCGGTCCGCAGGCGGTGCTGGCGCGCGGCTATGCGCTGGTGCGCGACGAGAGCGGCACGCTGCTGCGCAGCGCCGCCGCGGCGCGCCCCGGCATGGCGCTGAGCGTTGCCATGGCCGATGGCGCCTTCGGCGTCGTCGTGCCCGGCGGCGGCGCCCCGCCGGCCCGTCCCTCGGTGCGAAAGCCGTCGTCCGGCGGGACGCAGGGCGACCTGTTCTGAGCATGATAGCGGCCGGCGAGGGGCTTTTCCGGCCGTTCAGGAGGCATTCAGGAAACGCCCGCTAAGCGACGATGATCGCGGTTGGGGGATGCCCTAGATGCGGACTTGGTTCCGGACGGCCCATGCCTGTGCCTTCGCCTGCGCCGTCCTCCTGCTGGGACCGCTGTTCGCGTCTTCCTCCGCCATGGCGGCGTCCTTCGTCTGCCGTCCACGCCCCATCATCGCGGCCGATCCCGCTGCGGGTTCGGTGGCGACCGGCTGGCAGGGCGTGGTGCGGCCGCTGCGCATCCTCGCCATCGGCTCGTCCTCGACCGAGGGCGTCGGCGCCAGCGGCGGCGACAAGACCTATCCGGCGCGCCTGGCCGTGCTGCTGCGCGACGGGCTCTCCGGCCGCCAGATCGACATGGTCAATGCCGGCATCGGCGGCGAGATCGCGCCGCAGACCCTGCAGCGCCTCAAGGCAGCGCTCGCCGCTTCCCGCTACGATCTGGTGATCTGGCAGGTCGGCACCAACGACGCGGTCACCGGCGGCGACCTCGAAGCCTTCCGCAAGCTGGTCGCCGACGGCATCGGCGCGGCCAGGGCGGCCGGTACTCGCATGGTCGTGCTTGACCCGCAATTCTATCCCGGCATCAAGGAGACGGCGCGCTATCGCAGCTATGTCGAGGCGATCGCCGAGATCGCGCGCGGCGCCGGCGTGCCGGTGCTGTCGCGCTATGCCGCGATGCGCGAATGGTACGAGCGTGACGCGGAGGGCTTCATGGCCGCGCTCGCCGGCGACCGGTTCCACATGAGCGATGCCGGCTATGCCTGCCTCGCCCAGGACATCGCGATGTCGCTGCTCGGCAACCGGCCGACCGTCGCGGTCGCCGCTGGCGAATAGCGCCGCGGCCTCAGGGCGCGCCGAGAAAGGCCCGCACCCGCCGGATGGCGTCCTCGCGCGCTTCGGGATGGGTGCCCACCGTGGCGCTGCCGGTTCCCGTCGCCGAGAAGGCGATGTCCTTGCGCTGCTTCAACGCCAGCCGCGGATGGTCGAAATCATGGACCGCACCCGGATAGAGCACGAGCTCGACCGGCTCGCCGCGGGCGCGCGCCGCCTTGGCCAGCAGGTCGCAGGGCGTCGGCGGCGTCCAGTCGTCGGCCTCGCCGATCAGGATCAGTGCCGGCAGGCGCGCCGCGAAGTCGCGGGATTCGAGCTGGGTGCGGCAGCCCGGATAGAAGGCGACCGCCCGGGCGAAATCCGGTTTGCCGTCCGCAGGGCGACGGTCCTTTCGGATCGCGGCCAGGACGGTTGCGCCGCCGCCCGACCAGCCGAGCAGCGAGATCGCGTCGGGCTTGATCCCCGGCTGGCCCTGCAGCCAGCGTCGCGCGCTCGCCGCGTCGCCGACGCGCTCGCGGCTCGCCCGGACGGAGATGTCCCGCACGCCGCATTGCGAGCCGAGGCCGCGCGAGCCGTAACTGTCCGGCAGGAGCACGGCATAGCCGGCGGCGGTCAGGATCTGGGCCCAGTCGGCATGGCGGGCGGAGAGATTGCCGTCCTGCCGCCAGAGCCCGCCGCAGCCGTGCAGCGCCACCACGGCGGGGAACGGGCCGCGCCCGGCCGGGCGGAACAGTACGCCGTCGAGCCGCTGCTCGTCGCCGGCCGAGCCGATGCTCACCCGCTCATAGCTCGGCGAGCCCGCCGCGGCCGCGGGCAGCGGTGCGAGCGCGAGCAGGGTCAGGCAGGCGAGATGGCACAGGCGTTCCAGCATCGCCCTACGCTATCGCAGAAGCCAGGAATGCGCACAACCGCTTCTGGAACAAGAGGTTATCGGATCGCCAACGCCGGCCGCGGCCTGGTCCGCCGCCTTGCCCGCGTTGCGGTCGTGCCGGCATCGGCCTATCTAGGCCGGCGAGACGGGCGGTCGCGCGCGACCGTCGCCCCTGCGATGCGGACGAACCGATGAACATCAACGAGCGCCAGCCCTCCCTCGGCACGGAAGCGCAGCTCGACTATGGCGATGGGGACTTCAAGGTCCGCAAGCCCGGCGCCTTCGTGCGCTGCGCCGTCACGGGGGCGGCCATCCGCCTTGAGGATCTGCGCTACTGGTCGGCCGAATGGCAGGAGGCCTATGCCTCGCCGGAGGCCGTTCTGGAGCGGGTTAAGCGCGGCGGCCGGCCCTAGTAACTTCCTACGTCGGCGCTCAGGCGCCACGCAGCCGGCGATCTCGCCCGGAAGTTGCGCGGCCGGCGAGTGCACGCCGCAGCAGCGCGTCGAGCGCGGCGGGATCGCTCAGCTTGAGCGCGACCGGCACCGGGACCAGCCTGTCGCGCTCGGCCTGCGGCCAGAGCGGGCCGAGCTTCACCACATCCTTTTCCGTGACCGCAACCGCGCAGTCGTGCCGGCGCGCCTCGGCGATCAGCGCCGCGACATCCGACGCGGTGTAGGCGTGATGGTCGCCGAAGCGCCGCTCGATGAGGATGCGCGCGCCGGCCTGCGTCAGCGTGGCGGCGAATTTCTCCGGCCGGCCGATCCCCGAGGCCGCGATCACCGCAAGCCCCGCGAGCCTGGCCTGCAAGGCCTCCGGCACGGCCATCACGGCGTGCAGCACGGGATGGCCCCCGGCCATGGCGGTGCGGGTGAAGGCGTCGCCGGGCGCGCCGGCCCCGATCACCATGCCGGCATCGATCCGCGCCAGCTGCGCCTGCGCCGGAGCGCGCAGCGGGCCGGCGGGAAGGCACAGCCCGTTGCCCAGCCCGACCGCGCCGTCGACGACGGCCAGGCGCAGATCCTTGCGCAGCGACGGGTTCTGCAGCCCGTCGTCCATGACGATGACCGTGGCGCCCTCCGCCCGCGCCAGCGCCGCGCCGGCGGGCCGGTCGCGTGCGACGACGACGGGATAGCGGCTCGCCATCAGCAGCGGCTCGTCGCCGATATCGCCGGCGCCGTGACGCGCAGGATCGACGCGGAGCGGGCCGGGCTCGCGCCCGCCATAGCCGCGGCTGAGGATGAAGGGGGTTTCGCCGAGCGCCGTCAGCCGCTCTGCGACGGCGAGCGCGGTCGGCGTCTTGCCGGCGCCGCCCGCGACGAGATTGCCGACGCAGATCACCGGCAGGCCGGCATCGGCACCGGGCCGGGCCATCCGCGCCAGCGTCGCGGCGCCGTAGAGCGCGCCCAGAGGTTGCAGCAGCCGGGCGCCGAGGCCGGGCTCGGCCCGCCACCAGAAGCCCGGCGCGCGCAGGTTCATGCGTCGCTCTCGCGCTGGCCGATCACCGCGCGCAGCAGCAGCGGCTCCAGCGCCTGGACTGTGCGGTCGAGGGCGCCGCCGAGCTCGCTGCTGGTCTGGGCCGCGGCGCGCGCGGCCTGTCTGGCGGAGGCCGGATCGCTCAGCCAGCGATGCACCGCGCCGGCCAGCTCCTGCCGGTCCTGCACCTGCCTGGCGCCGCCACCGGCGTCGAAGGCGGCGAACAGGTCGGCGGATTTGTGCACCAGCGGGCCGTGCAGCAGGGCGCAGCCGAGCTTGGCAGGCTCGATCGGGTTGTGGCCGCCGATCGGCGCCAGCGAGCCGCCGATGAAGGCGACGGGCGCGAGGCGGTAGAACAGGCCGAGATCGCCCAGCGTGTCGGCGATGTAGAACTCGACATCGCGCTCCGGCAGCTCGCCGAGCGAGCGGCGCGCATGGCTGACGCCGTTGACCTGCGCCAGCGCCGCGACCTCCTCGCCGCGATGCGGATGGCGCGGCGCCACGATGGTCAGGAGCTTGGGCAGATGCGCCTTGACGCCGAGATGGGCGGCGAGCACGTCCTCTTCCTCGCCCGGATGGGTCGAGGCGGCGACCCAGACAGGGCGACCCGCCATCAGCCCGTCGAGCAGGGCGAGCGTCTCGGGCGCGGCCGGCGGGGCCGGCACGTCGAATTTCAGGTTGCCGGCGATGCTGACGCGCGGCGCGCCGAGCTGGGCGAGGCGCTGCCCGTCCTCCTGCGTCTGCGCCAGGCAGCGCTCGAAGCCCGAGAGCAGGTAGCGCGCCGTCTTCGGAAACCTGTACCAGCGCTGGAAGGAGCGCTCCGACATGCGCGCGTTGACCAGCACCAGCGGCACGCCGTGTTTGCCGGATTCGATCATCAGGTTCGGCCAGATCTCGGATTCGCAGATCAGGCCGAGATCGGGTCGCCAATGGTCGAGGAAGCGGCGCATATAGCGCGGCACGTCGAGCGGCAGGAACTGGTGGATCACCCCGGCCGGCAGGCGCTGCGACAGCAGCTTCGCCGAGGTCACGGTGCCCGACGTCACTAGCACCGCCAGCCCGCGCCGCTGCAGGCGGTCGATCAGCGGCAGCAGCGTCACCGTCTCGCCGACGCTGGCGCCGTGCAGCCAGACCAGCGTCTTCTGCGGACGCTCGGCGCTGGCGTGCCCGCGCCGCTCGGCGAGGCGCTGCGGGTCTTCCTTGCCGCGGCGCAGGCGCCAGAGCAGCAGCGCGGCGGCCGCCGGCTCGAGCAGGCGTGACAGGGTGCGATAGGCGTTGACCAGGAAGCCGCGCGCGATCATGGCCGTTGCCCCGCCGCAGCCGCCTCGCGCAGGCCGGCCCCCGGATCGCGGGCGCCGATCAGCGAATAGGCCCGGGCATGCACGGCGTCGAGCCCATCCTGGACCGCCAGCCGCGCCGCCTCCTGCGCCGCCTCGTCGGCGTCGCGCGGCACGGTGATGCCCTCGCCGACGACGATGGCGCCGCGCCCGAAGGGCAGGCCGATCGAGGCGCGGTCCCAGCTCTTGAAGTCGATGCGGCGGCTGGTCACCACCGCGATCGGGTGGATCGGCCGGCCGGAAGTGCGTGCCAGCGCGACGATGCCCGCGCCGCAGACGCGTGCCCGCTTGGGAATGTCGGCTGTCAGAACCATGGACTCGCCGGCGGCCAGCCGGCGCATCATCGCCAGGAAGGCCGGCGCGCCGCCCTTCTCGCGCACCTTCTTGCCCATGGCGCCCGAGCCGCGGATCGCGCCGATGCCGAGCTCGCGCAGCGCCACGGCGTTGAAGCCGCCGTCGCCATGACGCGAGACCAGCGAGCAGGCGGGCATCCAGTCCGGCCGCGCGAACGGGATCATGATGTGCTGGCCGTGCCACATCGCGATGATCAGCGGCAGCTCGGGGCGGACGCGCTCATAGATGTCGGCCGGCTCGACGACGAAGCGGTTCGTCCGGCGCACGAGGCGCAGATAGAAGGCCAGGCCGCGCCCGAGCGCTTCCTGTGCGAACCGTGTCTTCAGCAGCGAGAATCCCATCGGGCGGCCGGCCGTTCCGGCTCAGTTCTTGATGGTGGAAGGGTCGAGAAGCCGGTGCAGGTGGACGACGAAATAGCGCGTCTGCGCCTGGTCGACCGTGGCCTGCGCCTTCGCCTTCCAGGCGGTGTAGGCGGTGGCGTAATCCGGGTAGACGCCGACGATGTCGACTTTCGACAGGTCCTTGAACTCGACGCCCTCCAGATCGCTCAGCTCGCCGCCGATGACGAGATGGAGCAGCTGTTTACCGGCCTGACCGTCGCTCATGAACTCCCTCCGATGAGGTATGCGGGGCTCCCCGAAGCCGGGGAGGGCGGGACGCCGCCCGGAAACCGCTCCGGCCGGTACGTCGCTGCGCCTGTCGGCTGCTCAGATAAGCCATCCATGCCCCAGGCGCGAGGGGCGATTGGCCCCGCCGCGTCGATCTTTCGGGCAAGTCGCCCGGGCCTTGGGCGTCAGCCGGTGCCGGGGGTGCCGCGCAGCGCCTGCACCGCTTCCTGCAGGGGCGAGACGAGGCCGGGCGCCGCGGCCAGCAGCGTGCCGTGCACCGGCGTCGGCCGGTTGTACTGCACCGCCCCGCCATCGGCGGTGCTGAGCCGGCCGCCGGCCTCGGAGAGGACGAGATCGGCGGCCGCCAGGTCCCAGTCGCGCGAATCGGGCGAGACCAGCCCGGCGTCGATGCTGGCGTCGGCGATCCGGGTCAGGCGCAGCGCCAGCGAAGGGATCTTGTCCACCGCGACGAAGGGCTGCTGCCGCGCCAATGCGTCGAGCATCGGCTTTGGGCCGGCGAGGCGCGCCCGCGCGAGGTCGCTGATCGCGCTGGCGCGGATCGCCGTGCCGTTGCGGGTGGCGCCGCCGCCGGCCAAAGCCTCGTAGCTGGCGTCGCAGGCCGGGGAATGAACGACGCCGAGCACCGGCTTGCCCTCGTCGAGCAGCGCGACGCAGACCGCCCAGTCCGGCGAGCCTGCCATATAAGCGCGCGTGCCGTCGATCGGATCGACGACCCAGACCAGCCGGCGCGACAGGCGCAGCCTGTCGTCGGCGGTCTCCTCGGAGAGCCAGCCGGCCTCTGGCAGCAGGGCGGCGAGGCGCACATGCAGGAAGGTGTCGACGCCGATATCGGCCTCGGTGACCGGCGAACCGCCGGCCTTCGACCAGGTGCGGGCGGCGGTCTGCGCGCCGGGGCGGAACAGATCCAGCGCCAGCTGCCCGGCTTCGAGGCAGGCGGCGCGGATGGCGGGCATGAGCGCCCGCGCGGCGGGGGAGGGGCTGGCTGCGGTCATGGCCCCGTTATGATCCCTGCCGATGGCGGCACAAGGGGAAAATGCGCCAGGCCAGCGAAAGAAAACGTCAAGCATCACGCCGGAAACCCGGCCCGAAACGCCCCGAAACCCGCCCGATACCTTTGTTTAACCCAAGCTCTTAAGCGCTCGGACAGCCGCGCCGGCCAACTCTCGCCAGGCAAGCACGAGAGCCCCGCATCGACAGAGGGCTCCGGGCAGCAGGGACAAGAGAGAGGCGTTAATCCGATGGCCAGCGTCACGACGGCCGCCGGGGAGCTCGGCTTCCAGCCGATCATCTCCGGCGGCGCGACCGACCAGACAGACACCAGGCGGGCTGCGACCGCCGACACGCCCCGTATCGAACGGGTCGGCCCCGTGCGCATCCTGCGCGGCGGCGCCGGCTGGCGCGGCGTGGCGTTGCGGCTCGCCGGCGACGACGGCGAGGCCGACACGCGCTGCCAGCTGGCACTGACGGCGGGCGACGGCCGCTCGGTCACCGTCGCGGTCTTCGACGAGGACGAGGCGGTGGCGGCCTGGCGCTCCTTCGGGCGCACGAGCGGCCTGCCGCTGCTGCTCGAGACCGAGGACGGCAGCGTCAGCGAGCCCTATCCCCAGCTCGGCCGCGTCGCGCTCGGCCCGGTGCGCATCCGGCGGCGCTATGCGCTGCTCGCCGGCCGGCGCCCGCGTTTCCTGACCCGGCGCAAGACCGGGCGGCTCGCCGAGCGCCCCGTGATGGTCAGCGGCGAAATCCTCTCCGGCTGACGCAGCGGCGCCGCCTCAGGCCAGATGGCGGAGGATGGAATCCAGCGCGAAGCCGGCGGCGAGGATCAGTCCGGCATCGCGGTTGGAGCGGAACAGCATCAGCGCGGTCGGGCTGTCGACGCCCGACAGGCGCCTGACCTGCCAGCCGAGATGCAGCGCGAAGCCGGCGACGCCGAGATAGGCCGCGACGCCGCCGCCGGCCGCATGGCAGGCGAGGGCGACCAGCAGGACGGCGAGTGCGAAGCACAGCCCCACCGCCTGCTGCATCCAGTCGCCGAAATAGCGCGCGCTGGACTTGATGCCGGCGAGGACGTCGTCCTCGATGTCCTGCATCGCGTAGATCGTGTCGTAGCCGATGGTCCAGAGGATCGCGGCCGCATAGAGCAGGTAGGCCGGCGCGGCGAGGCTGCCGAACACCGCGCTCCAGCCGAGCAGCGCGCCCCAGGAGAAGGCGAGGCCGAGCACCGCCTGCGGCATGTTGGTGATCCGCTTCATGAACGGATAGATCGCCACGATGCCGAGCGAGGCGATGCCGGCCGCGACCGTGAAGCGGTTGAACTGCAGCAGCACCAGCAGCCCGACCAGCGACAGCCCCACCATGAAAAGCGCCGCGGCCCGCGCGCTCACCTGCCCGGACGGCAGCGGCCGGCCGCGGGTCCGCGCCACCTGCGCGTCGAGCTTGCGGTCGACGATGTCGTTGAAGGTCGAGCCGGCAGCGCGCATCACGACCGCGCCGACGAGGAAGAGCAGGCAGTGCCAAGGGTTCGGATAGGGCTGCCCGGCCGCGACGGCGGCGAGAGAGGCCGACCACCAGCACGGCAGCAGGAGCAGCCACCAGCCGATCGGCCGCTCCATGCGGGCGAGCTTAAGATAGGGGCGGATCGCCTGCGGGGCGCGCGTATCGACCCAGTGGCCGCTCAGCGCGTCGGGCAGCGGGGCGTGGGCGAGGTCGTCGCGCCTGGTCATGCCGGACCGTCCTGCCCGGACGGCGTCAGAGCGCGCCCTGCGGCACGCGCATCGGCCCGCCGGTGACCGCGTCGGGCCCGCCGAATGGGTTCTGGCTCTGCTGCTGCGCCTGCTGGCGGGCGCGACGCTCCAGTGTCGCCTGCTGCTTGGCGGCGTTGCAGGCCTGGCCGCGATAGCCGCCGGCCTTCTCGTTGTCGGCCTTCAGCCCGTCGATGAAGGAGGCGGGGATCTGACACCAGTCCTGGTTGGCGGTGGCGAACTTCACGGTGGCGTTGCCGTTGTTCACCAGCCGGCCGAGCAGGTTGCAGGCCTGGGTCGGCGTCAGCCTCTTCTTGCCCTTGCCGGATGTGTTGAGCTGCTGCACCAGCGCCTGGCGCTCCTGCATCAGCTTCTGGATGTTCTCGCAGCCGGACGGGGCCTGGGCGAGCACAGGGGACACAAGGCCCATGCCGGTCAGAACCGCCGCCAGCCTCAGGGTCGCGTATCGCCGCATCGTCCCGCTCCGCATCACACATCGCGCCGCCACCCTGCAGCGCGCACTGTCCATAACAGCGTCGCCGCGCGCCGCAAAGCGCCGGTGCCGCATTCGCTATCTTCCGGCTTGCTCCTAGCCGCCGATTGTGGCGACTTTCGCGGCCCGACAGCAAGGTATGCGGCCGCGATGCGCGAATTGCCCAAGCACAGACTCCATTCCGACGCCCCGCTGGCCGCCGGCGTCGCGCTGCCGCTGCCGCGCGAGCAGGCCAATTATCTCCTCAACGTGCTGCGCCTGCGCGAGGGCGACACCGTCGCCGTGTTCAACGGGCGCGACGGCGAATGGCTCTGCGCGCTGCACGCCGAAGGCCGCAAGCAAGCTTCGCTGGAGCCGGTCCGGCAGTTGCGGCCGCAGACGCGGCGGCCCGATCTGGTCTATCTCTTCGCGCCGCTGAAGCACGCCCGGCTCGACTACATGGCCCAGAAGGCGGTCGAGATGGGCGCCGGCGTGCTCCAGCCGGTGATCACCCGTTACACCCAGGTCTCGCGGCTCAATCTCGATCGTCTCGCCGCCAATGCCCGCGAGGCTGCGGAGCAGTGCGGCATCCTCGCTCTGCCCGAGATCAGGCCCGAGCAGCCGCTGGAGGCCGCGCTCGCCGGGCTCGAGCCCGAGCGCCTGCTGGTCTTCTGCGACGAGGCGGCGGCCTCCGCCAGCCCGGTCGCGGCGTTGCGCGAGGCGCCGCGCGGCCCGCTCGCCGTGCTGATCGGGCCGGAGGGCGGTTTCGACGAGGCCGAGCGCGCGCTGGTCATGGCACGCGGCCTGACGTTGCGTCTGTCGCTCGGTCCGCGCATCCTGCGGGCCGATACCGCTGCGGTCGCCGCCCTGGCCCTGGTGCAGGCGGTGCTCGGAGACTGGCAGGCCGACATAGGCTGACCTTGCGTCAGAATGCCGCCCGCCGGCCGCCGCGCGAATGGCGACGGCGGTGGAACGTGTCCCTCGCCGATACGTTTCCGTCGGGCTGTCCCGGTCGCAGTTCCGACTCATTGACGATCAGTCTGAGCGCCGACTCGCCGAGATGGCTCGATACGGGGGAGATGCCATGACCAGCCACGCCTATCGCTTCGGAATCGAGGAGGAGTATTTTCTGTCCGACGCGGACAGCCGCGGCGCCATGCGCAAGATCGCGCCGCGTTTCATGGACGCCGCGCAGGCCGCCTTTCCCGACGAATTGCAGCGCGAGATGCTGCAATCGCAGATCGAGGTCGCGACGCCGGTCTGCGAGACCATGCAGCAGGCCCGCGCCCGCCTCTCGCGGCTGCGATCCGGGCTCTCCGACATCGCCCGCGAGCACGGCATGCTGCTGCTCGCCTGCGGCACGCACCCGACCGCCGTCTGGGTGAACCAGCGCGTCACCGAGGCCAGGCGCTATGATTCGATCATGCGCGACCTGCAGATGCTCGGCAGCCGCAACCAGCTCTGCGGGCTGCATGTCCATGTCGAGCTGCCCGACGAGGACGAGCGGATCTCGATCATGGTCCGCATTCTGCCCTATCTGCCGCTGCTGCTGGCGCTCTCCACTTCATCGCCTTTCTGGCAGGGGCGCCGCACCGGGCTGATGGGCTACCGGCTCTGCGCCTATGCCGAGCTGCCCCGCACCGGCCTGCCGGAGCTCTTCGCCGACGCCGCCGATTATCGCGCCTATGTCGACACCATGGTCGCCTCGGGCGCGATCCGCGACGCCAGCTTCATCTGGTGGGCGATCCGGCCCTCGCTGAACCATCCGACGCTGGAACTGCGCGTCGCCGACAGCTGCACGCGGCTCGACGATACGCTTGCCGTCACGGCGCTCTATCGCTGCCTGGTGCGCCATCTCTCCCGCAAGCCGGCGCTGAATGCCGGGCTGACCGCGGCCTCGCGCGCCATCGCGGCCGAGAATATCTGGCGTGCCCAGCGCTACGGCCTGCATGGCGGCTTCGTCTGCGAGTCGCGCCGCAGCCTGCGCAGCCTGCGCGAGGTCCTCGACGAGGTGCTCGACATGCTGGCCGAGGATGCCGTGATCCTCGGCTGCAGCAGCGATCTCGCCGCCTGCCGCCGCATCGCCATCGAGGGCACCAGCGCCGACGCGCAGCTGGCCATCTTCGAAGAGGGCCGCGCGGGTCCCGGCGGGCAGGCGGCCGGCATGCGCGCCGTGGTCGACTGGCTGGCCTCGCAGACGCGGGCCGATGGCCACCATATGGGGCCGCAGGAGGAGGGCCTGCGCGGGGCGGCCTGAGCCCCGCCGCGCCATGCGCGATTTCCCGTCTGATCCTGCGCGGATCGTCGTTGTGGGAAGTCCGGTGCTCGCCTATGTCTGGCGCTTCGATGAGCGCATCGTCCCGGCACGCAGTCTCCTGAGGCCGGGAACAGCTCGAACGCCTTGATCCGGCGCGTCTTCCTGAAATCCCCGGCCGCAGCCCGGGGAAGGGGCGCCGGCCCCTGCCTGCCGGAGCTCCCATGGCACGCGACGTATCCGATTCGACACCTCTCGGTTCCAAGGCCGAGCTCATCGAATGGATCTCAGCCGGCGAAAAACCGGCGTCCGCCTTCCGGATCGGCACGGAACACGAGAAATTTCCCTTCCATCGCGACGATCTCTCGCCGGTTCCCTATGCGCCGGGCCCGGGCCGCAGCGGCGGCATCCGCGATCTGCTCGCCGGCATGCAGGACCGGCTCGGCTGGGAGCCGATCCTCGATGACGGACATGTGATCGGGCTCGCCGGCCCCGAGGGCGGCGGCGCAATCTCGCTCGAGCCGGGCGGGCAGTTCGAGCTGTCGGGCGCTCCCGTCGAGACCATCCACGAGACCGAAGCCGAGCTGCTCGGGCATCTCGCCGATCTCGGCGCGGTCGCCGCGCCGCATGGCATCGGCTTCCTCGGGATCGGCCATTCGCCGTTGTGGACGCGCGAGCAGACGCCGGTGATGCCGAAGCGCCGCTACGCCATCATGGCGAACTACATGCCGAAGGTCGGCACGCGCGGGCTGGACATGATGTTCCGGACCTCGACCGTGCAGGTCAATCTCGACTTCGCGACCGAGGCCGACATGGTGCGCAAGCTGCGCGTCTCGCTGGCGCTGCAGCCGCTGGCGACCGCGCTCTTCGCCGCCTCGCCCTTCACCGAGGGCCGGCTGAACGGCTTCCAGTCGATGCGCTCCGAGATCTGGCGGGACACCGATGCGGCGCGCTCCGGCATGCTCGCCTTCGCCTTCGATCCGGCGATGTCCTACGAGGCCTATGTCGACTGGGCGCTCGACGTGCCGATGTATTTCGTCAAGCGCGACGACACCTATCACGACGTCACCGGCGGCTCCTTCCGCGACCTGATGGCGGGCCGGCTGGCCCAGCTGCCGGGCGAGCGCGCCACGATGTCGGACTGGGCGAACCATCTCTCGACGCTGTTCCCCGAGGTGCGCCTGAAGCGCTTCCTCGAAATGCGCGGCGCCGATGCCGGGCCGACCGACATGCTGCTGGCGCTGCCGGCCTTCTGGGTCGGCCTGCTCTATGACCAGACCGCGCTCGACGCTGCCTGGGAGATCGTCAAGGGCTGGAGCGCCGAGGCCCGCCAGGGCCTGCGCGACACGGTGCCGAAGGCCGGCCTCAACGCCCGTATCGAGGGCCGGCCGCTGCGCGAGCTCGCCCGGGAGGTGCTGGCGCTCTCGCGCGACGGTCTCGCGCGCCGGGCCCGGCGCGACGGCGAGGGTCGCGACGAGACCCGCTTCCTGGAGCCGATCCAGGCGATCGCCGACAGCGGCCGCACGCTGGCCGAGCGCCTCGCCGTGCGCCAGCAGGGCGCCTGGGGCGGCAAGGTCGAGCCGGTCTTCGCCGAGCTGGCGTTCGCCGCGCATTAACCATGATCTGCGAGCGACCGGCCCGGAGGCCGGTCGACGCGGATTGAAGCGATCCGGTTAACCGATCGTCCGGGCTTTGGCGGCTACGGTCCCGGCATGAAGTCGCTCATCGCCCTTTCGCGTGATTTCCGCCGTGACGACCGTGGTGCCACCGCGATCGAGTACTGCATGATCGCGGCTGCGATCTCGCTGGCGATCGTGACCAGCATCACGACGATCGGCGCCAGCGTCCTCGGCTTCTTCCAGCAGGCCGCCGCCGGCTTCCCGTCCTGAGCCGCGCGCTCCGGCGCCCGGTCCGCGGCTCTGCTCCGCCACCTCCGATCCGCTTCAACCAATCTTTACCATGGGGCACGCCAAGCGGGCCCCCGAGCGCCGTTCTGCGCCCTTGACCATGGTTTTCGCCGATCGGCGCAAGGTTTCAGCAAGGCGGCGCTCGCTACCGTCCGCCTCGTCCCGGCCATCCGGCCGCACCCGTTTCACGTTCCTGCCCGAAAGGCTTTCGACGATGTCCCTGTTGCGATCTTTCCAGAAGGATGCTCGCGGCACGACGGCGGTCATGCTCGGACTGGCGGCGCCGGTCGTCCTCCTCGCGGTCGGTGGCGGCATCGACATGAGCCGTGCCGCGGCGCAGCGCCAGAAGATCGCCACCGCCCTCGAGCTCGCCTGCCAGCAGGCGACGCACGAAATCCGCTATCGCCAGAACCAGAGCGGGGCCGACCCCAAGGCCAATTACGAATCTGTCGTCACCAAGCTGGGGCAGGACAAGGTCGCGGCCGCCAACCTCACCGGCGTCGGCGTGACGACCACCATCGCCTCCGACGTGATCACCATCCGCGGCACCGGCACCAGCACGAACATGTTCGGCGGGGTGATCGGCTTCAACACCGTCTCGCTCTCCGCCTCGCGCAACTGCGCCAAGCCGCCTTTCCCGACCTCGCCGGGCTCGGGAACGCCGGGCACGGTGCTGATCGTCGAATCCTTCGAGACCAACCACAACGTCGCCTCGAACAGCTGGACCGTGCTGAACAACTGGAACGGCTGGTCGACGCAGTCGGGCAAGGGCGGCATCGAGATCAACGGCATCCCGCAGCTCTCCGGCAACGAGATCCGCTTCGGCAACTTCTTCGCCGAGCTCGACTCCCATTGCTACACCTCGAACTGCAAGACGAACTCGGCGATGTGGCGCGACGTGACGCTGCCCGAGACCGGCGACTACGAATTGCGCTACTGGTATATCTCGCGCGTCCGCAATCCCGACTACGCCGGCAAGGTCTTCTGCGCCTACAAGGATTCCTCCACCGCCGTGCGCAACGCCATGGAAGGGGCCAAGTGGGAAGGCCAGACCAACCGCATCGACGTCTACTTCGCCAAGACGAGCGGCTTCTCGGCTTCCTCGACCACCATGGTCGATTCCTGCGTGCACACCGATGTGTGGACCGAGCGCAGGATCCAGTTCAAGAACCTGAAGAAGGGCGACAAGTACCGCATGCAGTTCCAGGCGGCGGGCCGTGAGGACACCTATGGCGGCCTGATCGACTATATCCGCTTCTGCACCAAGACCTGCCCGTGAGCGGCGAGGGTGCGATGCATGGGGATCGGCCTGTGATGACGGCTCGCGCGACGGGGCGCCTGATGCGCCGCCTGCGCGGCTTCGCCGGCGACACGCGCGGCGTGGCGGCGGTCGAGTTCGCTCTGGTCGGGCTGGCTTTCATCACGATTCTGCTGGCGATCCTGCAGTTCGCCATGGTCTTCCTCTCGCAGATGCTGCTGCACGACGCGCTCTCCGACGCGGCCTCCGGCAACAGCGCGCAGACCTATGCGGGCAATCGCGGCGCCGTCGCGACGCAGATCTGCAGCCGCCTCGTGCTCGCGCCCAATTGCGTCGGCTCCATCCGGCTCGAGGCGCAGCCGCTCGCCGCATACGGGGCGGCGCGACAGCCCGTCGGCGGCACCTTCACCGCAGCGGCGGTCGGCACGCCGATGCTGATGCGCGCCCGCGTGCCAGTCGTCACCTTCGTCCCCGGCCTGCCGGACCTGAGCGTCTCCGGCGCCGCCCTTTATGCGAGGCAGTCATGAGCCGGTTCGCCGCTTGGCGCCGGCGCAGGGCCGGCAGCCTGCTGCGCGACGAGCGCGGCGTCGCCGCCATCGAGTTCTCGCTCATGGCGGTGCTGGTCTTCACCATGCTGGCGGCCGCCGTCGACATGACGCAGGCGCTGATCATCCAGCGGGATATCAACCGCTTCACCGCCGCGGCCGCCATGGTGCTGGCCACGGCCGACGACGACACCAAGGTCGCGCTGGCGGGTCTTGAGATCAACGCCAAGATCGCCAATGTCCTGCCGGGCTGGACCGGCGTCGAGGTCGGCTCGGCCTCGGTGGTGCGCGATGGCGCGGCGATCCGCGTCGGCGTCGGCACGATGACCTATATGCCGCCCGAAGCGAACGCCGCCGCGCTCGCAGCCCTGGCCGACAAGGACCATGGCGTCGTCGTGCGTGCGAGCTATCGCCACGAGCCGATCATCCTCGGCTTTGCCGAGCGCTTCGGCCTGACGACCCGCACCTTCGTCGCCACCACGGCGGCGCTGCGCCTGCGCAACGCGCAGTACTGACGGCGTCGGCGGCTATTCGGCCGCCGCCTTGAAGCTCTGCAGGTTGTCGAGGCTCTGGATGATGTGCTCGGCCAGCGCGTTGGAGAGCACCGAGGGATCGTGCCGCGTCCGCAGCAGGCCGATCTTGCAGGAGGGCAGGGCGCCGAAGCCCTCGGCCGGTCCAAGAATGCGCATGCCGGAGCGGATCGCGCTCTCGGGCAGCACAGAGACGGCGAGCCCCGCCACCACCGCGGCGCCGACCGCCGTCGAATTCCAGCTGGCATAGAGCACGCGGAAGCGCCGTCCCCGCGCCTCCAGCCCCTCGACAGCCGCCTGGCGCCAGTTGCAGGTCGGGCGGCCCAAAGCCAGCGGCAGCGGGTCCTCCTCATGCACGCAATGGCGCGCCGAGGTCACCCAGAGCAGCGGCTCGATGCGGATGATCTCGCCCTGGCCGCCACCCTCGACATGGGTGATGATCGCGAGGTCGATGTCGCCGCTGGCGATGCGCTGGGCCAGCATCGGCGTCGGCTCGCAGACGACCGTGACCTCCGAACGCGGATTGGAGCGGGAGAAGCGCGCCAGGATCTCCGGCAGGTAGCGATCGGCGTAATCGTCCGGCACGCCCAGCCTGATGCGCCCCTTGAGGTCGGCGTCGGTGAAGGTCGCGACGCATTCGAGGTTCAGTCGGACGATGCGGCGCGCATAGTCGAGTAGCCGCTCGCCATCCTCCGTGAGCCTGGCATGGCGGCCGTCGCGGCCGAACAGCGGCCGGCCGATGCGCTCCTCCAGCCGCTTCATCTGCATCGAGACGGCGGACTGGGTCTTGAACACCACCTCGGCGGCGCGGGTGAACGAGCCGGTATCGGCGATGGCGACGAAGGTCTTCAGCTGGTCGGCGTCGAGCACATGGGCCATGACCGGTCGCTCTCGTTATTCATCAAGAATGGTGACGTCGAACATCATAAGCATTCGTTTGGCTTATGAACAGTGCCGCGATACCTCAGGGCCACATCCGGCGGCCCGTGCCGTCGTCCCCGCGCCGGATGCCACCCGGTCCCCTGGAGGCCGTCATGCTCGCCGTGACCTATACCGCGAAGTCCCTGTCGTTCCTGGCCGCCCACGCGAATCGCGGGCTGCGCGGAGCCGGGCGCGCCGTGAAGGCACTGGCCGTCGCCATCGCCCATCGCCGCGAAGTCATGAGCCTCTCCGAGCTCGACGATCGCGGCCTGAAGGATATCGGGCTCGTCCGCTCCGATGTCGAGGGCGCGCTCGCCAGCTCCTGGCTGCGCGATCCGTCCAGCGTCCTCGCTGCCCGCTCGAACCAGCAGCAGCGCAGCGCCGCGGCGCGGCGCGAGGCCGGGCTTCGACGGGCTTCCGTGAATGCCGCATCCCAGAACACCGCGCCTCAGAATACCGCGAAGGAGCCTGCCCGCCCGGTCGTGCAGGTCCCCGCGATCCCGGTTGCGTGCAGCGCCTGACCCCTTGGCAGTCTGCACGTTCCTGCGGGCGGTGACTTCGGTCACCGCCCTTTTTCGTGGCGCGCCGCCAGTCAGCTCCGGCGCTGCCCGCCGCCCAGCATGGCGTCGAAGATCGAGCGCAGCGCGTCCTGATGCGAATCCTGCACCTTGCGCCCGTGCTCGAACATCTGGTTGAGCGCGTCGAGGCCGATCGATCCCGGCCCGGTCTCGCCGGACGGCGCCGGCATCTCCGGCTCCGGCGCGGGGCGGGAGGCGGGCGCGGCCTGCTGGCGCGGGGCGGGAGCGGCGGCGCCGCCCTGCTGGCCCGGCTGCTGGCCGAACATGCCGCCGAGAATCTGGCCGAAGACGCTGCCCATGTCGAGCGGGTTGCCCGCCGGGGCGCCTGCGCCTGCGCCGGTCGGCAGGCGGCCTGCGCCCGCCTGTCCGCCGAACAGCCCGCCGAGGATCGCCTCCAGCGGGTTGCCGGTGCCGGTGCCGGGCTGGCCGGCCGGGCGCGCGCCGCCCTGCGGCTGGCCGCCGCCCATCATCTGGCCGAGCTGGCCGAGAATGCCGCCGAGGCCCTGATTGCTCGCCGATTTGAACAGCCCACCCATCACCATGCTGGCGATCACCGGCAGCATCTGCTTGAGGATCGCCTGGCCGACGCCGCTGGTCGCGGCCGCCTGCGCGGTGACCGCGTTGCTGACCTCTTTGGAGCCGAAGATCTGGCTCAGCACGTCGTTGCCGAGCGGCACGGCGGTGTCGGGAATGCCGTCGCCGTTGGAATCGTACATCTGTCCGAAGGGCGTCGCGGTCATCATCCGCGCCAGGTTGCCGAAGCCGTAAGGGTCCTGCGTCTGCCGCTGCAGGCCCATGGAGAAGGCCGGCAGCAGCGCATCGAGCGCCGCCTGGGTCTGCTGCTGGCTGATGCCGTACTGGCGGGCGAGGTTCTCGACGGCCTGCCCGTTCTGGGCCGCCTGCATCATTTCGAACAGGTTCATGCGCTCATGCTCCGTGCGGCGGCTCCGATCGCGCCGACGATAGCAGTCGCGCCGGTTCAGGCAAGCGAGGCGCGCCGCGCCAGCCGGTCGATCGCCCGGTAGGCCAAAGCGAGCGCCAGGCTGCCGGCGACGACCGCGCCGACGACGGTGCCGAGCATCGCGCCCTCCGGGCCGCCGAGATGCGCGCCGAGCCAGGCGAGCGGCACGGTGCCCAGCGTGGCGCGGCCCCAGCTCAGCGCCGTGGCATGCAGCGGCATGCCGAGATTGTTGAAGGCGGCGGTGGCGACGAACAATGCGCCGATGAACAGCCACATCGGCCCGGCGATCAGGCAGAAGAAGGTCACGAGCTCGGCCGTGCGGCCCGTTGCGCCGAACAGCGCCGGCACCTGGTGGCGCAGCAGGAAGAGCAGCAGCGAGGCCACCACCACATAGATCGCGACGAAGCAGACCGCGTCGGTCAAGGCGCGGCGCATGCGGTCATAGCGGCCGGCGCCCCAGTTCTGCGCGATGATCGGCCCGATGGCGCCCGAGAGCGCGAAGAGCACGCCGAAGGCGACCGGCACCAGCCTGTCGACGATGGCACTCCCCGCCACGACCTGGTCGCCGAAGCGGGCGATGATCGCGAAGAAGCAGGCGTTCGCCAGCGGGTTGGCGAGATTGGTCATGATCGCCGGTGCGGCGATCGCGGCCGTGGGGCACAGGTCCTGCCGCAGCGCGGCGAGCGTCGGCCGGGTCAGCAGCCGGTGGACGCGCACCACGCCGTGCCAGCCGATCACCACGAAGACGATGCGCGAGAGCGCTGTCGCCCAGGCGGCGCCGTCCGGCCCGAGCCCGGCGCCGAAGATCAGCAGCGGGTCGAGCCCGGCCGTGACCACCGCGCCCGCGAGCGTGACGTACATTGCGCGCCGGGCATCGCCCGCGGCGCGCAGGATGCCGGACAGGCCCATGCCGAGCGCCATCACCATGTTGGCCGGCAGGGTGATCCACAGGAAGGAGGTCGCGATCGCCAGCGCTTCGCCGCGTGCGCCGAGCAGCGGCAGCAGCCAGGGCAGCAGCGGCAGCATCAGCAGGCCGAGCAGGAGCCCGCCCGTGGTCATCACGGCCAGAGACGAAGCGGCGATCCGGCGTGCGCCCTCGCGGTCGCGCGCGCCGAGCGCCCGCGCCGTCAGCGCCGTGACGGCGATCATCAGCCCGACATTGAAGGAGACCATGATGTAGAGCACGATCGTGGCGTAGCCGACGCCGGCCGTCGCCTCGGGCCGCCCCAGCCGCGAGACGTAGAGCAGCGAGAGCAGGTCGACCACGAAGACCGCGACGAGGCCGACCGAGGCCGTCGCGGTCATCACGGCGACATGGCGTAGCGTCGAGCCGCTGACGAAGACGGCCTCTCCGGACGAGACGGGACGGGTCACGCGCACCAGGCTCCGGTTTGGCTCGACGGTGCGGGACGAAAGAGGGCGGGCATGGCGGTCACTCGCATGGCGGGGGCGGGCGGCTCATGCGTCGCAGGCGGCCGACGGCCTTATGTAGGCCCTCTTCGCCTGTCATGCGAGCGCTGCGGTGCGCCCTTCCTTGACATCGCTTGCGGCACGCCGAAAGAAGACGGCTGATCCATGGAAGGCCCGTGCAGGTGACCGCCCCGAAACCGCCGCTCGAGATCCTGCTCTGCGCTCCGCGCGGCTTCTGCGCCGGCGTGGTCCGGGCGATCGACGCCGTCGAGAAGGCGCTGGCGCTGCACGGCGCTCCGGTCTTCGTGCGGCATGAGATCGTGCACAACAAATACGTGGTCGAATCGCTGAAGCGGAAGGGCGCGGTCTTCGTCGCCGAGCTGTCGGAGGTGCCCGACGCCAGCCGCCCGGTGATCTTCTCGGCGCATGGCGTGGCGAAGTCCGTTCCGGCCGAGGCGCGCGCCCGCGACTTCTTCGCCATCGACGCCACCTGCCCGCTGGTCACAAAGGTGCATCGCGAGGCCGAGGTCCATTACAAGCGCGGCCGCCATATCCTGCTGGTCGGCCATGCCGGCCATCCCGAGGTGATCGGCACCATGGGCCAGCTGCCCGAAGGCGCGATCACCCTGATCGAGACGCTCGACGACGTCGCCAGCCTCGCCCCGCCTGAGGGGCAGGACCTCGCCTATGTCACCCAGACCACGCTCTCGGTCGACGACACCCGCGAGATCGTGCTGGCGCTTCAGGCGCGCTTCCCGGCGCTGATCGCGCCGCACAAGGAAGACATCTGCTACGCCACGACCAATCGCCAGGAGGCGGTGAAGCGCGTCGCTCCGCTGGTGGACGGGCTGATCGTGGTCGGCTCGCCCAACTCCTCGAATTCGCAGCGCCTGCGCGAGGTCGCCGAGCGGGCCGGCTGCCCGATCTCGCGGCTCGTCCTGCGCACCGACGAGATCGACTGGTCGCTGTTCGGTGGCATCCGCCGCCTCGGCATCACCGCCGGCGCCAGTGCGCCCGAGGTGCTGGTCGAGGAGATCATCGACGCCTTCGCCGAGCGCTACGAGGTCACGGTCGAGACCGTCTCGACCGCCGACGAGAGCGTCTTCTTCCCCCTGCCGCGCGAGCTGCGCGCGGAGCCGGCCCGTTCCGCGGCCGAGTGAGCGATCCGTGGCCGTCTACACCGAAGTTCCCGACGACCAGATGGCCGCCTTCGTGGCGCGCTACGGCATAGGCGACCTGCTCTCCGCCAAGGGCATCGCCGAGGGCGTGGAGAATTCCAACTACCTGCTGCGCACCACGCAGGGCTCCTACATCTTGACGCTCTACGAGAAGCGGGTCGATCCGGCGGAGCTGCCCTTCTTCCTCGGGCTGATGGAGCATCTGGCCGGGCGCGGCCTGATCTGCCCCGTGCCGCTGCGCGACCGCGACGGGGCGCAGCTCGGCCGGCTGGCCGGCCGCCCGGCGGCGCTGGTGACCTTTCTTGATGGACTCTCGGTCCGGCGCCCTGGCGCGGCGCATTGCGCCGAGGTCGGGCGCGGGCTGGCGCTGCTGCACCAGGCCGGTGCCGATTTCGCGATGCGGCGCGTCAACGCGCTCTCGGTTCCCGGCTGGCGCCCGCTGGCCGAGCAGGCCGGCGCCCAGGCCGACAATGTCTCGCCGGGGCTCGCGGCCCGCGTGATGGCCGAGATCGAACGCCATGAGCGCGGCTGGCCGCAGGGCCTCCCGGGCGGCGTCATCCATGCCGATCTCTTCCCGAACAACGTCTTCTTCATCAAGGAGAAGCTGTCGGGGCTGATCGACTTCTATTTCGCCTGCAATGACGCCTATGCCTACGATCTGGCGATCTGCCTGAACTCCTGGTGCTTCGAGTCGGATTTCTCCTTCAACCTGACCAAGGGTCAGGCGATGCTCGCCGGCTATGAGAGCGTCAGGCGGCTGGAGCCGGCCGAGGTCGCGGCGCTGCCTGAGCTTTGCCGCGGCTCGGCACTGCGCTTTCTGCTGACCCGGCTGGTCGACTGGCTCAATGTGCCGCCCGGTGCGCTGGTCAAGCCGCACGATCCGCTCGAATACGACCGCAAGCTCGCCTTCCACCAGCGCGTCAGCGACGCGCGCGAATACGGGCTGCGGCGGTGAGCGAAGCGGTTTCGAGCGATCCGGTCGAGATCTGGATCCGCGCGCTTGGGGCTTGCCCCATTCGCGCCCCGCAAGCTGCCGGGCTTTCGGTATGAGCGATCCTGTGGAGATCTGGACCGACGGCGCCTGCTCGGGCAATCCGGGCCCCGGCGGCTGGGGCGCGATCCTGACCTATAAGGGCAAGGAGCGCGAGCTCTCCGGCGGCGAGGAGCCGACCACCAACAATCGCATGGAGCTGATGGCGGCGATCGCGGCGCTGGAGACGCTGACGCGGCCCTGCACCGTGGTGCTGCACACCGACAGCCAGTATCTGCGCCAGGGCATCACCAGCTGGATCCATGGCTGGAAGCGCAATGGCTGGAAGACGGCAGACCGCAAGCCGGTGAAGAATGAGGAGCTGTGGAAGCGCCTCGATGCCGCGCTGGGGCGCCACAAGATCGACTGGAAATGGGTCAAGGGCCATGCCGGCGACACCATGAACGAGCGCGCCGACGAGCTGGCGCGCGCCGGCATGGCGCCATTCAAGGGCGGGCGCTGACGCGGACGATCGC
The DNA here is from genome assembly GCF_039673065.1 of Allobosea sp. TWI1241. NCBI lineage: Bacteria > Pseudomonadati > Pseudomonadota > Alphaproteobacteria > Hyphomicrobiales > Alloboseaceae > Allobosea > Allobosea sp. TWI1241. The sequence continues at coordinate 111,452 of NZ_JBDJKW010000010.1, read as the reverse complement.
CCTCCGGCCTCGCGCGTGCCGCATCTGTCCGCTAGCCCGGCGGCCCGACAGGCAGACGAGGTCACGCCGATGACGCCGAGCCATATCGCCGCCAGACCGGGCCGCAGCGTATCGGTCGCCACGCTCATGGTCTGCGCCGGCGTGCTAGCCGGTACTGCCTCCGCGCAGGAGGTTGCGCCCGGAGCCGCCGACCTGACGATCGAGCTCGACGGCGACCTGCTGCGCCATGGCGGCGTCGTCACCGTCTACGCCATCCCGACGCCTGCGCCGCTCTGGGCCGAGGTCGCTGCCGGCGGGGTGGCGCGCACGATCCGGCTCGACCAGCGCTATGCCGAGGTCCAGCTGCGCTTTCCGGTCGGCGGCAAGTACGCCTACCGCTTCCGGCCGGCTGACGGACAAGCGCCCGGCGTGCCCCACCGCACCCAGGTTCTCTCGGTGATCGGCACCGATATGGAGGGCCGCGGTCCGCGGATGACGAGCGGCTTCGTCGATGCCGATTCCGATGGCGGGCGCGTGATCAGGGTGCCGTCCCTGACGGAGATCGCCGGAGACAGCGCGGCGCGTTGGGGCAGGACCGAGGGCAGGGATGCCGTGCCGCCGGCCGATAGCCGCAGCGCAAGGGTGCTGGCGGGGGTGATCCGCCAGGATCGCGACGCGCCGAAGCTCGCCTGCGAGGGCAGCGGTCCGGTCCGAGCCTGCACGCTGCCGCGCGGGGACTGGCCGGCGCTCGAACTGCTCTGGTGGCGCGGCATCGCCGAAAGCCGGCTCGAGCGGCTGGACCATTATGCGCTGCGCCGCTGCTACGACAGCGTCTGGTTCCGCGAGGGGCGCTGCGAGCCGGAGGCGGATTCGGACGAGCCGGCCTATCGTCACGTGCCGAAATAAGCGCTCGCCGCAATGAGCGCTTCAAGCTGTCCGGCCCGCCGCCTCAGGGCAGCGGCTGGCGATAGACGATGAAGCCGGATTTCTGCGCGACCTTGTCGTAGAGCGCCTGCGCCTGCAGGTTGCTCTCATGCGTCTGCCAGTAGACGCGGAAGCAGCCCTTCGCCTCCGCCATCGCCCGCACCGCCTCGATCAGCCGGCGCCCGACGCCGGTGCCGCGGGCCGCCTCGACGGTATAGAGATCCTGCAGGTAGCAGATCTCCTTCGGGCTCCAGGTGGTGCGGTGGAGCACATAGTTGACGATGCCGAGCGTCTCCTCGCCGCGCTGGGCGATGAAGCCGCCCATCGGCTCCTCGCCGCCGGTCAGGCGGGCGAAGGTCGTATCGGTGGTCTCGGGCGACAGCGACGCCTTGTAGAATGTCAGATAGCCCTGCCAGAGCGGCTCCCAGGCGGCGCGGTCGCCGGCGTCGAGCGGGCGGATGGTGATCTGCTGCATGGGCTGTCGCTCCTCCTGGCCGGAACGCTAGCGCCGGCGCCGGCACTTGTCCCATCACAAGCGCAGATCGATCCGATCGCGCCGGCTGCTGACATGACGAAGCCCGCGCCGTGCGGCGCGGGCTCGCGATAGACGTGCTTCTGTCGGCTCAGAGCTGGGAGATCAGCGCCTCGGCGCCGGAGGCCTCGGCCTTGCCGGCGGCCTCCTCGACATTGAGCGCGGTCACCACGCCGTCCTCGACGACCATCGAATAGCGCTGCGAGCGCGTGCCGAGGCCGAAGCCGGTGCCGTCCATCGACAGGCCGATCTCCTTGGCGAAGTCGCCATTGCCGTCGGCCAGGAAGGTGATGACGCCGGCGCCGCCGGTCGCCTTGGCCCAGGCGTCCATCACGAAGACGTCGTTGACGCCCGTGACGAAGATCTCGGAGATGCCCTTGGCCTTGATCTCGTCCGCCTTGGCGACATAGCCCGGCAGGTGGTTGCGATGGCAGGTCGGCGTGAAGGCGCCCGGCACCGCGAACAGGACGATCTTGCGCCCCTTGAACAGCTCGTCCGTGGTCTTCGCCGCCGGCCCTTCGGCCGTCATCACGCGGAACGTCGCCTGCGGAAGCTTGTCACCGACCTTGATCGCCATCATGTCCCTCGCCTGTTCACTCTCGCGGCACGCGCCGCCCCGGGGGAGGGTTACGGCCTCGCGGTGCCGATGTCGAGTTCGAGGCGCGCTTCCACGGCCTGCGGCTTGCCGCTGACGGTGACGATGAACGGCGTCGGCCCGCCGGCGCCGCGGGGGCGCTCGGTGATCCTGATCCTGGCCAGCGTGCTGCCGTCTGCCTGCGGGGTCAGCACGGGCCGCCCGAAGGCCCAGGCGCCCGGGCCCTCGACGAAGACGTCCTCGATCGCGCCCTCGGCCGGCGCCCGCAGGCCGAGTTCCAGCATGCGCTCGTTCTTGCGCATGTCGAGAATGGCGATCTGGTCGCCGGGCTGGCCCTGGCGCACCGGGACCGGCACCCGCGCCTCGTATTCCTCCAGCCGGGGCGACGTCACGGCGGTGACGCCGGGCTTGAGCCAGAGCCTGGCCTCGCCGGTGGCGGGAATGCAGATCTTCTCGCAGACCGCGTAGGCGAGCTTCAGCACCACTGTGACCGGCTTGTCGGGATCGACCGGCTGCACCGAGATCGGCACCACCACCTCGTCGATATAGCCGACACCATAGCCGTTGCCGGCCTCGAAGCGCTGCGGCGCCGGCCAGCGCACGTCGAGACCGCCGACATTGTCCGATCCGCTCCAGTCGAACACCGGGGGCACCCCGGAATCGCCGGGGCTGCGCCAATAGGTCTTGTAGCCCGGCGTCATCTTGATCTCGACGCCGACGCGCTGCTTGCCGGTCGGGGTGGTCGGTCCCGCGATGAGGCGCAATTGCGAATGCGAACCGCTCGACCAGGGCGACATGGCGGCCTCCTCGGCCTGCGCTTGGCAGCCGAGGGCGAGAAGGCAGAAGGCCGGGACGATGAGTGCTTTCACGGCAGGATATGTAGGCGATAACGACCGGGCTTGCGAGCGGGAAGCGCCCCGGCTGGGCCGGGCACGAGGAAACGTGATCCTGCCGGAGGATTGCGGCGCGATCAGGCCGCCGCGGCGGCGGATGCGGCGGAACCGCGCGCCGGGCCAGGCGGGGCCGGGCGATCGGCTATCGCGTTGTTATCGCCCCGGATTCCTTCGGGGAGACCGGATTCCCCTTTCGATCGGGATCGGCTAGCATGTCGGCATGGACTTTGGATCGAACCCGCGCATCGACGGTCGCAGCTATCTCGACGGGCAGTGCCTGATCGCCATGCCGGGCATGAGCGATCCGCGCTTCGCCCGCTCGGTCGTGTATCTCTGCGCCCATTCCGAGGACGGGGCGATGGGCATCATCGTCAACAAGCCGGCGATCGAGACCCGCTTTCCGGAACTCCTCGTCCAGCTCGAGGTGATCCCGGCTGACGAGGCGATCAGGCTGCCGAGCCAGGCTGAGAAGGTGCAGGTCCTGCGCGGCGGGCCGGTCGAGACCAAGCGCGGCTTCGTGCTGCACTCGGCCGATTTCTTCGTCGAATCGGCGACGCTGCCGGTCGATGACGGCATCTGCCTCACCGCGACGCTCGACATCCTGCGCGCCATCGCGGCCGGCAACGGGCCGGAGAGTGCGGTGCTGGCGCTTGGCTATGCCGGCTGGGGCGCCGGCCAGCTCGAAAGCGAAATCCAGTCGAATGGCTGGCTGCATTGCGAGGCCGACCACGCGCTGCTGTTCGACCACGGGCTCGACACCAAATACGCCCGCGCCTTGGCCAAGCTCGGCATCGACCAAGCGTTTCTCTCAGGCGAGGCCGGCCACGCCTGAGGCGGCCCGGCGGCAGTCCCGCCCGGCCTTCGCTTCAGTCCCACAATCGGTGAAGAGCCGGAACGGGCGAAGGCGCGAGCGCTGCGGCTGCGCTCACGCCATCTCGTAGGACGAGCCAGTGGCGCCGACGAGGCGCCGCGCCTCGGCCGCGGTCATCGGCTGGCCGAAGGTGTAGCCCTGCGCGTACTGGCAGCCGAGCTGGTAGAGCTCGATCGCGTCCGATTCCGTTTCGGCGCCCTCGGCGACCACATCCATGCGCAGATCGGCGGCGAGCTGGACGATCGAGCGCAGGATCACCGGCGGGCGGCCATTGGCCATCTGGCGCACGAAGCTCTGGTCGATCTTGATCGTGTCGAAGGGGAAGCGCTGCAGATAGGACAGCGAGGAATACCCCGTGCCGAAATCGTCGAGCGACAGGCCGGCGCCGAGATCGCGGATGCGCGACAGCATCTGCGCCGCATATTCCGGGTTCTCCATCACCAGGCTCTCGGTGATCTCGAGCTTGAGCGTGCCGGGCAGCACCCGGCGGCGGGCGAGAACGCTCTTTACGTCGCGCAGCAGGTCGTGGCGCAGCAGCTGGCGGCTGGAGACGTTGACGCTGGCGAAGATCGGCGGCTCGACCTCGAGCGCCGCCTGCCAGGCCGCGAGCTCATGCGCCGTGCGGTCCATCACATAGACGCCGAGATCGACGATCAGCCCGGTCTCCTCCGCGATGGAGAGGAAGTCCTGCGGCAGCAGCCTTCCCTCGCGCGGATGGTCCCAGCGCATCAGCGCCTCGAAGCCGGCGATGGTACGGTCCTCCAGCCGGACGATCGGCTGGTAGACCACCTGGATCTCGCCGCGCTCGATCGCGCGGCGCAGGTCGCTCTCCAGCGCGAGGCGGTCGTTACGGTCCTTGCGCATCGCCGGGACGAAGACCTCGACCAGATTGCCGCCCTGGTTCTTGGCGTGCGTCATGGCCAGTTCGGCGTTCTTCAGCGCGTCGTCCTGCCGGGCGGTCGGCGTGTCGTCGAACAGCGCCAGGCCGATCGAGGGCGTCAGTACGATCTCGCGCTCGGCGAAGGTGATCGGCGTCGAGACGGCGCGGCGCACCAGCTCGGCCAGCGCCAGGATGCGCTCCGGCTCGCGCTCCGAGACCAGGATCATCGCGAAGGTGTCGCCGCCGATGCGCGCCAGCGTGTCCTGTGCCCGCAGCAGCCGGCCGAGGCGGCGCGCCAGCGTCAGCAGGATCGAATCGCCGGCCGAGAAGCCGACCGACTCGTTGACCTGCTTGAAGCGGTCGATGTCGATGACCAGCACGGTCGGGCGGATGTTCTCGTCTGCCCGGCTGAAGCCGAACACGGCGGCGAGCCGGTCCTGGAACAACTCGCGATTGGGCAGGCCGGTCAGGTTGTCGTGCACGGCGTCGTGCAGCATGCGCTCCTGCGCCGTGCGCTGCTCGGTGATGTCGACCAGCGTGCCGATGACGCGCATCACCTCGCCGTCGCTGCCGACGACCGGGCGCGCCTTCAGGCTGAACCAGTGATAGGCGCCGCTCGCCGCGCGCAGGCGGAAATCGAGCTGCAGCCTGCCGCGGCGCTGTTCGATCACTGCGTCGAGGGTGATGCGATAGCGGTCGCGATCGGCGACGTGCATGTATTCCAGCCAGCGGGCGGCCGAGCCTTCCAGCGCGCCGCGCGGCAGGCCGAGCAGGCTCTCGGCCTGCGGCGAGACGAAGATCTTGTCGGCACTGACGTCCCAGTCGAAGACGAGGTCGCCGGCGCCGGCCAGCGCCAGCGCCCGGCGCTCCGAATCCGAGACCAGCCCCTGCGCCAGCGCGCCGCCCGCGAAGGCGTGCTGCACCACGGTGAAGCCGATCAGCAGCACGATCAGCACCAGTCCGCCGATCAGCGCCGGCGGCGCGAGGTCGCGCACCAGCTGGCCGGTGACGGTGAAGCCGGCCGCCGTGACCCAGACCAGCAGCAGGAACCAGGTCGGGATCAGCATCACCGCCCGCTCGTAGCCATGCGTGGCGAGGTGCAGCACCAGCACGAGGCCGATCGCCGCCACTGCCGCGATCGAGATGCGCGCGACGCCGGCCGCCATCGGCGCGTCGACCACCGCGAGCCCGACCAGCCCGGCAAGGCCGAGGATCCAGATCAGCGTGATGTGGCTGTAGCGCACATGCCAGCGCGACAGGTTGAGATAGGCGAAGAGGAAGACCAGCAGCGTCGCCGCCAGCACCACCTCGGCACCGGCGCGGTAGATGCGTTCGATCGCCGGCGTCAGCGGGAAGATGCGCTGGAAGAAGCCGAAGTCGAGGCCGGCATAGGCCAGCACCGCCCAGGCCAGCGCTGCCGCGGCCGGGAAGATCACCGCGCCCTTGACCACGAAGATGATGGTCAGGAACAGCGCCAGCAGGCCGGCGATGCCGATGATGATGCCCTTGTAGAGCGTCAGCCCGTTGGTCTTCTGGCGATAGGCCTCCGTCTCGTAGAGATAGAGCTGCGGCAGGTTGGGCGATTTCAGCTCGGCGACGAAGGTGACGGTCGTGCCGGGATCGAGCGTGATCTGGAACACGTCGGCATCGGGCGAGTCCTCGCGTTCCGGCCGCAGGCCCTGGCTCGCGGTGACCGCCTCGATGCGCCGGTCGCCGAGATCGGGCCAGATCACGCCGGAGCCGATCAGCCTGTGGAAGGGCGCGACCAGCAGGCGGTCGATCTGCTCGTCGGAATCGTTGGTGAGCGCGAAGACGATCCAGTCCGGCCGCGCACCGGATTCGCGGGCGCGCACCGCGATGCGGCGTACGATGCCGTCCGGGCCCGGCGCGGTCGAGATCTGGATGACGTCGCCGTCCGACTTGTTGCGCTCGACCACGTCGGTGAGGTCGAGCACAGGCGCCTCGATCGGCACGCGCTGGGCTTCCACCGCCTGGGCCGGCCGCAGCAGCGCGGGCAGGGCCAGGAGCAGGAGGCCGCAGATGGCCATGCCAAGCCGGAGGAAGCGGAGCGAGGGCGACAAGGGGGGCTCGGTCTTGTGAGGCGGGGTCTTGTGACGAGTGTCGAGGCCAGTGGTATCGGCCGGGCGTGGCGAGGGCAAGGCGGCCGGCGCCCTGCGCTCAGCCGGCATCGCGCCGCTCGGGAAGCGGGTCGGAGGCCAGGATTCCGTAGAGAAGATGCTCCGCCCACGCCCCGTTGATGCGCAGATAGCCCCGGGCGCGCCCTTCCAGCCGGAAGCCGACGCGCTCGAGCAGGCGGCGCGAGGGCTCGTTATGCGGCAGGCAGGCGGCCTCGACCCTGTGGAGAGCCAGCTCGGTGAAGGCGAAGCGGACCGCGCCGCGCACCGCCTCGGTCATGTGGCCCTTGCCGGCATGGCGCTGGCCCATCCAGTAACCGAGTGTGCAGGTCTGGGCGACGCCGCGGCGCACCAGCCCCATGGTCAGCCCGCCGACCAGCGCGGCCGTGCGGGTCTCGAACAGGAACAGCGAATAGGCCTCGTCCGCCGCGATCTCACGGGCGGCACGCTTCACCCGCTGCCGGAAGGAGTTGCGGGTCAGGTCTTCCTCGGCCCAGGTCGGCTCCCAGGGGGTCAGGAATTCGCGGCTCTCGATCCGCAGCGCCGCCCAGGCCGCGTAGTCGTCGGCCTGCGGCGGTCGCAGCGTCAGGGTCTCCGTTCGGATCAGCGGCCTCGCCGAGGGCTCTGTCGCGAAACGGAAGAGGGCCATGGCCTCAGCGCTTTCCGGCGCGGAGCCTGGCCCGCAGCGCATCGGCCGGGGGCAGCTCCTCCAGCGGGCCGACGGCGGCCACCGTCGCGTGCCCTTCGAGCAGCGAGCGGCCGGCGGCGCGGACATCGGCGAGGCTGACGGCGTCGAGCCGGCCGGCGAGTTCCTCGCGCGGGATGGCGCGGCCAAAGACCAGCACCTGCCGCGCCATCTGCTCCAGCTTGCCGCCGGGGCTCTCCAGCGAGGCGAGCAGCCCGACCTTCATCTGGGCGCGGGCACGGGCGACCTCGACCTCGCTGACGTCCTCTGCCGCCTGGCGCAGGCAGTCGAAGGCGACGTCGACCAGCTCGTCGACATCCTCCGGCGCCGTGCCGGCGCTGATGCCGAAGATGCCGGAATCGGAGAAGGGCCAGTGGAAAGCGTCGACCGCATAGGCGAGGCCGCGGCGCTCGCGCACCTCCTGGAACAGGCGCGACGACAGCCCGCCGCCCAGCACCGCCGAGAAGATCTGCAGCGGATAGTGCTCGCCGTCCTGGAACGGCTTGCCGGGGAAGCCCAGCACGATGTGGACCTGCTCCTCGTCGCCGTCGATGCGGGCTTCGCCGCCGCGATAGACCGACGGTGAACGCGGCTGCAGCGGGCTCGCCGGGCGCTCGGGCAGGGCGGCCAGCGCCTCGCTGGCAAGCGCCACCAGCTCGGCATGATCGACGGCGCCGGCGGCCGCCAGCACCATGTTGCCGGCGTGATAGTGCTGGCCGAGATAGGCGCGGATCGCCTCGGGCGTGAAGCCGTTGACCGTCTGCGCCGTGCCGAGGATAGGCCGGCCCAGCGGCTGGTCGGGGAAGGCGGCCTGCAGGAAGCGATCGTAGACCAGGTCGTCGGGCGTGTCCTGCACCGCGCCGATCTCCTGCAGGATTACGCCCTTCTCGCGGGCGAGCTCCTCCTCGCTGAGCGCCGGGGCGGTCAGGATGTCGGCGAGGATGTCGACGGCCAGCGGCAGGTCGCGGCCGAGCACGCGCGCGGTGTAGCAGGTGTACTCGACGCTCGTCGCGGCGTTGAGGTCGCCGCCGACGCTCTCGATCTCCTCGGCGATCTGGCGGGCCGAGCGGCGCGCCGTGCCCTTGAACGCCATGTGCTCGAGCAGATGGGCGAGCCCGTGTTCATGGGGCAGCTCGTCGCGCGCGCCGGCGCCGACCCAGATGCCGAGCGACACGGTCGCGGCGTGGTTCATCCGCTCGGAGACGATGCGCAGGCCCGACGGCAGCGTCGTGAGCTCGACGGCGGGGTCGTGCGGCAGGGCGAAGGAGTCGGCCTTTGCGGCGGGCTTGGTCTCGGTCTTGGCGCGGATCCCGCTCATGCCGTCGTGCTCCGGACGGCGCGGGCCCGCTCGGTGACGAAGCGCTCCAGCGCGCCCTGGTCGTTGGGCAGGCGCGAGACGCGCTCGGCCCGCGTCATCAGGTCGGCGAGATGCGGCGGCAGGGCCGGGCGCACGCCGCAGGCCGCCTCGACAGCGGCGGGGAACTTGGCGGGATGGGCGGTGCCGAGCGCGACCACGGGCGTGGCCGGGTCCTTCGCCAGGCTGCGGCGGGCGGCCGCGACCGCGATCGCACTGTGCGGATCGAGCAGATAGCCGGCCTGCTGCCAGGTGGTGCGGATCTCGGCGGCGGTGTCGGCCTCGCTGACGGCGGTCGCGTCGAATTCGGCGCGGATGCGCGCCAGCGGCGCGGCGGCGATCTCGAAGCGCCCGGATTGCTGCAGCGACTGCATCAGGCGGCGCACGGCCTCTGCGTCTCGGTCATGCGCCTCGAACAGCAGGCGCTCGAAATTCGACGAGATCTGGATGTCCATGGAGGGTGAGGTGGTCGCCGCCACGCCGCGCATCTCGTAGACGCCGGTGGCGAGCGTGCGCGCCAGGATGTCGTTGCTGTTGGTGCCGATCATCAGCCTCTCGACCGGCAGGCCCATGCGCTTGGCGATCCAGCCGGCGAGCACGTCGCCGAAATTGCCGGTCGGCACCGCATAGGAGATCGGGCGATGCGGCGCGCCGAGCGAGACGCCGGCCGTGAAGTAGTAGACGACCTGTGCCGCGATCCGCGCCCAGTTGATCGAGTTCACGCCCGACAGGCGCAACTCGTCGCGGAAGCGGTGATGGTTGAACAGCGCCTTCACCAGCGCCTGGCAGTCGTCGAAGGTGCCGTCCACCGCGATGGCGTGGACGTTGCCGGCGTCGACCGTGGTCATCTGGCGGCGCTGCACCTCGGAGACGCGCCCCTCCGGGTAGAGGATGAAGACATCGACCCGCTCGCGCCCCTTGAAGGCGTCGATCGCGGCGCCGCCGGTGTCGCCCGAGGTCGCGCCGACGATGGTGGCGCGCTCGCCGCGCGCGGCCAGGACATGGTCCATCAGCCGGCCGAGCAGCTGCATCGCCACGTCCTTGAAGGCCAGGGTCGGGCCGTGGAAGAGCTCGAGCGCGAACAGATTGTCGCCGAGCTGGACCAGCGGGCAGACGGCCGGGTGGCGGAAGGTGGAGTAGGCATCCGCGATCATCGCCGAGAGCGCGTCGGGCGCGATGTCGCCGCCGCTCAGCGCGCCGACGACGCGCTCCGCCGCCGCCGCATAGGGCAGCCCGGACAGGCCGGCGATCGCGGCCTCGTCGAGCGTCGGCAGCGTCTGCGGCAGATAGAGCCCGCCATCGCGCGCCAGCCCCGCCAGCAGGGCATCGGAGAAGGAGAGATGGGGCGCGTCGCCGCGGGTCGAAATGTGAAGCACGGTCATGGTCCAGCAGGTCTCGAGCGATCCTATAGGCCCCTTGCCCCGGGAGGGTAAAGCCGGACGCCCGTTTCCGGGGCGCCGCGAGGACTCAGGGCGCGGCCGGGCGGCGCCAGCGCGCCTGCAGGGCATAGGCGACGAACACGCCGATCAGGGTCAGGGCCAGCCCGTACCAGGTCAGCGCGTATTGCAGGTGATTGTCCGGGATGCGGGCGATCAGCTCGCGCGGGTCGACGCCGGCCGGCGGCGTCAGGCCGTCGCCCTGGCGCTCGGCCTCCAGATAGAACGGCGCCACGGCGCCGAGCCCGAGCGAGGCGGCGATCCCGGCCGGATCGCGGGTGTAGAACTCGCGGCGCTCCGGCAGGTCGGCCGGGGTGAAGCTGCCGCGCGCTTCCGGCGCGCGCAGGAAGCCGACGATGGTGGCTTCGCCGGCGGCCGGGCGGATCTCGCCATAGCGCTCCTCCGGCACGAAGCCGCGATTGACCAGCACGGTGCCGCCGTCGTCGAGCGCGAAACCCTGGAAGACCCAGCGCCCGAAGCCGGAGAGCTGGCGCGAGCCGGGCGGCCCGCCGGCCACCGTGGTGCGCACGCCGGCGACGGGACCGTCGACATAGCGGCCCTTGGCGACGACGCGGCTGAGGTCGAGCGCCGCCGGATCCAGCCCGGCCCAGCCGGACGCGGCCGGCATGGCGGCGGGCGGCGCCACCGCCTGCGCCTCCAGCCGGTTGATGAAGGCGTGCTTCTCCTGCATGCGCAGGATCTGCCAGGTGCCGAGCGTGCAGAGCACCGCCAGCGACACCAGGGTGAACAGGGCGGGCAGCAGCAGCCGCGGCGCTCGGCTGGCGTCCGGGAGCCGGTTCGTCTCGTGCGTCACTTCCCGTGCCTGCCTTCCTCGGCGCGGTTGGCGTATTGCAGCGCCACCGCCAGCCCCTTCATCGGACGCAGCAGCGCCAGGCAGGTGATCAGCGCCAGCGGCAGCCAGATCACCAGATGCAGCCAGATCGGCGGCTCGTAGGCAATCTCGACATAGAGCGCCATGCCGAGCACCGTGAAGCCGGCGATCAGCATGATGAACACCGCCGGGCCGTCGGCGGAATCGGCGAAGGCGTAGTCGAGGCCGCAGGCGGCGCAGCGCGGCCGCACCTTGAGATAGCCGTCGAAGAGCTTGCCCTCGCCGCAGCGCGGGCAGCGTCCGGCGAGCCCGGTGGAGAAGGGCGAGGGCGGGGTGATCGGCTGGTCGGCCATGGCGGATCTCCGAAACGCAACGGGGCGGCCTCGCGGCCGCCCCGGGATGACAGCGGCCGCGACGGGCCAGCGGCTCAGTGCGCCGCGGGCGTCCCGGCGCCCCAGACGTAGATGGCGGCGAACAGGAACAGCCAGACCACGTCGACGAAGTGCCAGTACCAGGCGGCGAACTCGAAGCCGAGATGCTGCTCCGGCTTGAAGTGGCCGAGATAGACGCGCCATAGGCAGATCGCGAGGAAGATCGTGCCGATGATCACATGGAAACCGTGGAAGCCGGTCGCCATGAAGAAGGTCGAGCCGTAGATGTGGCCTTTGAAGTCGAAGGTGGCGTGGGCGTACTCGTAGCCCTGGCAGATCGTGAAGATCACGCCGAGCACGACGGTCAGCCACAGCGCCTGCTTCAGGCCCTTGCGGTCGTTCTGGAGCAGCGCGTAATGCGCCCAGGTCACGGTGGTGCCGGAGGTCAGCAGGATCAGCGTGTTCAGCAGCGGCAGGTGCCAGGGATCGAAGGTCTCGATGCCCTTCGGCGGCCAGTGGCCGCCGGTGAACTCGGCGCGCTGGTACTGGATCGTCTCGCCGGCGAACAGGCTTACGTCGAAATAGGCCCAGAACCAGGCGACGAAGAACATCACCTCGGAGGCGATGAACATGATCATGCCGTAGCGGTGATGGAGCTGCACCACGCGGGTGTGGTGGCCCTCCTTCTCCGCCTCGCGGATGACGTCCATCCACCAGGCCAGCATCGTGTAGAGCACGCCGAGCAGGCCGACGCCGAAGACCAGCGGGCCGACATGCATGCCGGCGACCGGCAGCGCCTTCATCCACATGATCGCGCCGATCGCGAGGACGGTGGCGCTGGCCGAGCCGACGAGCGGCCACGGGCTCGGATCGACGAGGTGGTAGTCGTGGTTCTTGGTATGGGCCTCGGCCATCGTGCTCGGTCTCCGCGTCCGATGATGCGCAGCGCTCGCGCGCAGTCTTATAGTTTCGAAGGGGCAGCGTCACCCTTGCGCTCCGCCACCGGCTGCCCGTTCTTGGACGGGAAGTAGGTGTAGGACAGGGTGATCGATTTCAGCGTGGCGAGCTCTTTGTTCGCCTCGATCTCGGGGTCGATATAGAACACGACCGGCGCCTCGATGCTTTCGCCGGGCTGCAGCGTCGTCTCCGTGAAGCAGAAGCACTGGATCTTCACGAAATGCGCGCCGGCCTGGCTGGGCTGGACGTTGTAGGTCGCGATGCCGGTCATCGGCTTCGAGGAGGTGTTGGTGATGCGGTAGAAGACCGTCTTGGTCTCGCCGACCCGTGCGGTCACCTCGGTCTGCTCGGCGTCGAAGCGCCAGCCCAGAGCCGGGGAGACGTTGGCGTCGAAGGTCACGCCCATCACACGCTCGCCGATGCGCCCGGCGCCCGCAGTGCCGATGATCGGCGTGCCGCCGAAACCGGTCACTTTGCAGAACATGTCGTAGAGCGGCACTGCCGCGAAGGACAGGCCGGTCATGCCGACGGCGACGGCGCTGCAGATCAGCACGGTACGGCGGTTGCGGGTTCTGGCGTCGGTCATGGCGTCAGAGCGGCCGGTTGAGGATCGCCGGGCCGGTTTTGGCCAGGGTCACCACGAAGAAGAAGATCACCAGCCCGGCGAGGACCAGCGCCAGCGCGACCGAGCGACGGTTGCGGCGCGCCATGTCCTCGGGCGAGAAGGCGGCGGGGGGCGCGGGCGGCTTCGGCGCCACGGCCTTGCTGTCGGGCTCGCCGCTCATCCGATCACCACGGGCAGGGCCCACATCAAGCCCAGGCCGTGCTCGGCGAGCAGCACGGCGAAGAGCAGGAAGAGATAGAGGATCGAGAAGCCGAACAGGGCATAGGCCGCCTTGGTCGCCGGCTCACCCTCGGTGACGCGCAGGACACGCAGCGTCAGGGCGACCATCAGCAGCCCGCTGATCGCCGACACCGCGAGATAGATCATCCCGCCGAAGCCCATCAGCGCCGGCAGCACGCCGACCGGCGCGAGCAGCAGCGAATAGAGGATCATCTGGCGGCGCGTCGCAGCCGGGCCGGCGACGTTCGGCATCATCGGAATGCCGGCGCGGGCGTAGTCGGCCGACTTCACCAGCGCGAGCGCCCAGAAATGCGGTGGGGTCCACAGGAAGATGATGGCGAACAGCACCAGCGAGCGGATGCCGAAATCGCCCGTCACCACCGCCTCGCCGATCATCGGCGGGAAGGCGCCGGCGGCGCCGCCGATCACGATGTTCTGCGGCGTCGAGCGCTTCAGCCACATCGAGTAGACGACGGCGTAGAAGAAGATGGTGAAGGCGAGCATCGCCGCCGCCAGCAGGTTGGCGACGAGGCCGAGTACCAGCACCGAGCCGATCGACAGCGTCAGCCCGAAGGCCAGCGCCTCGGAGGGCGTGATGCGGCCGGCGGGGATCGGGCGGTCGACGGTCCGGCTCATCACCGCGTCGATATCGGCGTCCCACCACATGTTGAGGCAGCCCGAGGCGCCGGCGCCGACCGCGATCGCCAGCAGCGAGGCGAAGCCGATGATCGGATTGACCGAGCCCGGCGCAACCATGAGCCCGCCGAGCGCGGTGACGATCACGAGGAACATCACGCGCGGCTTGAGCAGCACGAAGAAGTCGCGCGCCTCACCGGTGGAGGGCAACGCGGCGCCGTCGTGGCGGGGGTCGATCTGGTCGAACGCGGCGGACATGGCGACTACGTCAGGTTCTTTCAGGGGCCTCGCTGAGGCGGTTGCATCGGGGTGGCTGGTGCCGCCCGTCTCCGGAAGACCCCGGCGCGGAGGTCTTCGGGGGAGGGGCGGCGGCGGGCCGGATCGGGCCCGCCGCCGTCGTCGTCAGTGATCCGAGCCGGTGATGCGCGGCAGGGTCTCGAACTGGTGGAAGGGCGGCGGCGAGGACAGGGTCCACTCCAGCGTGGTCGCGCCTTCGCCCCACGGGTTGTCGCCGGCGAGCTCCTTGCGGGTGAACGCGACCACGACGCCGTAGAGCCAGATCAGCAGGCCGAAGGCGAAGATGTAGGAGCCGATCGACGACCAGAAATGCCAGCCCGCGAACGCGTCGGGATAGTCGACATAGTGGCGCGGCATGCCGGCCAGGCCGAGGAAGTGCTGCGGGAAGAACAGCAGGTTCGCGCCGATGAAGGCGACCCAGAAGTGCAGGCGGCCGATCCAGTCGGGCATGATGTAGCCGCTCATCTTCGGGAACCAGTAGTAGAAGCCCGCGAAGATGCCGAACACGGCGCCGAGCGACAGCACGTAGTGGAAGTGCGCCACCACGTAGTAGGTCGCGTGCAGCGAGCGATCCAGGCCGGCATTGGCCAGGACGACGCCGGTGACGCCGCCGACGGTGAACAGGAAGATGAAGCCGATCGCCCAGACCATCGGCGCGGTGAAGCGCAGGCTGCCGCCCCACATCGTCGCGATCCAGGAGAACACCTTCACGCCCGTCGGCACCGCGATGACCATCGTCGCGAAGACGAAGTAGCGCTGCGTGTTGAGCGACAGGCCAACCGTGTACATGTGGTGGGCCCAGACGATGAAGCCGACCACGCCGATCGCCACCATGGCGTAGGCCATGCCGAGATAGCCGAAGATCGGCTTGCGCGAGAAGGTCGAGATGATGTGGCTGATCATGCCGAAGGCCGGCAGGATCATGATGTACACCTCGGGGTGGCCGAAGAACCAGAACAGGTGCTGGTAGAGCACCGGGTCGCCGCCGCCGGCCGGATCGTAGAAGGTCGTGCCGAAGTTGCGGTCCGTCAGCAGCATGGTGATGGCGCCGGCCAGGACGGGCAGCGACAGCAGCAGCAGGAAGGCGGTGACCAGCACGCCCCAGGCGAACAGCGGCATCTTGTGCAGGGTCATGCCCGGCGCGCGCATGTTCAGGATGGTGGTGATGAAGTTGATCGCGCCCAGGATCGAGGCCGCGCCCGCGAGATGGAGCGAGAGGATCGCGAAGTCGACCGACGGGCCCGGATGGCCCGAGGAGGAGAAGGGCGGATAGACCGTCCAGCCGGTGCCGGCACCCTTGGCACCGGGCGCGCCGTCGACGAACAGCGAGATGACCATCAGGGTCATCGCGGCGACGGTCAGCCAGAACGAGATGTTGTTCATCCGCGGGAACGCCATGTCGGGCGCGCCGATCATCAGCGGGACGAACCAGTTGCCGAAGCCGCCGATGACCGCGGGCATGACCATGAAGAAGATCATGATCAGGCCGTGGGCCGTGACGAAGACGTTGTAGCTCTGCCCGTTGGCGAAGATCTGCAGGCCAGGCTGCTGCAGCTCGATGCGCATCATGATCGACAGGAAGCCGCCGATCAGACCGGCGATCACCGAGAAGATCAGGTAGAGCGTGCCGATGTCCTTGTGGTTCGTCGACAGCAGCCAGCGCCGCCAACCGGTCGGATGGGCGTGGGCGTGGCCGTCGTCATGTCCATGGGCGTGGGGTGCCGCGGATGCCATGGGGTGGTCTCCTCCTGCGAAATCGTTCGCGTGAGTTCGTGTCAATCGGGTGCCGGTCAGCGGGCGGCGGCGGCGAACTTGCCGCCCGCGTCGCTCGCATTGGCGAACTTCTTCTTGGCCTCGGCGAGCCAGGCGTCATAGCGCTCCTGGCTGACCACGCGGAACGCGATCGGCATGAAGGCGTGGTTCTGGCCGCAGATGAACGAGCACTGGCCGTAATAGATGCCCTCGCGGTCGGCGCGGAACCAGGTCTCGTTCAGGCGCCCGGGAATCGCGTCGATCTTCACGCCGAAGGCCGGGACCGTGAACTTGTGGATGACGTCGGCGGCGGTGACCTGCACTCGCACGATCTTGCCGACCGGGACCACCGCCTCGTTGTCGACGGCGAGCAGGCGAGGAGCTTCGGCCGCGGCGATCTTGTTGCTGCTGATCGCCTCGGCGCGCTGCTTCTCGTCCAGCATCAGCGAATCGAAGCCGAGCGCCTCGCCTTCCTTCTGCGGGTACTCGTAGCTCCAGTACCACTGCTTGCCGGTCACCTTCACGGTGATGTCGGACTTCGGCACCTCGAGCTGCAGCTTGAGCAGACGGAAGGACGGGATGGCGACCACGACGAGGATCAGCACCGGGACGATGGTCCAGGCCACCTCGAGCAGAGCGTGGTGGGTGGTCTTGGACGGCACCGGGTTGCGGCGCTCGCTGAAGCGCCAGGCGACGTAGACCAGCAGCGCCAGGACGAAGATCGAGATCGCGAAGATCAGGACGTTCACCCAGTCATGAAACCAGTGGATATAGGCCGAAACCTCGGTCGCGGCCGGCTGCAGGTTCATCTGGTAGGGCTGCGGCATGCCGTTCTGGGCCGATGCGATGGCCGGGAAGAACGCGGCGAACGCAGCGGCGGCGACCGCTCCGGCGTTCTGGAAGAAAGAGGTCACAAAGCGCATCGGTCCGACATAGCTCCTGTAATGCCGCGCCGGAGCCCCGGGTCCGACTGGGCTCCCCCGCGCATGCCGAAGCGACCATTGGCTGGTCCGCCCCGGTTGTTCGGGATTGCGATAAATCAAAGATCACGCTTGCGCCAGTGGTACAATGAGAGGCTGGCCTGCACGCTGTGCGGCATAAGTTCGCGAGCCTGCCGCGATCCCGCCGCGCCAGCGCCCCGCAAAAGCCCCCGGCGGGCCGCCTAAAAGCCGGCCGCCGGCCGGTCCGTCGCCTTGACAGGGACGGGGCCGCATGGTCCCAACACAATCCTCGCCACGTCTATATGGCCGGCCCTGGCCGCAGTCCCGGACATGGCAGGCCAGACGGAAGAGGAAGGATACGGATGCGCCATCTCATCGGCCCCGTCGCGGCGGTCATGGCCGCGTTCGGCTGGCTCGCGGCCACGCCGGCGCCCGCGCAGGCGCAGGGTGCGGTCCGCGCCACCCATGGCGACTGGCAGATGCGCTGCGAGACGCCGCCCGGTGCCAAGGCCGAGCAGTGCGCGCTGGTCCAGAACGTCGCCGCCGAAGACCGCCCGAACCTGACTCTGCTGGTGATCGCGCTCAAGACCGCGGACCAGAAGAGCCAGCTGCTGCGGGTCGTGGCGCCGCTCGGCGTGTTGCTGCCCTCCGGCCTCGGCCTGAAGATCGACGACAAGGATATCGGCCGCGCCGGCTTCGTGCGCTGCCTGACCACCGGCTGCGTGGCCGAGGTGGTGATGGACGAGACGCTGCTCGGCCAGCTCAAGGCCGGCAAGACCGCGACCTTCATCGTCTTCCAGACGCCTGAGGAAGGCGTCGGCATCCCGGTCTCGCTGAACGGATTCGGCCCTGGCGTGGAGAAGCTGCCGTGATCGCATCGTCCTCGGCCCGCCGGGCCCTGTTCGTCCTGCCCGCTCTGGCCGTGCTGCTCGCCGGCTGCGGGTCGTCGTCCTCCTCCTCGACGGGGGAGCCGAGCGGCCTGCAGAAGTTCGGCAACATCGTCGCCTTCCAGTCGACCACGCCGCCGCCGGCCAACCAGCTGCCGGAGGACGAGGACGTCTATTTCACCTGCCCGTCGGTGATCATCGCCGATGGCGGCGCCGCGATCCGCGCCCAGTCGGGGCCGGACAGCAGCAGCCTGCGCCACCAGGTCTCGATCACCAATGTCGCGCGCGAGTGCACCAACGTCGACAGGAACGGCGGCTTCACGCTCAAGGTCGGCGTCGAGGGCCGCGTGCTGATTGGCCCGGCCGGCGGCCGCGGCAACTATGGCGCGACGCTGGTCACCCACGGCCGCGGCAACTATGGCGCGACGCTGGTCACCCAGGTGCTGCGCAACCAGCAGGTCATCGCGCGCCGCTCGGCGCGGGTCGGCAGCACGGTGCCGGCCGGCCAGACGGGCGCCGACTTCGCCCATGTGGAGGAGCACATCGTCGTGCCGCCGGGCTCCGGCGACGTCGAGGTCGTGGTCGGCCTGAACATCGGCGGTGGCGAGCCGGCGCGTCGTCGCCGTCGCTGAGCCGAGGCTTGCCGGCGCTCGATTGACTCGCCGGCCGGCTCGTCTATTGCTGGACGGGCCGCATCATCCCCGCGGGAGAGACCGGGACCGGAGCCATCCGGTGCCGGCGCCGAAGGCGCAACCGCCCCGGAAACGCTCAGGCAAACGGACCGCGCGGGATTTGGCACTCTGGAAAGCGGCGGAGCCTCGCTCCGCCCACCGACGGGGGTAACCCGCCTCAGGCCTTCGGGCCGGCGGGGAAATCTCTCAGGTCCCAGGACAGAGGGGGCGCACTCCGGACGATTCCGTCCGGGGTTCGCGCTCGACTCTGGAAGGGGACATCATGGCAGCCGAGGCCGCAGACGCCGCTAGCGCCGAACGACCGCTCGACAGGACGCCGCTCCATGCCCGCCATGTCGCGCTGGGTGCGCGCATGGTCCCCTTCGCCGGCTATGACATGCCGGTGCAGTATCCCGCCGGCATCCTCGCCGAGCACAGCTGGACCCGCGAGAGCGCCGGCCTCTTCGACGTCTCCCATATGGGCCAGGCCTTCCTCGTCGGCCCCGATCACGAGACCACCGCGCGCGCCCTCGAAGCCCTCGTCCCGGCCGACATCGTCGCGCTGGCGCCCGGCAAGCAGCGCTACACCCAGCTCCTGAACGCCGAAGGCGGCATTCTGGACGACCTGATGGTGACGCGCTCGGCCGATCCCGAGGAGGACGGCGCGCTGCTGCTCGTCGTCAACGCGGGACGCAAGTACGCGGACTACGCCCATATCGCCGCGCATCTGCCGGCCGATGTCTCGTTGGTACAGGCGGCCCATCGCGGCCTGATCGCCCTGCAGGGGCCAAAGGCGGCCGAGGTGCTCGCCGCGCTGGCGCCCGAGGTGGCAGAGATGGGCTTCATGACCCTGCGCAGCGTCAAGCTCGGGGGCGGGCCGGCCAATGTCAGCCGCTCCGGCTACACCGGCGAGGACGGTTTCGAGATCTCGGCGCCGGCCGCGCGCATCGGCGCGATCTGGGACGCGCTGCTGCTCGATTCGCGCGTCCGGCCGGTTGGTCTCGGCGCGCGTGATTCGCTGAGGCTCGAGGCGGGGCTGTGCCTTTACGGCCACGATCTCGACGAGACCACCACGCCGGTCGAGGCCGGACTGACCTGGTCGATCCAGAAGCGCCGCCGCGCCGAGGGCGGCTTCCCCGGTGCAGAGCGCATCCAGGCCGAGCTCGCCGGCGCCCCGAAGCGCGTGCGCGTCGGCCTGCTGCCCGAGGGGCGGGCGCCGGCGCGCGAGGGCGCCGAGATCGCCACCCCGGACGGCACCGTCATCGGCGTGCTTACCTCCGGCGGCTTCGGGCCGAGCCTGAACGGCCCCTGCGCTATGGGCTATGTCCCGCCCGATTTCGCCGCCTCCGGCACGCGGCTCGACCTGATCGTGCGCGGCAGGCCGCTGCCGGCAACCGTCGCGGCCATGCCCTTCGTCCCCCATCGCTACAAGCGCTGAACCCCGTTTCGCCGTCCGGAGGATCCCCCATGTCTGAGACCCGCTACACCAAGGACCACGAATACATCCGCATCGACGGCGAGATCGGCACGGTCGGCATCACCGATTATGCCCAGAGCCAGCTCGGCGACGTCGTCTTCGTCGAGCTGCCGGCCGTGGGCAAGACCGTCGCCAAGGGCGGCGAGGCCGCAGTGGTCGAGAGCGTCAAGGCTGCGTCCGAGGTCTATGCGCCGGTCTCCGGCGAGGTGGTCGAGGTCAACGCGGCGCTCGAGGGCGCGCCCGGCACCGTCAACGAGGATGCCGCCGGGGCGGGCTGGTTCGTCAAGCTGAAGCTGGCCGACAGCGGTGAGCTCGAGGGCCTGATGAGCGAGGCCGAGTACCAGGACTACATCAAGACGCTTTGAAACCGTCTTTCCGGGGCGGCCTCAGGCCGAGCCCGGAACCCATGACCACGCCGCCTGGGAATGGGCGGCGCAGGTCGGGCTGGCTTTCGACGACCTGAGTTCATGGGCTCCGGGCTCCTCGCTGCGCTCGGCCCCGGAATGACCCGAGGATGTTCTGGCAATGCGCTATCTTCCCCTGACGGACCAAGACCGCGAGGACATGCTCGCCCGGATCGGCGTGCCGGATATCGACGCGCTGTTCTCCGACGTGCCGGCGGACAAGCTGCTCAAGGCGCCGCTCGATCTGCCCCGCGCCAGGGGCGAACTCGAGGTCGAGCGCATCCTCGGCCGCATGGCCGGGCGCAGCGTTGCCGCCGGCTCGGTGCCCTTCTTCGTCGGCGCCGGGGCCTATCGCCATCATGTGCCGGCGACGGTGGATCACCTGATCCAGCGCTCGGAATTCCTGACCAGCTACACGCCCTACCAGCCCGAGATCGCTCAGGGCACGCTGCAATATCTCTTCGAGTTCCAGACCCAGGTCGCAGCCCTCACCGGCATGGAGGTGGCCAACGCCTCGATGTATGACGGCTCGACCGGCACGGGCGAGGCGGTGCTGATGGCGCATCGCGTCACCCGGCGGCGCAAGGCGGTTCTGTCGGGCGGCCTCCATCCCCATTACGCCGAGGTGGTGCGCACCCTGTCGCGCATGGCGGGCGACGCGGTTGTCTCGCTGCCCCCCGACCTGCGCGCGCAGGAGGACATCCTCGCGGCGATCGACGACGAGACCTCCTGCGTCGTGGTCCAGTCGCCCGACGTCTTCGGCAATCTGCGCGACCTGCGGCCGATCGCCGAGAAGGCCCATGCCCATGGCGCGCTGCTGGTTGCGGTCTTCACCGAGGTGGTCTCGCTCGGTGCCGTCGAGCCGCCGGGCGCGCAGGACGCCGACATCGTCGTGGGCGAGGGCCAGTCGCTCGGCAATGCGCTCAATTTCGGCGGCCCCTATGTCGGCCTGTTCGCCGCCAAGGCGAAATATCTGCGCCAGATGCCGGGCCGCCTCTGCGGCGAGACCGTCGACGCCGACGGGCGCCGCGGCTTCGTGCTGACGCTCTCGACCCGCGAGCAGCATATCCGCCGCGACAAGGCGACCTCGAATATCTGCACCAATTCGGGCCTGTGCGTGCTGGCCTTCACCATCCACATGACGCTGCTCGGGCAGGAGGGGCTGACGCGACTGGCCGAGGTCAACCACGCCAATGCGGTGCTGCTGGCCGACCAACTCGCCGGCGTGAAGGGCGTCGAGGTGCTGAACGACACGTTCTTCAACGAGTTCACCGTGAAGCTGTCGAAGCCGGCGGCTCAGGTGGTCGAGGCGCTCGCGGCGAAGGGCATCCTCGCGGGCGTGCCGGCCTCGCGCCTGCTGCCGGGCGCCGGCCTCGACGACCTGCTGATCGTCGCCAATACCGAAGTGAACACGGATGAGGACCGGGCTGCCTTCGTCGCGGCCCTGAAGGAGGTATTGTGATGCTGAACCGTCAGGGACGTCCCACCGGCACGGGCGAGGGCGGTGCCGGCGATCGCGAGACCTTCACCGGAAACCGCGCGCTGGAGCAGCTCGAGCCGCTGATCTTCGAGATCGGCCGGGCGGAAACCAGCGGCGTCGACATTCCCGCCGCGCCGAAGGTCGCGAGCCGCCTCGGCGGCCATGCGCGCAAGGCGCCGATCGGCCTGCCCGGCCTGTCCGAGCCCGAGGCGATGCGCCATTACGTCCGGCTCAGCCAGAAGAACTACGGCATCGACACTGGGCTGTTCCCGCTCGGCTCCTGCACGATGAAGCACAATGCCCGCCTGAACGAGAAGATGGCGCGGCTGCCGGGCTTCAGCGACGTCCACCCGCTGCAGCCGCTCTCCACCGTTGCCGGCGCGCTCGAAGTGATGCTGGAACTGGCGCGCTATCTGATGACCCTGACCGGCATGCCGGCGGTGGCGCTGTCGCCCAAGGCGGGCGCTCATGGCGAGGCCTGCGGCATGATGGCGATCAAGGCGGCGATCGCGGCGAAGGGGGAGGGGGCGACGCGCAATGTCGTGCTCGTGCCCGAATCGGCCCACGGCACCAATCCCGCGACCGCGGCGCTGATCGGCTTCTCGGTGAAGGCCGTGCCGGCCCGGCCCGACGGGACGGTCGCGGTCGAGGACGTCAAGGCGCTGCTCGGCCCCGAGGTCGCGGCGATCATGCTGACCAATCCGAACACCTGCGGCATCTTCGAGCCGCAGATTGTCGAGATTGCCGCGGCGATGCACGAGGCCGGCGCCTATTTCTATTGCGACGGCGCCAATTTCAACGCGATCGTCGGTAGGGCGCGGCCGGGCGATCTCGGTGTCGATGCCATGCACATCAATCTGCACAAGACCTTCTCGACGCCGCATGGCGGCGGCGGGCCGGGCGCCGGCCCGGTGGTGCTCTCGCAGCGTCTGGCGCCCTATGCGCCGGTACCGTTCATCCATGTCGAGGCCGGCGAGCCCGTCCTCGTCGAGCATCGCGAGGCGGCGCCGGAGGGCACGGCGCCCTTCGGCCGGATGACCGCCTTCCACGGCCAGATGGGCATGTATGTCCGCGCGCTGGCCTACATGCTCAGCCACGGTGCCGACGGCATGAAGCAGGCGTCGGAGGATGCGGTGCTGAACGCCAACTATGTCCGCGCCGGCCTCGCCGACCTGATGTCGCTGCCCTTCCCGGACCATCCCTCGATGCACGAGGTGCTGTTCGATGACAGCTGGCTCAAGGGGACCGGGGTGAGCACGCTCGATTTCGCCAAGGCGATGATCGACGAGGGCTATCATCCGATGACGGTGTATTTCCCGCTGGTCGTGCACGGCGCCATGCTGATCGAGCCGACCGAGTCGGAATCGAAGGCCTCGCTCGACCTGTTCGTGGCGACGCTGCGCGATCTCGCCATGGCGGCGAAGGGCAACGACAAGGAGCGCTTCACCGCGGCCCCGCACCACGCGCCGATCCGTCGCCTCGACGAGACGCGCGCGGCGCGCCAGCCGGTGCTGCGCTGGACGAAGCCGGCGCCGGGCGCGCCGGCCTCCTGAACGCGGCCGGGCCCGCATGGCGCTGGTCCGGTTCCTTTTCGTTACGCGCCGCAGTGCCGCCTTAAGATTTCCTTGACCATATGCGGGAGATGCTCGCTTCGGCGTGTATTCTCGCGCGTTGGGACAGGTTCATGCAGTGCGTTCGTCTTCGCCGCTCCCTGGTCGCCGCCGTCAGCTTGCTGGCGATGGCGTCGGCGGCCCTCGCCCGCGAGCCCGGTTACGGGCCGAAGACCTATGACCGCACGCTGGAAGCCCTGATCGCGCATGAGGACATCGCGATGCGCGGCGGCTGGCCGAAGGTCCAGGGCGGCGTCACCGCGCTGAAGCCGGGAGCGGAAGGCGCGCTCGTCGCTGAGCTCAAGCACCGCCTGATGATGAGCGGGGATCTCTCGCCGGAGACGCTGCCGGGCGAGGTCTATGACGAGGCGGTCGTCGCGGCGGTGAAGCGCTTCCAGGCCCGCCACGGCCTGTCCGAACTCGGCACCGTCGGCCGGCTGACGCTCAAGGCGCTCAACGTGCCGGTCGAGATCCGCCTCAACCAGCTGACCGCGACGCTGGAGCGGCTCAAGGGCAACGGCTTCAACTTCGCCGAGCGCTATGTCGTGGTGAACATTCCCGGGGCCAGCGTCGAGGCGGTCGAGAACGGTTTGGTGCAGAAGCGGCATCTCGCGGTGGTCGGGCGGCCGGATCGGCCGTCCCCCGTGCTGCAGACATCCATCACCGCGGTGAACCTGAATCCGTACTGGACGGTGCCGACCTCGATCGTGAAGGCCGACATCATTCCCAAGATGCGCAAGGATCCGGGCTTCCTGGCCAAGTCCGGCATGCGCCTCCTCGGCGCCGAGAACCGCGAGATCGACCCGGCCAGCGTCAACTGGACCACGATCACCTCGCCGTATTTCACCGTGCGGCAGGATCCCGGCCCGCTGAACGCGCTCGGCCGCATGCGCATCGACATGCCGAACGCCGAGGCGGTGTTCATGCACGATACGCCGTCGAAATCCTTCTTCCGCTCGGATATCCGCTTCAACTCCTCGGGCTGCGCCCGCGTCGAGGGCGTGCGCGATCTCGCCGCCTGGCTGCTCGAGGGCACGGAATGGACGCTGCCCGCGCTGGAGGCCGGCATCGAGACCGGCGAGCGCAAGGACATCAGGCTGAAGAAGCCGGTGCCGGTCGCCTGGGTCTACATGACCGGCTGGCAGGATGCGCAGGGCCTCGCCCAGTTCCGCGACGACATCTACGGGCTCGACACGCCGCAGGGCATCGTCACCTCGACCATCCAGCCGCGCAAGCCGCGCGCGAAGCCGCCGGTCGATGGCGGCAGCGTCAGGGACACCGTGATCCCGATCCCGGTGCCGCGCCCCTCCAGCCTCACCACGGCCTCGGCGCAATAGGGCCGCAGGCAGCGCCAAAGACGCACAAGGCCAGCCCGAACGAAAAACGCCGCATCCGAGAGGATGCGGCGTTTCTCTTGGACGGTTCGTCACGCGCCGGGGCGCGGGACGAGGATGATCAGTTCAGCTTGGAACGGACGTCGTTCAGGCCGGAGGCGATCAGGTCGGCACCGGCCTTGCCGGCGACCTGGCCGCGCAGGATTGCCTCGGCGGCCAGCGTGGCGGCATCCGCGACGGCGGCCCGGACCTCGGAGGTCGCCTGGCTCTCGGCCTGGGCGATCTTGTCCTCGGCCGCCTTGGTGCGGCGCGCGACGAAATCGGCGAGCTTCTCCTCGGCGTCCTTGGCGAGGCGCTCGGCCTCGTCCTTGGCGGCGGCGACGATCGACTCGGCCTCGGCCTCGGCGGCCTTGCGCTTGGCCTCGAACTCGGCGAGCAGCGTCTCCGCCTCGTGACGGAGGCGGCGGGCCTCGGCCAGCTCCTTGGCGACCAGCTCACCGCGGGCGTCGAGCGCGCCGATGATCTTCTTGTGCGCGCCGGTGTAGACGACGATGCCCACGAAGATGAAGAAGGCGACGGCGACCCAGACAGTATCCATCTCGTCCTCCTCAGCGCGCCAGTACGCTGTCGACGGCCTTGGCGGCCTCGGCGGCGTTCGGCTCGATGCCGGTCAGCTTGGCGACGATCGCGGCGGCGGTCTCGGAACCGAGGCTGCGCACGTTCTCCATCGCCTTGGCCTTCGCGGCCGTGATCGACGCTTCGGCCTGGACGGCCTTGGCGGCGAGATCGGCCTCGACCGCCTTGCGGCGCTCGTCGGACTGCCGCGCGCTCTCGGCGCGGGCGCCCTGGGCGATGGCCTGGGCGCGGGAGCGGGCGCTGGCGAGCGCCTCCTCATAGGCCGCGGCGCTTTCCTGCGCCTTGGCCTGGGCCGCGTTGGCCTCGTTCAGGTCGCGCGAGAGCGTCGCCGAACGCTCGGCGAGGATCTCGCCGACGCGCGGCAGCGCGATCCTGGACATCAGCCAGTAGAGCGTGCCGAAAGTCAGCGCGAGCCAGAAGAGCTGCCCTGGATAAGTCTTGCTGTCGAAGGGCGGGAAAGCGCCCTTTGCCGCACCGGCCTCGCTCGCGGCATGCGCCGCTTCGGGCAGGACGAGGATCAGGCCGGCGCCGAGCGCCGCCCAAGCCGTCGTCCGGGCGAGGTTCGTGGCAATGCCGATCTGCATCGCGACGCCTTTCAGGCTGGTCGGGAAAGAAGGCGCTCCCGCACGGCCCTGTGGCCCTGCGGGAGCGAACGGAGAAGCCGTCTTCAGACCACGAACAGCAGGATCAGCGCGACGACGAAGGCGAAGATGCCCAGACCTTCCGCCAGCGCGGCGCCGATGAAGGCGCGGCCGAACTGGCCGTCGGCGGCCGACGGGTTGCGCAGGGCGCCCGAGAGGAACTGGCCGAAGATGTTGCCGACGCCGATGGCGGCGAGGCCCATGCCGAGACAGGCGATACCGGCAGCGAGGAACTTGGCCGCAGTGAAGTCCATGGTCTTTCTCCGAGTGTGAACGAGGCGTTGGGGGTGTTGAACTCTCGCGATACCTGCGTGGCCGTCAGTGGCCGGGATGCAGGGCATCGTTGAGATAGACGCAGGTCAGGATCGCGAAGACATAGGCCTGCAGGAAGGCGACGAGGAACTCGAAAGCCGTGAGCGCGATCGCCAGCAGCATCGGCAGCGGCGCCAGCACCATGCCGATGCCGAGCGAGCCGGTCAGCATCACGACGAAGCCGCCGAACACCTTGAGGGCCACGTGGCCGGCGAGCATGTTGCCGAAGAGACGCAGGCTCAGCGAGATCGGGCGCGAGACGAAGGACACCGCCTCGATCAGCACCATGAAGGGCAGCAGCCAGCCCGGCGCGCCCTTCGGCACGAACAGGCCGAAGAAGTGGCTGCCATGCTTGGCGATGCCGTACACCAGCACCACGCCGATCACCAGGAAGGCGAAGGCGGCGGTGACGACGATGTGGCTCGTGACGGTGAAGGAGCCCGGGATCATGCCGAGCAGGTTCGCCGTCAGCACGAACATGAAGAGCGAGAAGACGAAGGGGAAGAAGCGCATCCCCTCCTTGCCCATCACGCCGGTGACCGTCGAGGCGACGAACTCATAGGCCATCTCGGCGAGCGACTGCAGGCGGCCGGGGACGACCGCGCGCTGGCTCGAGCCGTAGATCATCAGGCCGGTGACGACCGCGACCGTCAGCGCCATGAACAGGGACGAGTTGGTGAAGGAGAGGTCGAGATTGCCGAGCCTCAAGCCGACGAGGGGCTTGAGCTCGAATTGGTGGATCGGATCGATACCGCCGCCGGCCGCCATTCTCACACCCTCTTCACGCGGCCTCATCGCGCCGCAAAAGCCATCTTCAATCCTTGGGAGCCTGCCGCGTCCGTTCCACGGTCGGGCGCGCCCCCAATCGGTAGACCGAGCGGAAACCGGCAATGGTCCCGACCGCCAGGAAGGCGATCAGCAGGAACGGCGACGTCCCCAACCACCGATCTCCCAGATACCCGATCAGGGCACCTGCGATGACGCCGCCGGTCAGATCCGCCGCCGCGCGCAAACCCGACGACAGGGCCCCGCTCAGGGCCTTGTCGTCTCCCGACGCCTTCGCTTCGGCCTCTTCGGCCTTGGCGGTCTGCCGCAACGCGGAAGACAGCGAGTCGAGTCTCGCCCGCAACTCAGGATCCGTGGCGTTTTTCTCCGGGTCGGACATGCAAAAGGCCTCTTCTGTGATCGCAATGGTGCGCGATCGCGGCAAAAACCTTCGCAGCCTCGTCCCGGCCCGCTCATCGAGCCATCGTCAGCACGGCCTCCTTTATTGCCCGCCCCGGATGCTGTCAAGGCGGGTCGATTGGTTATAACTCTTTGAAATAACGCGATATTTGGCGTGCATGCGACATTTTTGCCGCATTGCGGGACGGATTCTGCCGGGATTCACGCCACTTCGCGGATGCGTTCGGCCGTGGCGAGGTCCACCGAGACCATCTGGCTGACGCCGCGCTCGGCCATGGTGACGCCGAACAGCCGGTCCATCCGGGCCATGGTGATCGGGTTGTGCGTGATCAGGATGAAGCGCGTCGCGGTGCTGCGCGCCATCTCGTCGAGCAGATCGCAATAGCGCTCGACATTGGCGTCGTCGAGCGGCGCGTCGACCTCGTCGAGCACGCAGATCGGCGAGGGATTGGTCAGGAACACTGCGAAGATCAGCGCGGTCGCGGTCAGCGCCTGCTCGCCGCCGGAGAGCAGCGTCATCACCTGTGGCTTCTTGCCCGGCGGGCGGGCGATGATCTCCAGCCCGGCCTCGAGCGGATCGTCCGAATCGACCAGCGAGAGCTCGGCCGTGCCGCCGCCGAACAGCACCCCGAAGAGATGGCGGAAATGCCCGTCGACGATCTCGAAGGCCGCCAGAAGCCGCTCGCGTCCCTCGCGGTTGAGCGCGCCGATCGCGTGGCGCAGCCGCCGGATCGCCTCGGTGAGGTCGTCGCGCTCGGCGGAGAGGCCGCTGCGCCGGCCCTGGATCTCGGCGAGCTCATCCTCGGCGCGCAGATTGACCGCGCCGAGACGGTCGCGCTCGGCCTTGAGCCCGGCAAGCCGGCGCTCGACCTCGTCGGCTTGGGGAAGGGGCTCGTCGGCGCGCAGGGCGGCCATCGGGCGCAAACCGGCGACATCGCTGTCGAGATCCTCGGCGATGCGCTGCAGGACGGTGGCGAGGCGCTGCGCAGCGGCTTCGAGACGGGCCTCGGCCCCGGCGCGGGCCTCGCGGGCGGCGGACAGGGCGTCCAGCGCGGCGCGCGCCTGCCCGTCCGCCTGCGCCTGCGCCGCCTCGCCTTCGGCCAGCCGGGCGGCGGCCTGCATGCGGGCGGTCTCGGCCGCCTCGATCGCGGCGAGCAGCCGGCGGCGCTCGACCAGATAGGTGTCGGGAGCGCCCAGCAGGCGCGTGTGCTCTTCGGTCGCCTCGGCGATTCGCGTCGTGATCTGCGTTGTGGCCTCGGCGCTGCCGGCGGCACGCTGGCGCCAGGCCGCGATCTCGCGGGCGATGGCCGCGCGGCGGTCGGCGCGCAATTCGCTCTCGCGGGCCCGCGTCTGCATCCGGGCGCGCGCCTCCGACGCCGCCTGCCGGCGTTCGGCGAGATCGGCGCGGGCCGCGAGCATGGCGGCGTCCAGCGCCGGGGCGGCGGCGAGCGCCTGCCGCTCGCCCTCGGCCTGGGCGATTTCGGCGCGGATTACGGCGATGGCGCGCCCGAGGCGACCGCTCGCCTCCGCCAGCGCCGAGCGGCGGGCCGAGAGTCGCGCATCCTGACGTTCGGCCAGCGCCAGCGCCTCCCGGGCCCGGTCGAGCCCGGCCCGGGCGCCGCGGACGGACTCCAGCGCAGCGGCCTCGGCCGCCGTCGCGTCCTTGCTGCGCGCAGTCGCCTCCGCCAGCGCCTCGCCGGCGCGTGCCAGGGCGCCGCGGGCCTGCTCCGCCAGCGCTTCCAGCTCTGCCAGCCGGTTGCGCTCGGCCAGCCGTCGCGCCGCGGCGCTCGGGGCCTCGGCCGCGCTGGTGAAGCCGTCCCAGCGCCAGACGTCGCCCTCGCGCGAGACCAGACGCTGGCCCGGCCGCAGCCCGCCGCTGAGCCGTTCGCCATCTGCGCGCGCCACCAGGCCGATCTGGCGCAGGCGGCGCAGCAGCAGGGCGGGCGCCCGCACATACTCCGAGAGCGGTTCCGCGCCGGCCGGGAGCGGCGGGTCCTCGTCCCCGAGACCGGTATCGCGCCAATGCACCGGCGCTGCGGCATCGTCCGAGGCGTCTAGATCGTCGCCGAGCACCGCACCGAGCGCGGTTTCGAGCCCCTTGCCGGTCGAGACGTCGTCGAGCAGCGCGTGCCCGCCCTGGCCGGGCGCCGGGGCGAGAAGCTTGCGCAGCGTCGCGATCTCGGTCTCCAGCCGCTGCATGGCGCGGTCGGCCTGCGCCAGTGGCGCGCGCCGGCGGGTCTCCTCGTCGCGGGCTGCAGCGACCGTGCTGCGCGCCGCAGCCGCGGCGGCGTCCGCCTCGGCCAGGGCCAGCGTCGCCGTGGCGACCGCCTCGCGCAGCGCGGCGAAGCCCTTGCCGCCGCCTTCCGCGGTCAGGGAGGCGGCCTCGGCCTCGACCTGCGCCAGCTCAGTGGCGCTGCGGCGCTCGCGCTCGCCGGCGTCGCGCAGCGTTTTCTCCACGGCGGCACGCCGGGCCGCCTGCTCGGCGAGGCGGGTCTGGAGCGCGCCATGGGCGGCCTCGCTCTGCGCCAGCGCCGCCTCGGCCGCCGTCAGCGTCGCCGCGATATCCTCATCCGATTCCGCCCCTGCCTGCGCCTCGCGCGCCAGGGCGTCGTCCTCGGCCGCGAGCCGGGCGAGGCTGTCGGCAGCGTCGGTGCCGAGCCGCGCCTGCGCCTCACGGTCGGTCGCCAGCTCGGACAGCCTCTTGGCCAGTTCCTCGACGCGGCGCTTGGCCCGGCGGTTCTCGGCCTCGATCTCGTCGAGCCCGCGCTGCAGCCGCACCAGTGCCGCGGCCGCCGCGGCGTCAGCCTCGCGCAGGCCGGGCATTGCATGGGCCGCGATCGCCTGGAGCCGGGCCGCGTCCGCCTGTGCCGCGTTGCGCTGCTCCATCGCGGCGCTGGCCTCGTCGAGCAGGCGGCGGGCGGTCTCGCGCTGCGAGCGCGCCTCGGCTTCGGCGATCAGGGCCAGCACGGCCTCGGCGCGGCGGATCTCCGCGGCCACCGTGCGATAGCGCCCGGCCTGTCGCGCCTGGCGCTGCAGCGAATCGAGCTGCCCGTCGATCGCGGTGAGCACGTCCTCCAGCCGGGTGAGATTATCCTCGGCGCCGCGCAGACGCAGCTCCGCTTCGTGACGGCGGCTGTAGAGTCCCGCGATGCCGGCGGCGTCTTCCAGGATGCGCCGGCGCGATTGCGGCCGCGCGGCGATCAGGTCGCTGATCTGGCCCTGGCGCACCAGCGCCGGCGAGCGGGCGCCCGTCGCCGCGTCGGCGAAGAGCAGTTGCACGTCGCGCGCCCGCACCTCCTTGCCGTTGACGCGGTAGGTCGAGCCCTCGGCGCGCTCGATGCGCCGGGTGACCTCGAGCACGTCGCTGTCGTTGAAGGCGGACGGGGCTTTGCGGTCGGCATTGTCGAGGGTGAGGGCGACCTCGGCCATGTTGCGGGCCGGACGCTCGGCCGAGCCGGCGAAGATCACGTCGTCCATGCCGGCGCCGCGCATGTTCTTGAACGAGCTTTCGCCCATCACCCAGCGCAGGGCTTCCACCAGATTGGACTTGCCGCAGCCATTGGGGCCGACGATGCCCGTCAGCCCCGGCTCGATCGGAAACTCCGTCGGTTCGACGAAGGTCTTGAACCCCGCGAGCCTGAGGCGCGTCAGCTGCATCGGCGCGTCTCGGGCGGGGCGTCTGGACAGGCGGGAGGCAAGGCCACCCGCCGGGCTCAGCTGCCGACCAGCGGCGCCAGGATCTTGTCGAACTCGGCCATGCTGAGCGCGCCCGAGCGCTTCTGCCCGTTGATGAAGAAGGTCGGGGTGGAATCGACGCCGGCCTGCGTGCCGCCTTCCTTGACCTTGTTGACCGCGTCGTAGAGGTCCTGGCGCTGCAGGCAGGCGTTGAAGGATGCCTCGGTGTAGCCGGCCTGCTTGACGAGGTTCTGCAGCGCCACGCGCGGGTTTTCGGTGAAGGCCCAGTTGCGCTGCTGGTCGAACAGCAGGTCGGTCATCGCGTAGTATTTGTCGTTGCCGTTGCAGCGGGCGAGCATGAAGCCGGCGGTGGCGTAGGGGTCGAGCGGGAACTCGCGCAGCACGAAGCGCACCTTGCCCGTGTCGATGTACTTGGCCTTCAGCGCCGGCCAGGTGTCGCGGTGGAAGGTGGCGCAGTGGCCGCAGGTCAGCGAGGCGTATTCGACGATCGTGACCTTGGCGTCGGGGCTGCCCAGCCAGACGTCGCCCATCGGGTTGGCCGTGCCGGGCACGGTCTGCGCCAGCGCGCCACGGACGGAGAGGACGGGCGCGAGCGCCAGGCTGGCAGTGCCGAGCAGGATGGTGCGGCGGCTGGTCATCGATGCAATTCCTGATGGTGTCGACTGGGTGCGGACCATAGTGGCGCGCAGGATTGTGGCAAGATCGGTTCGGTCACATGCCGTCACGAAGCCGTGTCTTCGCGGCGCTGCGATGCCGCGACAGCACGCCCCGGCCGAGCCGCGCCAGCGCCGCGCGCAGGCCGTCACCGGTGACCGCAGTGGTCAACTGCTCGATGCGCGCCAGCGCGGCGGGGTCGAGCGGCGGTGGTGGCGGCGCGGCGGGCGGCGGCGCCACCGGCCCCTGCTTCAGTACCAGCTTGCCGACCGCGCGCCAGCCGAGATGGGTGTTGACCCGCTCGATCACCAGCGGGCCGAGCTGCTGCATCTCCAGCGCGAAGGCGCCTTCGACCCGCACCACCAGCGTCGCGGGATCGGCGACCTCGCCCGGCGCATTGCGCCGGCGCGGCCAGTCGATCTTGAGCGGCCGCGTCCGGTCGGCCAGGCGCTCGCCGACGATCTCGGGCCAGAAGGCCACGACGGAACGGCCGGCGAAGCCCTGCGCGGCGAGCGCGGGAGCCAGGCAGTCTTCCACCAGATCGGCGAGGGGTTTGGGCGCCATCGCGGTATCTGCGCCCGCCGGGCCGGCGGGTGCAAGAGCCGATTGCAACGGGCGATTGCGACAGCCGATAGGAAGAGCCGATCTGCGGTGGATTGCAGCCGCCGGCTTCAGCGAACGTTAAGAGGGCAGGCGCGACCATCGCCCGGTCTCCACCGTCGGCGCCGTCGCGCCCGGCCCTGATGAACCGGCTTAGCGTCCATGGTCTCGAAGGAAGTCATCGATCTCGTGCTCGACGATCTGTTCGAGCTGTCGCCGGTGGCCTTCTCGCTGTCCACGATCGACGAGCAATCCCGCTACCTAAAGGTCAACCGGGCCTATCTGGCCCTGGTCGGCCGGGATTGCGGCGAGGTGCTGGGCCGTCCGCTCTGCCAGGATCTGCCCTATGCCATGGACGATCCGGCCCGGATGCGCCGCATGGCCCTGCTCGACGGCCAGGGCCATTACGAGCAGGCCGAGATCGACATGCTGCATGTCAGCGGCCGCATCGTCCCGACCCTGATCAGCGCCCAGCGCCGCCGCGTCCATGGCGAGAGCGTCGATATCGAGATCGTCACCGACAATGCGCAGCGCAAGGCCTTCGAGCGGTCGCTGCTCGACGCCGCCCTGCGCGATGCCATGACCGGGCTGCACAACCGGGCCGCCTTCGAGAGCCATCTCGCCCGGGTGCTGGCCGAGCGGCGCGGCGAGCGCGTCCTCCTCGCCTATATTGACCTCAACGGCTTCAAGGCGGTCAACGACCGCTACGGCCACGCCATCGGCGACGAGGTGCTGCGCGTCGTCGCCGGCCGGCTCGAGGCCTGGCGCGGCTGCGGCGATCTCGTCGCGCGCCTCGGCGGCGACGAGTTCGCCGTGGTCTCGCGCCATGACGCGGGCGACGATCTCTCGCTCGCGCGCTACCGGGCGCTCGGGGCCCGCATCGCCGAGCCGATCGCCATCGGCGAATGCGCGCTGCAGGTCGGGGCCGCGATCGGCGTGGCCGAAGCGCCTTCGCGGACGACCGTCGACGCGCTGCTCGGCCAGGCCGACATGCTGATGTACGCCGCCAAGGCCGGCGGCGAGCCGGTCGCCCTGCGGGCGCGGCTGGCGTGCCCCGCCGGTCTGGCACCGAGTTTCCCCGGTCCGCATGGCGAGCCGGTTCCGCTTCTGCTTGCAGGCGGATGGGGCCGCGCTAAACCGGGGGCATGAGCGCCTCCGCCCGTCCCGACGCCGCCGACCTCCTCGCCTGGTACGACCGCCACCGCAGGGTGCTGCCCTGGCGGGCGCTGCCCGGCGAGCAGGCCGATCCCTATCGCGTCTGGCTCTCGGAGATCATGCTCCAGCAGACCACGATCGCGGCGGTAAAGCCCTATTTCGAGCGCTTCCTCGCCCGCTTTCCCAGCGTCGAGGCGCTAGCTGCGGCGCCGTCCGAGGCGGTGATGCAGGCCTGGGCCGGGCTCGGCTATTATTCCCGCGCTCGTAACCTCCACGCCTGCGCCCGCCTCGTCGCGGAGGCGCATCACGGGCGCTTCCCCGATACGGAAGAGGGGCTTCGCGCCCTTCCGGGGATCGGCGCCTACACCGCCGGGGCGGTCGCGGCGATCGCCTTCGGCCGGCCGGCGGCGGCCGTCGACGGCAATGTCGAGCGGGTGATCACCCGCCTGTTCGCCATCGACGCCGAGATGCCGGCGGCCAAGCCGCTGGTGCGCGAGCGGGTGCTCGCCCTGCTGCCGGCCGACAGGCCCGGCGATTTCGCCCAGGCGCTGATGGATCTCGGCGCCACGATCTGCTCGCCGCGCACGCCGGCCTGCGGACTCTGCCCCTGGATGGCGCCCTGTGCCGCGCGAGCGGCGGGCACGCAGGAAACCTATCCGCGCAAGGCGCCGAAGAAGACCGGTGCGACCCGCTATGGCGCCGCCTTCGTCGGCCGGCGCGAGGATGGTGCGGTGCTGGTGCGCACCCGGCCCGCCAAGGGGCTGCTGGGCGGGATGGTCGAGGTTCCGGGCAGCGCCTGGAGTGCCGATCATCGCGAGAGCGAGGCGCTGCGTCACGCGCCGCTCGCCGCGAACTGGCGCCGGGTGCCCGCACCGGTGCGCCATGTCTTCACGCATTTTCCGCTGGAACTGAGCGTCTATGCCGCGTCGCTGCCCATGGACGCGCTGGCGCCGGACGGCATGCGCTTCACGCCGTTCGCGCGGCTGGGCGAGGAAGCGTTTCCGACCGTCTTCCTCAAGGCGCTGGAAGCGGGGCTGGCGGCGCTGGGCGACCGCTAGCGGCAGGTCTCGCGGCGGCGGCTCAGGCCGCCGCCATCCGGGCGCGGATCTCGCCGCGCAGGCGGTCGATCAGCATGGCTTCGCCGTCGCGCTCGACATGCCAGAAGGTCCAGCCATTGCAGCTCGGAAGACCCTGCGCCAGCGCCCCGACCTTGTGGATCGAGCCGATGGCCGGGCCGAGCACCAGCGTGCCGTCGGCGCGGATCACCGCGCTGTGGCGCTGCTTCTCGTCGAACACCGTCTCGCCGGCCCTGACCAGCCCCGCCTCGATCAGCGAGAGGAAGGGCACGCGCGGCTCGCTGCGCTTCGAAGGCGCCGTCGAGAAGGCTTCCGGCGGCAGCGGCTCGACCGCGGCGATGCGCCGGCGGGCCGCCTGGGCGTAGCTCTGCTCGCGCTCGATGCCGATGAAGCGGCGGCCCAGCGCCTTGGCGACGGCACCGGTCGTCCCGGTGCCGAAGAACGGATCGAGCACCACGTCGCCGGGATTGCTGGCCGAGAGGAGAACGCGCGCCAGCAGCGATTCGGGCTTCTGGGTCGGGTGGACCTTGCTGCCCTTGTCGTCCTTCAGGCGCTCATCGCCGGTGCAGAGCGGCAGATACCAGTCCGAGCGCATCTGCAGGTCGTCATTGCCGCCCTTCAGCGCCTCGTAATGGAAGGTGTATTTCGACTGCGGGCCGCGGGCGGCCCATATCAGCGTCTCATGCGCATTGGTGAAGCGCCGGCCGCGGAAGTTCGGCATCGGATTGGCCTTGCGCCAGACGATGTCGTTCAGCATCCAGAAGCCGAGATCCTGCAGCGTCGCGCCGACGCGGAAGATGTTGTGGTAGGAGCCGATCACCCACAGCGCCCCGTCCGGCTTCAGCACGCGGCGGCAGGCGGTGAGCCAGGCGCGGGTGAAGGCGTCGTAATCGGCGAAGGAGGCGAACTTGTCCCAGTCGTCGTCGACGGCGTCGACGAGGCTGTCGTCCGGCCGGCGCAGATCGCCGCCGAGCTGGAGATTATAGGGCGGATCCGCGAAGATCAGGTCGACGCTCGCAGGCGGCAGGGCCTCGATCGCAGCGACGCAATCGCCGACGATCACCTGGTCGAGCGGCAACTCCGCGGAGATGCCCGTGAGGGTGGGAAGGCCCTTGGCCTTCATCCGGGCCCCCAGTGCTGGCCGTCCGGTACGCGAAACCTGAATCCGGACGGGAGCACTGGCGGTCCCGGTACGCGAGGTACTCATGACGCCAAGACCGTTACGCAACTTCAACGATCGCGATCTTGGCCGGACAGGGTAAAGGCGGAGTTTCCCGATTGAAAAAAATCTGTCCCGTTCTGGGGCTGCAGATTTTGCCTATTCCATTGTATTGATTGATGAATTCGACCTGATGGTTAAGGCGCGTTAAGGCTCTGCCGCCGGGTCGGGCGGGGCAGGCCGAAAACAGTGACGATTGGGTGCCGTCATGCGCGCCGCGCATGAAAGAACATGGTGCCGGTGCGCGCGCTCGGCGGCCTGCGTCAGCCCGCGGGCCGCGTCCAGACACCCTTGATCGGCGCGAAGGAATAGCGGTGGGCCGGGCAGGGGCCGTACGCCGTCAGCGCCGCGCGATGGGCGGCGGTGCCGTAGCCGGCATGCGCAGCGAAGCCATAGGCGGGGTGGACCAGCGCGAGCCGCGCCATCATCCGGTCGCGCATCACCTTGGCGACGATCGAGGCTGCGGCGACCGAGCAGAGCAGCCGGTCGCCGCCGATCACCGCCTCGCAGGCGCAGGGCAGCTCCGGCGGGTCGTTGCCGTCGACGAAGACCATGTCCGGTGGTTGCGGCAGGGCCGCGGCGGCGCGCCGCATCGCGAGCAGCGTCGCCTGGCGGATGTTGAGCCGGTCGATCTCGGCCGCCGAGGCGCTGCCGATGCCGACGCCCTCGGCACAATCGAGGATCTGGCCGAACAGCGCCTCGCGGCGGCGCGCGGTCAGCGTCTTGGAATCGCCGAGGCCGGGCGGGATCCGTGCCGGATCGAGCACCACGGCGGCGGCGACCACCGGCCCGGCCAGCGGTCCGCGGCCGACCTCGTCCATGCCGGCGACCCGAGCATGCCCGGCTGCCATCGCGGCCAGTTCGCGCTGGAAATCTGCTGCCATGGCGAGGCCTATGCCAGATCGTCCCGGCGCGGTCTGCATGGCCGGCCCGGCATCCACAGCAAGCGCGCGCGCGTGCCCGAACCGCTCCTGCTCAGAACAGGCTGAGCTGGGCCTTCTCACGCTCGGGCCGCAGGAACAGGTCGGTGCGCAGGCGCTGCCGGCTGGTGTTGAAGCCCAGCCGCTCGGCCGCCATCTCGAAGCGCCGCCCGATCATCCAGGCATAGGGACCGGTGCCGACCTGCCGCTGGCCCCAGGCCGCGTCGTAATCCTTGCCGTCGCGGGTCGAGCGGATCAGCGAGACGACATGGCGCAGCTTGTCGGGGTGATGGGTCAGCAGCCAGTCGTGCACCAGCTCCTTCACCTCGAGCGGCAGGCGCAGCAGCACATAGCCTGCCTCGCGGGCGCCGGCCGCGCGGGCGGAATCGAGGATGCGCTCGATCTCGTGCTCGTTGATCGCCGGAATGATCGGCGCGACCAGCACGGTGACCGGGATGCCGGCCTCGCTCAGCTTGCGGATCGTCTCCAGCCGCTTGGCGGGCGCGGCGGCGCGCGGCTCCATGGTGCGCGCCACCTTCGGGTCGAGCGTCGTCACCGAGAGCGCGACCTTGACCAGCCCCTTCGCCGCCATCGGCGCCAGAATGTCGATGTCGCGCTGGACCAGCGCCGACTTGGTAACGATGCCGACCGGATGGTTGAAGCGCGACAGCACTTCGAGGATGCCGCGCATGATCCGCAGCTTGCGCTCGATCGGCTGGTAGGCGTCGGTGTTGGTGCCGATCGCCATGGTCCGCGGCTGGTAGCCTGCCGCCGACAATTCCTTTTCCAGCAGCGCCGCGGCGTCGGGCTTGGCGGTCAGCTTGCTCTCGAAATCGAGCCCGGGCGACAGGCCGAGATAGGCGTGGCTCGGCCGCGCGAAGCAGTAGACGCAGCCATGCTCGCAGCCGCGATAGGGATTGATCGAGCGGTCGAACGAAATATCGGGCGAATCGTTGCGCGTGATGATGGTGCGCGCCTTCTCGACCGTCACCTCGGTCTCGAAGGGCGGCAGCTCGCCGAGCGAGCCCCAGCCGTCATCCGCCTCCTGGCGCTGCTCGCTCTCGAAGCGGCCGCCGGGGTTGAGCGTCGCGCCGCGCCCGCGGCGCCGCTCCGGGTCGATACGGTGGCCGGCATTGGCGAGCGGGTCGGTCGGCGCGACCTGCGGGGTGGCGAGGCTCCCGGCGACACGCTGGCGCTGCGGCTCCGGCCGCGCCGTGGGTCTGGTGAGAATCATGGCTGGGCTCCGCCCGTCTGGTATCTCCGTGACTGATGTGAACATATAGGGAACAAAATGCAAGGGGCCTGAGATCGGCCGTCGCCATTGCCGCATGCTGCGCTGCGGCATAGCCTAGCCGCATGATCACGGCCGTCATCCGTTCGACAGGCGATGCCGCGGCGCTGGCCGCGACGCTGGCCTTGCTGATTCCCGCCGTCGCGGAGGGCGTTCTCGGCCATGCCGTGCTGGTCGGCGATGCCGAGGACGACGTGGCGGCGCGCTTCGCCGACGAGACGGGCGCCAGCTATGTGCGAGCCGGGCCAGCCGCCGCCTGGCGGCAGGGGGCGGAGGCTGCGCGCGGCGACTGGCTGCTGCTGCTCGATGCCGGCGACCTGCCCGAGCCGCATTGGCTGGCGGCAATCGAGCGGCATCTGCTGGCGGCCCCCGGCGCGCCGGCGCTGCTGCCGCTTTCGGGCTTCGGCGCGCTGCCCGAGCGGCTCGCTCTCCTGCTCGCCGGCCGCGCCCTCAGGGCCGGCCTGCTCGCGCCGAAGCCGCAGATTCTCGCGGGCCGTCTGGCGCGCGTGCCCCGGCGCCTGCGCGTCCGGCGCGAGCGTGCCGCGGCCGGCGGCGTCTGAGCGGGCGCGGCGCCCGACTCTTTGCGCGGCTCAGAGATTGTCGGTGCGGAAGGTGTCGCAGCTCTGCAGCGAGCCAGAGCGGAAGCCGGCATTGAACCAGCGCATGCGCTGCGCCGAGGAGCCGTGCGTGAAGGAATCCGGCACCACCGTGCCGCGCCCGGCCTGCTGCAGCTTGTCGTCGCCGATCGCCTCGGCGGTACGCATCGCCTGCTCGATGTCGTTGGGCTCGATCCGGTCCATCGCCTTGACATTGTAGGCCCAGACGCCGGCGAAGCAGTCGGCCTGCAGCTCGACGCGCACCGAGAGCTGGTTCGATTCGCGCTCCGAGACGCGCTGGCGCAGCTCGTGGACCTTGGGCAGGATGCCGAGCAGGTTCTGGATGTGGTGGCCGACCTCGTGGCCGATCACATAGGCATAGGCGAACTCGCCGCCGCCGCCGAGCCGGCGCCGCATCTCCTGGAAGAAGGAGGTGTCGAGATAGACCCGCTGGTCGTTCGGGCAGTAGAACGGGCCCATCGCCGATTGCGCGGTGCCGCAGCCGGAACGGGTGACGCCGTCGAACATCACCAGGCGCGGCGCCTGATAGCGGCGGTTGCCCTGCTGCGGCAGCACCTTGGTCCAGACGTCCTCGTTCATCGCCAGCACGGTCGAGACGAAGCGGCCGATATCGTCCTTCGGCGGGCCGGAGCTCTGTTGTTGCGTCGGCGCGCCGCCGCCGAGGCCGCCGATCATCTCGGCGCCGCCGATCAGGATGCGCGGATCGATGCCGAGCGCCCAGCCGAGCAGGCCGAGCGCCACCATCGTGCCGATGCCGAGTCCGCCGCGCCCGCCCGGAACGCCGGCGAACTGGCCGCCGCCGCGGCGGTCTTCGAGATTGTCGGACTGGCGGTAATCGTCCCAACGCATCGAGAGAGTCCTGATCCTGAGGCCGCGCACCGGCCGGCTGGTCCCGGTGGGGCCGATCCGGCCGATATCAGATAGAGGCGCCAGCGTGAACGCATGCCGACCGCGCCGGTTCCGGCACTGTCCGCGAGCGGCCGGTGGAACTCAAGAGCGGTCGCGTGTGGAAAACGGCGCGCCTCAGCCGCCGTCGAGCGCCGCCTTCAGCGTGCGCAGGTCGCGCCAGGCCAGGCGCTTGTCGAGCGGCTTGCGCAGCAGATAGGCCGGGTGGAGCATCGGGATCGCCCGGATCATCCGGCTGCCGGTGTCGTAGTCCAGCCAGCGCCCGCGCGTGGCCATGATGCTGGTGACGCCGAGCAGGCCCTGCGCAGAGGGCTTGCCGATGCAGACCAGGAAGTCGGGATCGGCGAGCTGGATCTGGCGCTGGATGAAGGGCAGGCAGATCGCAACCTCCTGCGGCGTCGGCGTGCGGTTGCCGGGTGGGCGCCAGGGCACGGTGTTGGCGATGTAGACATGCTCCTTCCGCGTCAGGCCGATCGCCGCCAGCATGCGGTCGAGCAACTGGCCGGAGCGGCCGACGAAGGGCAGGCCGGCGCGGTCCTCGTCGGCGCCGGGTGCTTCGCCGACGATCATCACCCGGCCTTCGGGATTGCCGTCGGCGAAGCAGAGATTCTTGGCGGTGGCCTTCAGCGCGCAGCCTTCGAAGCCGGCGAGCGCGGTGCGCAGCGCCTCGAGCGTCTCGGCGGAGGAGGCGAGTTCGCGGGCGGTGACCGCGGCCTCGTCCGGCGGCGCGATCGCCACGACGGCCGGCTTGCGGATCTGTTGCTGGCCCTGGCCGGGCAGGCGCTCGGGCGCGCTGCGTACCGGCGCAGGCGCCGCGAAATGATCGTGCGGCGTTTCGTCCAACGCCTCGGTCACGCCCATCTCGGCGTACCAGGCGATCAGTTCGGCTGCGAGGGCGGCGTCCAGCGACATGCATGCATGATATCGCGCGTTCCGGCGCGATGCGAGGCTGTTCGCTGTTGCAAAAATACGCGGACGCCCGGATAGAGGGGTTCCAATCTGCCCGTGGCGAGCCCGGGCGCGATAGGCTAGTTTGTTTGCATACAAACAAACTGCCGGTTCGATCACGGCGCGGTTCGGAGGCCAGCATGAATCTCGAGGAAGCCCGGAGCACGCCGCGCGAGAGCATGGATTACGACGTCGTGATCGTCGGGGCGGGCCCGGCCGGCCTCGCGGCCGCGATCCGGCTGAAGCAGCTCGACGAGAACGTCTCCGTCGTGGTGGTCGAGAAGGGCTCCGAGGTCGGCGCCCATATCCTCTCGGGTGCGGTGATCGACCCGATCGGCCTCGACCGGCTGCTGCCGGACTGGCGCAGCGACGAGGCCCGGCCGCTGACCACCGAGGTCAGCGAGGACTTGTTCTACTTCCTCGGCCCGGCCGGCGGCGTGCGCCTGCCGAACTTCGCCATGCCGAAGCTGATGAACAATCACGGCAACTTCGTCGGCTCGCTCGGCCTGGTGGCGCGCTATCTCGCCGCGCAGGCCGAGGCGCTCGGCGTCGAGATCTATCCCGGCTTCGCCGCCGCCGAGCTGCTGTTCAACGAGGACGGCTCGGTCGCCGGCATCGCCACCGGCGATATGGGCATCGCCAAGGACGGCAGCGTCAGCGACCGCTTCACCCGCGGCATGGAGCTGCGCGGCCGCTACACCCTGCTGGGCGAGGGCGCCCGCGGCTCGCTCACCAAGATCGCGATGAAGCGCTTCGCGCTCGCCGAGGGGCGCGAGCCCCAGAAGTTCGGCATCGGCCTGAAGGAGATCTGGCAGGTCGCGCCGGAGAAGTTCCGCAAGGGGCTGGTGCAGCACTCCTTCGGCTGGCCGCTCGACATGTCGACCGGCGGCGGCTCCTTCCTCTATCATTTCGACGACAACCTGGTCTCGGTCGGCTTCGTCGTCCACCTCAACTACACCAACCCGACGCTCTCGCCCTTCGACGAGTTCCAGCGCTTCAAGACGCACCCGATGATCCGGGACGTCTTCGAGGGCGGCAAGCGCCTGGCCTATGGCTCGCGCGCCATCACCGAGGGCGGTTTCCAGTCGGTGCCGAAGCTGACCTTCCCGGGCGGGGCGCTGCTCGGCTGCGCCGCAGGCCTGGTCAACGTCCCGCGCATCAAGGGCAGCCACAACGCCATCCTGTCGGGCATGCTGGCGGCCGAGCATCTCGTGCCGGCGCTGCAGGCGGGCCGGGCCCATGACGAGGTCCGCGAGATCGAGGATGGCTGGCGCGTCTCCGAGATTGGCCGCGACCTGCGGCCGGTGCGCAACGTCAAGCCGCTCTGGTCGAAGTTCGGCACGATCGGCGGCGTCGTCCTCGGCGGCGTCGACATGTGGATGAACCAGCTCTTCGGCTGGTCGCCCTTCGGCACCATGGGCCACGGCAAGCCCGACCATGCCACGCTGAAGCCGATCGCCGAGGTCAAGCCGATCGTCTACCCGAAGCCCGACGGCAAGATCTCCTTCGACAAGCTCTCCTCGGTCTTCCTCTCGGCGACGAATCACGAGGAGGACCAGCCGGCGCATCTGAAGCTCGCCGATCCGAGCGTGCCGGTGACGCAGAACCTGCCGCTCTATGGCGAGCCGGCGCGGCTCTACTGCCCGGCGGGCGTCTACGAGATCGTCTACGAGAATCCCGAGGCCAAGACCGACCCGCGCTTCGTGATCAACGCGCAGAACTGCGTCCACTGCAAAACCTGCGACATCAAGGACCCGGCCCAGAACATCACCTGGACCGTGCCGGAAGGGGCGGGCGGCCCCAACTACTCGAACATGTGATCGACGCTCCGCCGACAGGCGTCTGACCGAAAGGCCGCGTGATCCGTCACGCGGCCTTTCGCGTCTTGGCAAGCTCGCCGGCCGGCGCGGCTCTCGGCGACAGGGCGCGACAGAGCGGTTCTCGCAGCCGCGAAGGCAACGCGCGTGCGGGCGGTGGTGACGGTGCGGGGCCCCGGGGCGCAGGCCTTACGCGGCGGCCGGATCAACTATCGAAACCGTCGCGCCGGAGCGTATTTCCAGGCGGAGAGACTTGCGCGGGTCTTGCGGCTGGATCGCGTTCGACAGTGTGGCCCAGCTGCCGCGCAGGCCGCTTTTGGGCCTTGGCGGCGTCGTTGCCGCACTTGTCCCGCTGCCCGGAAACGGCCATGGTGCGCGCTTAACCGGTCAGGCGCGGTTCGGTCGGCGGAACGGCTCCGGCGCAAGCTCGGGAGCGGGCCGAGGGAGTATGGCGAAGGTGAGGTTCAAGAGCGACGGCCGCAAGCATGGCGTCCTGCGGACGCTGGCTTTGCTGGCGATTCTCCATGCGGGTTCGCCCGCCTTCGCGCGCGACACAGCCGACGCCGACGACGAGCGTTTCGTGCCGGCCGAAAGCCTCGAGGGCAATTACCTCGCGGCCGTGGTCGCCGGCTCGGCGCGCGATCTCTCGGCCGCCTCGCTCTATCTGCGCGAGGCGATCCGCAACGATCCCCGCAACGAGGAATTGCTGGAGCGTGGCTTCATCGCCTTCCTCGCCGACGGCTCGATGCGCGACAGCTTCCGCGCCGCCGAGCAGCTGGTGCGCAACGATCCGACCAACGGGCTGGCCCAGCTGGTGCTCGGCGTGCGGGCGATCGGCCAGAAGCAGTACGGGACGGCGCGCCGCCATTTCCAGCGCGGCGGCCGTGGCCGGGCGGCGGACCTGACCGCGACCTTGCTCGCCGCCTGGGCGCATCAGGGCTCGGGCCAGACCAAGAGCGCTCTCGACACGGTCGAGCGGCTGCGCGGCGAGCCGAGCTTCGACCGCTTCCGCGATTTCCATTCCGGCCTGATTCTCGACGTCGCCGGGCGTCGCAAGGAGGCGGCCCGCCGGCTCCAGGCGGCCTATGAGGCCGAGAAGACCAATCTGCGCCTCGTCGATCTCTGGGCCCGCTTCCAGGCGCGCCAGGGTGACCGCAAGGCGGCGCTGGCGACGCTCGACGAGTACGAGCGCACTGTCCGCCCCGACCATCCGATCGTGAAGGCCGAGCGCGAGCGGCTGCTGGCCGACCAGCCCCTGCCGCGCGGCGTCGCCAATGTGCAGGAGGGCGCCGCCGAGGTGCTCTACGGTCTCGCCAGCGCCGGCATCATGCAGGGCGACGAGGCGACCGCGCTGCTCTACCTCCAGCTCGCCGTGCATCTCGACCCGGGCCACGATCTCGCCGTGCTGACGCTGGGCGACATCCTAGAGCGCGCCAAGCAGACCGCCGACGCCGTCGAGGTCTACCGCAAGATGCCGGCCACCTCGGCGCTGAAGCCGGTCGCCGACATCCAGATCGGGCTTGGCCTCGAATCGCTCGGGCGCTCGGAAGAGGCGGTGAAGCATATGGAGGCGCTGATCGCGGCGCGTCCGGACGACATCGACGCGATCTCTGCGCTCGGCAACATCTATCGCTCGCGCAAGCAGTTCGCCGAGGCCGCCGCGGCCTATGACAAGGCGGTGGCCAAGCTGCCGTCGCCGCCGGAACGCAGCCAGTGGTCGTTGTTCTACGCGCGCGGCATCGCCTACGAGCGCACAAAGCAGTGGAGCAAGGCCGAGGCGGACCTGCGCAAGGCGCTGGAGCTGCTGCCGGAATCGCTTGGCCGCGAGCGCGCGCTGGTGCTGAACTATCTCGGCTATTCGCTGGTCGACCAGCACATGAAGCTCGATGAGGCGCTCGGCATGCTGCGCCGCGCCGTCGAGCTGCGCCCGCGCGACGGCTACATCACCGATTCGCTCGGCTGGGCCTTCTACCGGCTCGGCCGCTTCGACGAGGCGGTGGTCGAGCTCGAGCGCGCGGTCGAGCTGCGCCCGGCCGATCCGGTGATCAACGATCATCTTGGCGACGCCTACTGGCGCACCGGCCGCGAGCGCGAGGCCCGCTTCCAGTGGAACCATGCCCGCGATCTCGGGCCGGAGCCCGAGGACAAGCCGAAGATCCTTCGCAAGATCGAGAAGGGCCTCGACGA
Organism: Allobosea sp. TWI1241; assembly: GCF_039673065.1. NCBI lineage: Bacteria > Pseudomonadati > Pseudomonadota > Alphaproteobacteria > Hyphomicrobiales > Alloboseaceae > Allobosea > Allobosea sp. TWI1241. The sequence continues at coordinate 66,815 of NZ_JBDJKW010000010.1, read as the reverse complement.
CGGTCCCTCGGCGAATGCGGCGGAGCCGAAGAAGGAGGGAGGCTGAGCCTCCCTGCCGGGCCGTCCGTGCATGACCGCCAGCGCCAGACCGCGCCCGGCCCGCGCGCGGGCGTCGCTCGCGTGAGGGCCGCTCGCCGACCGGGCCGTCCCGGATGCTGACCGCCCGCGCACCGGCCAAGGTCAACCTGACGCTGCGCGTGCTCGGGCGCCGTGCCGACGGCTATCACGCGCTCGAAAGCCTGGTGGCCTTCGCCGGCACCGGCGATTCGCTGACGCTGCATCCCGGCGAAGACGGGTCGATGACGCTGGCGGGGCCGTTCGGCGCGGCCCTTTCGGCCGGGCCGGACAATCTCGTGCTCAAGGCCGAGCGCGGCCTGCGCGCGGCGCTGCCCGGCCTGCGCTCCGGCCGTTTCCATCTGGTCAAGCGCCTGCCGGTGGCCTCGGGCATCGGCGGCGGTTCGGCCGACGCGGCCGCCGCGCTGCGCCTGCTCGCCCGGCTCAACGGCCTGCGCCTCGACGATCCCGTTCTCCTCGCGGTCGCGGCCGCGATCGGCGCCGATGTGCCGGTCTGCCTGCAGCCGCGGGCGCGGATGATGCGCGGCATCGGCGAACGGCTCGGCGCGCCGCTGCGCCTGCCGCGGTTGTTCTCCGTGCTGGCCAATCCGGGCGTGCCGGTCGAGACCGCCGCGGTCTTCTCGGCGCTCGGGCTGGCGCGGGGGGCCATGCGCGCTGACACGGAGAAAGGTGATCCCACCGTCGACAGCGGTGATCCGACCGCGTTTCACGCGGCGCTGGCGGGCGATCGCAATGATCTGGAAGCGCCGGCCTGTAGGGTCGCACCGGTGATCGCAGAGGTCGTTGCAGAACTCTCCGGCCTGCCTGGCTGCCGGCTTGCGCGCATGTCGGGCTCGGGCGCCACCTGCTTCGGCCTGTTCGACGACTGCGGGCAGGCGGCCGACGCGGCGCGCACGCTGGCGCGCGCCCGGTCGGGCTGGTGGGTGAAGGCGACGATGCTGTCCTGAAGGCCGCGCGGGCCTCAGTGGGCCCGCGAGACGCAGAAATCGACCGCGTCGTCGAGCGCCTGCTTCATCGGCGAGGCCGGGAAGAGGCCGAGCGCATCCTTGGCCATCTTGGCGTAGTGCCGCGCCCGTTCGACCGTGTCCTGGATCGCGCCATGGCGGCGCATCAGCGACTGGGCATGCTCCAGATCGCCGTCGCGGACATCGCCATCCTGCAGCACGCGGCGCCAGAAGCCGCGCTCGGTCTCGTCGCCGCGGCGGAAGGACAGCACCACCGGCAGCGTGATCTTGCCCTCGCGGAAATCGTCGCCGACATTCTTGCCGAGCTGGCCGGCGGAGCCGCCATAGTCCAGCGCGTCGTCGACGAGCTGGAAGGCGATGCCGAGGTTGAGCCCGTAGCTGCGGCAGGCGGCGGCATGGGCCTTGGAGGCGGCCGCGATCACCGGGCCGACCTCGCAGGCGGCGGCGAAGAGCTCCGCCGTCTTGCCGCGGATCACCGCGAGGTATTCGTCCTCGCTGGTCTCGGTGTTCTTGGCGGCGGCGAGCTGCATCACCTCGCCTTCCGCGATCACCGAGGCGGCGGTGGAGAGAATGTCGAGCGCGCGCAGCGAGCCGACCTCGACCATCATCTTGAAGGCTTGGCCGAGCAGGAAGTCGCCGACCAGCACGCTGGCCTCGTTGCCCCAGACCATGCGGGCGGCGAGCTTGCCGCGGCGCATGTCGCTCTCGTCGACCACGTCGTCGTGCAGCAGGGTCGCGGTGTGCATGAACTCGACCGAGGCGGCGAGCTTGACATGGCCTTCGCCGGCATAGTCGCACAGGGCGGCGGTGGCGAGCGTCAGCATCGGCCGCAGCCGCTTGCCGCCGGAAGAGATCAGGTGGTTGGCGACCTCCGGGATCATCGTCACGTCCGAGCCGGTGCGCGACAGGATCATCGCGTTGACGCGCTCCATGTCGGCGCGGGTCAGCCCGACCAGCGCCTCGATCCCGGCCTTTCCGGCTTCCTTGTCCTCGAAGGCCACGACAACGCCCACGCTCAAGCTCCGACTGTCTCTCCGGGCGACGCTTCCGCCCGCGCTTTGCATTGCCAGACCGTCGCATGCGTGGCCAGCCCCCGCAATCATCACAAGCCGGTGCAATTTGCCGCGACCGCGGGCGCGGCGGCGATTTTTGCGCTTGCGTGCCCTTCGTGCCATGGGCTCCATGGCGGCATGCATGAACTGCTCCGCTCGAACGATCTCGTGCTGCTCGGTGCCGTCGAGGCGCTGCTGTCTGCGGCGAATCTGGATTGCCTGATCGCCGACGAACACATCAGCGCGCTGGAGGGCATGATCGGCGCATTCCCGCGCCGGCTGCTGGTGCGCGAGGCCGATAGCCAGCGCGCCCGTGCCCTGCTGGTCGAGGCCGGCTTCGGCGCGGAGTTGCGCCATGGCTGACATCGCGGCGGACGGCGAGGTGCTGCCCGGTCTCGGGCCGGTGGCGGAGGATCGCGTGCTCGGCGGCGCGCTGCGCCTGCTCCAGCCCTGCCGCGGCCATCGCGCCGGTTCGGATGCGATCCTGCTCGCGGCGGCGATTCCTGATCTCGGCGGCGGCACGCTGGCGGATTTCGGTGCCGGCGCCGGCACGGTCGGGCTCGCGGTGGCGCTGCGCCAGCCGGCGCTCTCGGCGATCCTGGTCGAGCGCGATCCCGAACTGGCGGGGCTCGCGGCCCGCAACGCCGCACTCAATGGTCTTGGCGAGCGGGTCGCCACGGTCACAGCCGCGATCGGCGGCACGGGCGCGGGCAGCCTGAGGGCGGCGCTGCCGGGGCAGCAGGCCAATTGGGTGGCGATGAACCCGCCCTTCTTCCAGCCGGGCGAGGCGCGCATCTCGCCGGTGCCGAACCGCGGTGCCGCCCATGTCGCCGACACCACGCTGGCGAGCTGGCTCGCCGATGCGCGCCGCATCCTGAAGCCGCGGGGCGGGGTGACGATCATTCATCGTGCCGAGGCGCTGGGCGAGATCCTCGCCGGGCTGGGCGCGGGCTTCGGCGCGGTGTCCATCCGCCCCGTGCATGCGCAGGCCGGGAAGCCGGCGATCCGCGTGCTGGTCTCGGCGCTCTCCGGCAGCAGAAAGCCGGCAGAGATCCTGCCGGCTTTCGTTCTCAACGACGATGACGGGCGGTTCACGCCGCAGGCCGAGGCGGTTCACCGCGGCGCGGCGCTGCTCGCCTGATCAGCGGCAGACGCGGCGCTCGCGCACCACCCAGCCCCAACCGTCCCAATAGCGCACCGGCCGGTAGAAGCAGCGCGGGCCGTAATAGGGGCGGCCATAGCCGTAATACGGGCGGCCATAGCCGCCATAGCGCGGCGGCGGGGGCGGCGGCGGGCCGAAGCGGAAGCCGGGGCCGGAGCCGTCATAGCCGTAAGGGTAGGGCTGCGCCGCGGCCGGAACGGCCGTCAGGCTGGAGGCCCCGAGGACGATCGCCGTGGCGACGGCGGGAAGAAGCGTGCGAAGCATGGAACCTGTCCTTCGCTGTGGCTCCGGCCGGCCCGGGTCGGGCCGGCCGGTCTCGTCTCGTGCGCCTGCGCGATCAGCGGCAGACGCGGACCGGGCGGACCACCCAGCGATGGCCGTTCCAGACGCGGCGGTCCTGGAAGAAGCAGCGCGGGCGATAGACCGGACGGCCATAATGATGCGGGCGATGGCCGCGGTAATGCGGACGGCCGCGATGCCAGGCCTGCTGGACGAGATCGCCCTGCGCCTGCGCGACGGGCAGGCCGCCGGCGGCCAGCGGCGCGGCGGAAGCGGGCGCCGTGGCGAGGCCGGCGGCGAGAAGGGCGCCGGCGCCGAACAGGGCGGCGGTGATACGGTTCGACAGCATGTCGTCTCTCCTGCTGCTGGATGGGCACTTGCCCGGGCATCTCCCTTGCGGAAGACAGAACCGGTCTCGCCCGATGGATCACGAGATTAGCGATCTCTCCTGAACGCGATCCCGGCCGTCGGGTTCACATGGCGTTCATGCGCCGGAACTTGACCGGGGCCGTCGCGAGCCCCTAATCACCGCGCCTGTTTCCTCCCTGTCCGAAGGCTTGAGCCCGTGGCCGCGTCTGCCTCAGATCCGCTGAACCCGACCCGCTCCTTCCAGGGGCTGCTGCTGACGCTGCAGCGCTTCTGGGCCGAGCGGGGCTGCGTCGTCCTGCAGCCCTACGACATGGAGGTCGGCGCCGGCACCTTCCATCCGGCCACCACGCTGCGCGCGCTCGGGCCGAAGCCGTGGAAGGCCGCCTATGTGCAGCCCTCGCGCCGGCCCAAGGACGGGCGCTATGGCGAGAACCCCAACCGGCTCCAGCACTATTACCAGTTCCAGGTCATCCTGAAGCCGTCGCCGCCGGACCTGCAGCAGCTCTATCTCGACTCGCTTGCCGCGATCGGCGTCGATCTCGCGCTGCACGATGTGCGCTTCGTCGAGGACGACTGGGAGAGCCCGACGCTCGGCGCCTGGGGGCTGGGCTGGGAGTGCTGGTGCGACGGCATGGAGGTGAGCCAGTTCACCTATTTCCAGCAGGTCGCGGGCGTCGAATGCGCCCCCGTCGCGGGCGAGCTCACCTATGGGCTCGAGCGGCTGGCCATGTATGTCCAGGGCGTCGAGAACGTCTACGACCTCAACTTCAACGGCCAGGAGGGGGCGGACCGCGTCTCCTATGGCGACGTCTTCCTGCAGGCCGAGCAGGAATTCTCTCGGCATAATTTCGAGCACGCCGACACCGCGATGCTGTTCCGCCACTTCGCCGACGCCGAGGGCGAGTGCAAGGCGCTGCTCGCCGCCGGCGAGAGCGAGGAAGGCCGCCATGCGCTCGCCCTGCCGGCCTATGACCAGTGCATCAAGGCGAGCCACGTCTTCAACCTGCTCGATGCGCGCGGCGTGATCTCGGTCACCGAGCGCCAGAGCTACATCCTGCGCGTGCGCGAGCTCGCCAAGGCCTGCGGCGCCGCCTGGCTCAAGACGGCCGGCGGGGGAGCGAACTGATGCCTGATCTCCTGCTCGAACTTTTCTCCGAGGAAATTCCGGCGCGCATGCAGCGGCGCGCGGCTGACGACCTCAAGAAGCTCGTCACCGACGCGCTGGTCGAGCGTGGCCTCGTCTATGAGGGCGCCATGGCCTTCGCGACGCCGCGGCGGCTGGCGCTGCACGTCGCCGGCCTGCCGGTGCGCGGCAACGATGTTCGCGAGGAGCGCAAGGGCCCGCGCGTCGGCGCGCCCGAGGCTGCGGTCCAGGGCTTCCTCAAGGCCGCCGGCCTGTCGTCGCTCGACCAGGCCACCATCGTCAGCGACCCCAAGAAGGGCGATTCCTACGTCGCGGTGATCGAGAAGCCGGGGCAGGAGACGCTGGCCGCGATCGCCGAGATCGTGCCGGCGGTGATCCGCGCCTTTCCTTGGCCGAAATCGATGCGCTGGGGCGCGGCCTCGGCCGCCGGCGCCAGCCTGCGCTGGGTGCGCCCGCTGCATTCGATCCTCTGCACCTTCGGCGCCGAGACCGAGGATACCGAGATCGTGCCCTTCGAGGTCGACGGCATCCGCTCGGGCAACGTCACCTATGGTCACCGCTTCCATGCGCCCGGCCCGATCACGGTCAAGCGCTTCGACGACTATGTCGCCTCGCTGGAGAAGGCGAAGGTCGTGCTCGACGCCGACCGGCGCAAGGAGATCATCGCCACCGACGCCCAGACGCTGGCCTTCGCCGCCGGGCTCGAACTGGTCGAGGATGAGGGGCTGCTCGAGGAGGTCGCCGGCCTGGTCGAATGGCCGGTGGTGCTGATGGGCGAGTTCGAGGAGCGCTTCCTCGCAATTCCCGGCGAGGCGATCCGCGCCACCATCCGCGCCAACCAGAAATGCTTCGTGCTGCGCGATCCCGCCACCGGCGCGCTGGCCAACCGCTTCATCCCGGTCTCGAACCTGATAGCCAGCGACGGCGGCAAGGCGATCACCGCCGGCAATGGCCGCGTCGTGCGGGCACGGCTCTCCGACGCCGCCTATTTCTGGCAGACCGATCGCGGCCCGCTGCCGGATCTCGACACGCTGCAGGAGAGCGCCGGCGATCTCGGCCTCGACCTTGCCAAGCCGCTCGACCAGCGCATGGCCAAGCTCGACCGGCTCGGCGTCGTCTTCCATGCCAAGCTCGGCACGCAAGGCGAGCGCGTTCGGCGCATCGCAGCACTGGCGAAGGAGCTGGCCCCGATCGCCGGCGCCGACCCGGCGCTGGCGGAACGTGCCGCCAAACTCGCCAAGGCCGACCTGCCGACCGAGATGGTCGGCGAATTCCCCGAATTGCAGGGCCTGATGGGCCGCAAATATGCGGAACTGCAGGGCGAGCATCCTTCCGTCGCCGCGGCGATCGAGGAGCACTACAAGCCGCTCGGCCCGTCAGACCGTGTCCCGAGCGATCCCGTTTCGGTGGCCGTCGCCCTCGCCGACAAGCTCGACACGCTCACCGGCTTCTGGGCGATCGACGAGAAGCCGACCGGCAGCAAGGACCCCTATGCGCTGCGCCGCGCGGCGCTGGGCGTGATCCGGCTGGTGGTCGAGAACGGGGTGCGGTTGGGGTTGGCCGCGATCGCGACCGATGCCGACCTCCTCTCCTTCTTCCACGACCGCCTCAAGGTCATGCTGCGCGAGCAGGGTGCGCGGCACGATCTCGTCGATGCGGTGCTGGGCGAGGGCGCGTCCGCCAATGACGACTTGCTGCTGATCACCCGCCGGGTCGCGGCGCTCGGCCGCTTCCTCGAGACCGAGGATGGCAGGAACCTGCTCGCGGGCTTCCGCCGCGCCGCCAACATCCTCAAGGCCGAGGAGAAGAAGGATGGCGAGGGCGCCTTCGCCGCCGCCGCCGACCTACAGCTCATCGCCGAGGCCGGGCTGATCGAGGAGAAGGGGCTCGCGGTCGCGCTGAGCCAGGCCGCGCCGAAGGCCGAGGCCGCCATCGCCGCCGAGGATTACGAGGCCGCCATGGCCGCGCTCGCCGAATTGCGGCCGGCGGTCGACGCCTTCTTCGACAAGGTGACGGTCAACGATCCCGACCCGGCGCTGCGGGCCAACCGCCTGCGCCTGCTCAACCAGCTGCGCGAGGCCACCCGCTCGGTGGCGGATTTCTCCCGCATCGCCGGCTGATGTTTCTGGCTCGGCGTGCCGCGATCCGGCACGCCGCGCTCTCCGCGCTCGCCCCGAAGGGCGGCGCCTGCCTGCCATGGCGGTCAGTGGTGCTGGAAGGCGCTGCCAGCTGGGTCCGGCTCCATCATGCCGTGAGTGCGTCCGCCGCTCGTGGCGGCGCACGACGCCGGTCACGCCTCCCCGTCGGCATTCCGCCTCAGGCGGCCGCCGGCTCCCGTACCGGAACCTTTTGCCGATCCGCGACGTTCTGCTGCCTGAGATCGCTGCCGGCGAATGCGTCGCCGTCTGCGCATCGGGGGGCCGGCTTCCGGCCGTGTCGGAGGATTTCAGGCATGAACATTCTGATTTCGCTTTTCATCACCGTGCTGGTGATCGGTCTGGTGCTGTATCTGGTGCGCATGCTGCCGCTCGACGGCAACATCAAGAACGTGCTGCAGATCATCGTCATCATCATCGGCATCATCTCGCTGCTGCGCTATCTGGCGGTGTTCTAGCCCTGGCCGCCGCGCGCGGCGGGACATGCGCCCGATTGACGAATATTCGGCGCTGATCCAGACTTCGCGAGGTCCAAGGGCCCCGGACGCGAAACCGTCCCGGGGCCCTTTCCCGTTGTCAGGGCCCCTCGCGATGACTGCGCAGAACCGCACGACGCATATCCGCCTGACCTCCCATCCCGAGCCCGGCAGCGCCGCCACGCGCTTCCCCGTCCGCTGGGGCGCCGAAACCGCGCAGGAGCGCGGGCCGATCATCGCCTCGACCACCGCGCCCGGCGACCGCAACGTGATCGGCGCCCATGGCGGCTCCTATTCGGTCTACCGGGCGCTGGCGATCTCGGCCCGCGCCATGAACCCGTCGCAGCGGCCGGACCTGACCAACACCCATCCGACCTCCGACATCCTGCCGCAGCCGCAATGGTCGGCGCCGGGCAAGATCGTCTCGCTCGATCCCTTCGGCCACCGCGTCGCCCAGGATTTCGGCCGGCTGATCGGCGAGGGCGTCGATATCCGCCCGACCATCGCGGTGACCAAGGCGCGGCTGAACCTGCCGGAGATCCTGGCCGCGATGGCAGCCCACCGGCTCGCGGCCGACGGGCACATCCTCCACGCCTCGGGCGACATCAGCGTCACCAAGATCGCGGTCGATCCCGTCTGGCACCTGCCCGGCATCGCCGAGCGCTTCGCCACCAGCGAGACGGAGCTGCGCCGCACGCTCTTCGAGCAGACCGGCGGCATGTATCCCGAGTTGGTGACGCGGCCGGACCTCAAGGTCTTCCTGCCGCCGATCGGCTCGATCACCGCCTATGTCGTCGGCGAGGTCTCGGCGATCGCCGATCCGCGCAAGCGCCTGGCCTGCCGCGTCCATGACGAGTGCAACGGCTCGGACGTGTTCGGCTCCGACATCTGCACCTGCCGGCCCTATCTGGTGCACGGCATCGAGGAGGCGGTGAAGGAAACGCAGGGCGGCGGCGTCGGCCTGATCGTCTACAACCGCAAGGAGGGCAGGGCGCTCGGCGAGGTCACGAAGTTCCTCGTCTACAATGCCCGCAAGCGCCAGGAGGGCGGCGATTCCGCCGCGACCTATTTCGAGCGCACCGAATGCGTCGCCGGCGTGCAGGACGCACGCTTCCAGCAATTGATGCCGGACGTGCTGCACTGGCTCGGCGTCACCCGCATCGACCGGCTGATGTCGATGTCGAACATGAAATACGACGCCATGGTCGAGAGCGGGATCGAGATCGGCGAGCGCGTCGCCATCCCGCCCGAGCTGATCCCGCCCGACGCCTCGGTCGAGATCGAGGCGAAGAAGGCGGCGGGCTATTACTCGCCGGACGGCACGCCCGGCGACAACGCCCTCAAGGCGACGGTGGGGCGCGATCTGGAAAAGTTCTGAGCTGTGGACGCGGCGGGGGCGGCGTGAGATGAGCGGAGGGACGATTTCATGGCCGCCAGCGGCCGGCCCAGCGAGCGGTCGACGACATGCCTGACACCAATCCGGACGCGATCCGCCGCCTGCTGAAGCCCGATGCCGTGCGCCAGCGGGCGCAGGAGATGCTGGCGCTGGCCCGCGCCGGCCGCCTCGGCCATTTCGCGCTGGACGAGACGCGACTGCCGGCCTGCGCCGACTATGTGCTCGAGACCATCCGGCAGAACTATCCCTCGCTCGACATTCCCTTCCATGCCCGCTGGCGGCACTTCACCGTCGTGGGCGTCGACCGCTGGGCGGCGCTGGCGGCGAAGGCGGCTTTTCCCGACGCGGCGGCGCGCGGGCGCGCGGCCTATGACCTCGCGGTGGTCAGCGTGCTGCTCGACGCCGGTGCCGGCGCCGACTGGCGCTATCGCGACGCGCTGACCGGCGACGACGTTCGCCGTTCGGAAGGGCTGGCGCTGGCCTCGCTCGACATGTTCGCCGCCGGCGCCTTCTCGGCGCGGCCGGAGGATCCCTATCGCGTCGACGCGGCCGCGCTGCGGCGGCTCGACGCCGACGCGCTGGCGGCGGGCTTCCAGGCCGGCCCCGGCAATCCGCTGATCGGGCTCGACGGGCGCGCCGCCCTGCTGAACCGGCTCGGCGAGGAGCTGAAGCGACAGGGCCTTTCGCGCCCGGGCGATCTGTTCGACCGGCTCTCGGCCGCCGCCGAGGGGCGCTCGCTGCGCGCCTCCTACATCCTGGCACAGGTGCTCGAGGTACTGGGCGGCATCTGGCCCTCGCGCCTCGTCGTGGCGGGCATCCCGCTCGGCGACAGCTGGCGTCATCCGCTGATCGGCGGCGCCGACGGCACGGCCGGCATCGTGCCCTTCCACAAGCTCTCGCAATGGCTGAGCTATTCGCTGATCGAGCCGCTGCAATGGGCCGGCATCGAGGTGATCGGCATCGACGAGCTGACCGGCCTGCCGGAATACCGCAATGGCGGCCTCTTCCTCGACATGGGCGTGCTCGTGCTCAAGGACCCCACCGATGCGACGCGCGCGCACGAGGTCGGCTCGCAGCTCGTGGTGGAATGGCGCGGCTTGACGGTTGCGTTGCTCGACGAGGTCGGCGAACTGGTTCGCCAGGCGCTGGGCATGACGACCGAGCAATTGCCGCTGGCCAAGGTGCTGGAGGGCGGGACCTGGGCGGCCGGCCGGCGGATCGCGCGCGAGCGGCGGCAGGGCGGCGGGCCGCCCTTGACCATCGTCAGCGACGGCACCGTATTCTGACCGGCGACACCGCGGCGGCACGACGAAGGGAACAGGGCTACATGACCACGAGCGCAAACGGCGTCACCGTCGTCGACCACCCGCTGGTGCAGCACAAGCTGACGCTGATGCGCGAGAAGGACCGGTCCACCAAGAGCTTCCGGCAGCTGCTGAACGAGATCGGCATGCTGCTCTGCTACGAGGTGACGCGCGACCTGCCGACCGAGCTGGTCGAGATCGAGACGCCGCTCCAGACCTCGATGCAGCCGGTGATCTCCGGCAAGAAGCTGGTCTTCGCGCCGATCCTGCGCGCCGGCGTCGGCTTCCTCGACAGCATGCTGGCGCTGGTGCCGGCGGCGCGCGTCGCCCATATCGGCCTCTATCGCGACCCCGACACCCTGCAGGCGGTCGAATACTACTTCAAGGCGCCGTCCGACATCGCCGACCGCCTCGTCGTGGTGATCGACCCGATGCTGGCGACCGCCAATTCGGCGGTGGCGGCGATCGACCGGCTCAAGGAGCGCGGCGCCAAGGATCTGCGCTTCGTCTGCCTGCTGGCGGCGCCCGAGGGTATCGCCCGCATGCGGGCCGCCCATCCCGACGTGCCGATCTGGACGGCGGCGATCGACGAGCGCCTGAACGACCACGGCTACATCGTGCCGGGCCTGGGCGACGCCGGCGACCGGATGTTCGGCACCCGCTGAGGCGTGCCGGCCGACTTTAGCCCCGCCGATCAACCGCCCTCGGACTACGGCCGGCCCCGAAGGCCGCCGCTCAGCCTGCGATCGTCACCGTGATCCCGGCTGCGTCGAAGTCGTGGACCTGGGTCCGCCGCGGCGGCACGCCCGGATTGGCGAAGAGCTCGTTCACCGTCGCCTCTTCCGAGAGGAAGAGGAAATCGGCATGGGCCGCGCCCTCCGGATAGGCGTCGATCGCGTGCCAGGTGCCGCGATGGAACATCACGCCCTGGCCTGCGAGGCGGAAGGCCTTCAGCGTCTCCGGTGCCGGCGGCACCTCGCCGGGCGGAGCCACCACGACGATGGCCGGCACGGAGGAGAGCGGCATGCGCGCCTCGCTGACGTGGAGATGCCGTTCGACCAGCCGCACCGCGAAGGGGCGCGCGTGATAGCGCACGATCTGCAGGCGCGGCGCCAGCTCGGCCGCGAAGGGCTGGAGCCAGATGTCGTAGCCCTCGCGCCCGGCGTCGCGCGGGCCGGCCGGCGCCAGCACACGGCCATAGGGCGCGAAGCTCTCGGGTTCGAGCGGCAGGACGGGCAGGCGGACGGCGCGGCTCATGCGGTCGCTCCTCGCAGGCTGTCGGACAAGACAATGCCGGCGGACCGCGAGGTCCGCCGGCACGGTGAGGCAGGCGGTCGAGCCGGCCTTACTTCTTCACGGCCTGCGACAGCACAGGGGTGAGCTTGTCGGCGTCGCGCTTGATCAGCGCGGCGAAGCCGGCCGGCGTGCGCTCCTCGGCGCTCGGGATCACGGCGCCCAGCCCGAGCAGGCGGGTCTTCACCGTCTCATCCTTCAGCGCCTTGTCGAGGGCGTCGACCAGCTTGTCGACGATCTCCTTCGGCGTGCCCTTCGGCGCAGCGAGCCCGTTCCAGGCCTCGATCTGGTACTCAGGCAGGCCGGCCTCCTTGGTCGTCGGCACGTCGGGCAGGGCCGGCGAGCGCTCGGCCGAGGCGACGGCATAGGCCTTGATCGTGCCGGCCTTGACCTGCTCGGAGACGCTGACGATCTGGTCGCACATGAAGTCGATCTGGCCGGAGACCAGGTCGTTCAGCGCCGGGCCGGTGCCGCGATAGGCGACCGAGTTCAGCTTCGGCACACCGAGCTGGCCCTTGAGCAGGGTGCAGGTCGTCCAGGAGACCGAGCCGACGCCGGCATGGGCTTCCGTCACCTTGTCGGTGTTGCCCTTCACATAGGCGACGAACTCCTTGAGGTCCTTCGGCGCGAAGTCCTTCTTGGCGACGATCAGGATCGGCGTGCCGCCGGCCAGGCCGATCGCCTGCATGCCGTCGATGGGATCGTATTTCAGGTTCGGATAGGTCGAGGGCGCGGCCGAGAAGGTGCCGAGATGGCCCATGGCGATGGTGTAGCCATCGGGCGCCGCGGTCAGCGCCCGAGTGATGCCGGTGGTGCCGCCGGCGCCGGCGACGTTCTCGACCACGACCTGCGTGCCCAGGGTCTTCGACATGCTCTCGCTGACGAGGCGGGCGATGACGTCGGTCGGGCCGCCGGCGGCGAAGGGCACGATCATCGTGATCGGCCGCTCGGGATATTTGGTCTGGGCCTGCGCGGGCAGCGCGAGCGCGAGCGCCGCGATGGCGCCGAGTGCGAGCTTCTTCATAGATGTCCTCCCTGGGAACGATGGCGACAGGATGGGGGCTGCGGCCGGGGCCGCAACCCCGTCATTCGGTGAAGACCTCGTCGCGTTTCTTCGACATGGACGGCAGCAGCGCGATCACCAGAACCGCCACCGCGACGACCAGCAGCAGCAGCGAGATCGGGCGCTCGACGAAGGTCATGAACGAACCGCGCGAGATGATCAGTGCCTGCCGCAGCTTCTCCTCCATCAGCTTGCCGAGCACGAAGCCGAGCAGCAGCGGCGCCGGCTCGAAGCCGAGCTTGATCAGCAGGTAGCCGAACAGGCCGAACAGCGCCGTGAAGGCGACGTCCATCGGCTGGTTGTTCACCGAGTAGATGCCGATCGAGCAGAAGATCAGGATCGCCGGGAACATCAGCCGGTAGGGCACCTGCAGCAGTTTCACCCACAGGCCGACCAGCGGCAGGTTGATGATCAGCAGCATCAGGTTGCCGATCCACATCGAGGCGATCATGCCCCAGAACAGGTCCGGGTTGCGGGTCATCACCTGCGGGCCGGGGATGATGCCGTGAATGGTCATCGCGCCGACCATCAGCGCCATCACCGCGTTCGGCGGGATGCCGAGGGTGAGCAGCGGGATGAAGGCGGTCTGCGCGCCGGCATTATTGGCCGATTCCGGCCCGGCGACGCCCTCGATCGCGCCCTTGCCGAAGCGCGACGGATCCTTGGCCATCTTCTTCTCGACCGAGTAGCTGGCGAAGGGCCCCAGCACCGCGCCGTTGCCGGGCAGGATGCCGAGCACGCCGCCGATCAGCGTGCCGCGCACCGCCGGCATCGCCGATTGCTTGAGGTCGTCGAGATTCGGCAGCAGACGCCCGATCTTGGCGCGGACGACGTCGCGCGCCTCCGGGGTCTCCAGATTGCGCAGCACCTCGGCGAAGCCGAAGATGCCCATGGCGAGCACGGCGAAGTCGATGCCGTCCGCCAGCGGCGGGAAGCCCAGCGTCATGCGCTCCTGGCCGGTCTCCAGGTCGGTGCCGACGGTGGAGAGCAGCAGGCCGAGCATGATCATGCAGAAGGCCTTGAGGATCGAGCCGCGCGCCAGCACGACGGCGAAGCACAGGCCCATCACCATCAGCGAGAAGTATTCGGCCGGGCCGAACAGCAGGGCGAGCTTGGTCAGCGGCGCGCCGAGCGCGGCGATGATGACGGTGGCGAAGCAGCCGGCAAAGAAGGAGCCGATCGCCGCGGTGCCGAGCGCGATGCCGGCGCGGCCCTGCTTGGCCATCTGGTGGCCGTCCAGCGTGGTGACGACGGCGGTCGCCTCACCGGGGATGTTGACCAGGATCGCGGTGGTCGAGCCGCCATACTGGGCACCGTAATAGATGCCGGCCAGCATGATCAGCGCGCCGACGGGGTCGAGCCCGAAGGTGATCGGCAGCAGCATCGCGATGGTCGCGACCGGGCCGACGCCGGGCAGCACGCCGACCAGCGTGCCGACCATGCAGCCGATGAAGCACAGGCCGATATTCTTGAGGGTGAGGGCGACGCCGAAGCCGAGCCCGAGATTGGCGAAGATATCCATGCCTCAGATCCCCAGCAGCCAGGGCGCCAGCGGAATCGGCAGGTTCAGCCCGTATTTGAACAGCGCGATGCAGGCCGCGCTCATGGCGATGGTGAAGAGCAGCAGCTCCTTCGGCCGGCGGTCGTCGGCGGCGATGCCGGCGATCAGCATCACCAGCGGGCCGGAGACCAGCAGGCCGAGCGCCGGCACGCTGATCGGGCCGATGCTGAAGCCGCGGATGGTCATCGCGAAGACGCAGACGCCACCGAGCACGAAGAAAATGCCCTTGAAGGAGAGCGGCGAGAGCTTCTCGCCATTATAGCGGAAGGCGTTGATCACCACGAGCGCGCCGAGCGCCGCGCAGATCCAGGCGAAGGCCCTGGGCAGCATGCCCGGGCCGAGCTGGCGCAGCGTGCCGCTCGGCAGGTCGTTCGACAGGAGCAGCGCCAGCGCCGCGAGGGCGATCATGAAGATCCCGGCCGCGAGATCCTGTGTGGATCGGACGCGCAGTCCCCGCGCCGATTCGATGCTGTTCAGACTCATCAGGCTCCTCCGGCCGGCGTGGAAGCACGCACCGTCTTTTTCGATCTTGTGCGTGGCAGGGTGAAAGGCAGGACATTGTCCTCGTCGACCAGCGTGACGCTCTCGCGCAGGATCGCGAGGAAGTCGTCGCGGGCGGCAAGCTTCTGGTGGGGCCGCCAGGCCACGCCGACCAGCGCGCCGTCCGGCGGCGGGTCTAGCAGGGCTCCGCGCAGCTTGCGCATCGTCACGCGCGGGAAGCTCAGGCGCGACACCCAGTCGGGCGCCAGCGCCATGCCGAGCCCGGCCGCCACCGCCGACATCATCGCCGGCTTCTCGGTCGCCTCGATCGTGACGTTGGGCACCGAGCCGACGCTCTCGAAATAGGTCATGACCAGGTCGTAGGCGAAGGGCCGTATGCGCTTGGACGGCACCACGAAGGGCTGGCCGATCAGGTCGTGCATGGTCAGGTGCTCGCGCGCCGCCAGCGGGTGCGCCTCGTTCAGCACCACGATCGGCCGCTCGACGCGCAGCACCTCGAAGGCGCAATCGGTCGGCTTGCGCGGCGGCCGCGTCAGGGCGATGTCGAGCCGTCCCGCCTCCAGCATCTGGATCAGCGGCGTGGTCATCGCCTCGACGAACTTGATCTCGACGCCGGGATGGCGGGCGCGGAAGGTCACCAGCGCCTCGGGCACGAAGCTCGACGAGGCGGCGTCGATCGCGCCGACGCGCAGCACCTTGCCGGAGGCGAGCGAGGCCTCGCGCACCGCCCGCGAGGCGCGCTCCATGCCGGCCAGGATGCCCTTGGCCTCCTCGAGCATGATCAGCCCGGCGCGCGTCAGCGCAACCTGCCGGGTGGTGCGGGTGAGCAGGGCGACGCCGAGCTCGTCCTCGAGCGTGCTGATCTGGCGCGAGAGGGCAGGCGGAGCCAGCCCGAGCCGTTCCGCGGCGCGGCCGAAATGAAGCTCCTCCGCTACCGCGATGAAGCATCGCAGCTGCCTCAGATCCATTGCTGTCGCGCCTCCCCTCGGGCCGAGCGCAGGGCGTGCCATGGGCCGGTTGTCCCGGCTCTACCGCCCGCGCCGATCGTTCATCGGCAGAGCGTAGAGCAATTCATAATTTTTTGGCAATGAAACCTCCGGCCTAGACGGAGGCTTTCGTCAGCCGCCTGACCAGCCGCCCGTCGATCAGGGCCAGCCCCGCGAAGATCGCCGCCATGCCGCCGATATGGCGCGGCAGCAGCGCCTCCCCGAGCACGAAGGTACCGAGCAGGATCGCGCTGACCGGAATCAGGAAGGTGACGAGCGCGACATTGGTCGGCCCCGCCGCCCGCATGATCCGGAAGAAGATCGCATAGGCCAGCGCGGTCGAGGCCAGGGCCAGCCCCGCCATGGCGCCGAGCGCGGTCGGCGAGGGCAGGGGCAGCGTCCAGGGCGGATGCACCACCAGCAGGATCGGGATCGCCATCGCCGTGGTGGCGCTGAGCTGGCCGGCGGCGCTGACGAGCGGCGGCAGCTGCCGGAAGCGGCGCGCCACCAGTCCGGAGAAGGCATAGGAGAGCGTGGCGCCGACGCAGGCGAGCTGCGCCGCGAGATGCCCGCCCAGCCCGCCGAGCGCGTCGGGCCCCATCAGGATCGCGACGCCGGCGAGCCCGGCGAACACGCCGGCCATCTTGCGGCCCGAGGCCGGCTCGCCGCCGAACAGGTGCATCACGACCACGGTGAAGATCGGCGTGGTGGCGTTGATGATCGAGGCCAGCCCGCTGGCGATCTGCGTCTGGCCCCAGAGGATCAGCGTGAAGGGCACCAGATTGTTGAGGATGCCCATCAGCAGGAAGGAGGGCCAGAGCGGCCAGGCCGCAGCCGTCGGCGCGCCGGTGAGGCGCACGATGGCGAGCAGCGCCATCGCGGCCAGCCCGACCCGGACCAGCACCACCGCGAAGGGCGGCCATTCCGCCACAGCCAGCGCGTTGAAGAAGAAGGAGCCGCCCCACAGGACGGAGAGCAGGCAGAGCAGCGCCCATTCGCGGGCGCCCATCTGCTGCGCGGGGGAAGATGGCATAGCCGCCTCGTCGATGCGGGTTGGGGCGTCGGGATACGCCCCTCCCGCGGCCGGATCGGTCAGGAGGCGAGGCTGCGCAGCGGCCTTCGTCCGCCGCGTCCGCCGGTCGCTCCCGGTGTCGGGCGAGGCTCTACCGCGCCGGGCACCGGGCCGACACCCGGAAACAGCGGCTCAGGCCGGCTCGGCGTCGCGCGCCGCCCACATGGCGACGAAGGCGGGCCGGGCGTGCAGCCGCTGCAGCCATTCGCGCACATGCGGCACGGGCTCGAACAGCTCCGGCGCGAGCATGGCGTAGCGGATCGCCTCGGCGACGTTGATGTCGGCCACGGTGAAGCGCTTGCCGATCAGGTAGCCGCCGCCGTCGGCCAGCGTGCGATCGAGCACGGCGAAGGGCTTGGGCAGGGCGGCGAGCGAGGCCGCGACCACGGCCGGGTCGCGCTTCTCCGGCGGGTTCACCGCGCGGTGGACCATCAGGTTGAGGGCGTACTGCTCGCACTCCGTCACGGCCCAGAGCGACCACATCGCGGCGAGGCCCTCCTCCTGCACCGTCTCCGGTGCGACCGGCCCGCCATGCTTGCGGGCGAGGTAGAGGTTGATTGCCAGCGATTCGTGCAGGACGAAGCCGTCATCGTCGATCGAGGGGATGTGCCCGTTCGGGTTGATCTTCAGGAAGGCGGGGCTGCGGGTGTTGAGCGGCGCGTCGGCCGCCAGCGGGTCGGCGAGGCGATAGGCCTGCACCACCGGCACATGGTCGAAGGGGATGCCGAGCTCGTTGGCGAGCCAGACGGTGCGGCTCGCGCGCGAGCGGTAGCAGCCATAGATGGTCAGGGTCATGCGGGTGTCCTGGCGGTTAGAGCGCGCGCTCAGCCGAGCTGGCGCAGGGTTTCGCGGGCGATGATCAGGCGCTGGATCTCCGAGGTGCCCTCGTAGATGCGCGTGATCCGGGCGTCGCGCGCATAGCGCTCGACGGGGTAGTCGCGGCAATAGCCGGCGCCGCCATGCATCTGCAGGGCGGTGTCGGTGCAGCGATGCGCGGCCTCCGAAGCGAAGAGCTTGGCCATCGAGGCTTCCCGGGCGAAGGGGTCGCCACGGTCCTTGCGCGCCGCCGCGTCGAGGATCAGCAGCCGCGCGGCGTGCAGATCGACCTCGCGGTCGGCGATCATCCATTGCAGGCCCTGGAAGCTGGCCAGCGGCTGCCCGAACTGCCGGCGCTCGCGGATATAGGCCTTGGCGGCGTCCATCGCCGCGCGCGCGATGCCGAGCGAGACCGCCGCCACGCCGATGCGCCCGCCGGCGAGTTCGCCGACCGCGACGCGGAATCCGTCGTTCTCCCGCCCCATCAGGGCTTCGGCCGGGATGCGGGCGCCGTCGAAGCGCACGATATTGGTGGCCGAGCCGGTCTGGCCCATCTTGCTCTCGGCCTTGCCGATGCTCACGCCGGGCGTGCCGGCCGGCACGAGGAAGACCGAAATGCCCTTGCCCTTCGGCGCGTCGGGGTCGGTCACCGCCCAGACCACGAAGATGCCGGCATATTCGCCGCTGGTGATGTAGAGCTTCTCGCCGTCGAGGACGTAGGAATCGCCGTCGCGCCGTGCCCGCAGCGCCATGCCGGCAGGGTCGGAGCCCGCGCCGGATTCCGTCAGGCAGAAGGCGCCGGCGGGATAGCTGCCGTCGGCGAGCTTCGGCAGATGCTCTTCCTTCTGCGCCGCGGTGCCGACCGCCTGGATCACCTCGCCGACCATGTTGGTCACCGAGGTGGTCACCGCCGTCGCGGCGCAGGCGGCTGCGAACTCCTCCAGCGCCAGCGCGAAGGCGACCGTGCCGGCTTCGCTGCCGCCATAGGCGGCCGCGACATTCAGCGCCATGAAGCCGTTCTCGGCCATGAGCTTGAGATTGGCGAGGAAGCCGTCCCGGCCCTCGCCGTGGTCGAGCGCCTCGGCCAATGGCGCGAGCCTGTCGGCGGCGAGCCGGCGCGCGCTCTCGCGGATCAGCTCTTCTTCCTCGGAGAATGCGAACTGCATGGGACCGTCCGGGCTGTTGCGTGCCCAACTCTAGGACGGCGCCGGCTCCGCGCCAACGCGCAAGCGTCGCGGCTCCGGCTTGGCGTGGATGCGCGACGGCACCTGTGCAGGGCGCTTGACGAAGGCGCGCAACAGGCGCATCTGGCGCCCGTCCGGTCGGCGCGCCAACGCCCGTCGCCCGGTCTCACCAAGGAACCCCGATCCCCATGCCAAGCGACAGTCCCAGTCGACCGTCCTTGCCGTCGCCGGCCGTCCGTCCGCGCGCCTGATCCCTCGTGACAGGCTCGCCTGCGTTCGGCCATCGACGGCCGAACCGGAAGGAAGCGAGCCATGAACGCCGCTGTCACCCCATTCGCGAGCCGCGCCCCGGGCGGGCTCGATCTCGCCGGCACCACGCTGCACGGCGTCCATGTCGCCGATATCGCCGAGCGGCTGAACGCGGTCGAGCCTGCCGAGGCCGCGGCCATCCTGCTCGCCATGCCGGCGGGACGGGCGGTCGACGTGCTCGACCAGCCCGAACTCGTCGCGCCTGGCGCGATCCTCAAGGCGCTGCCGCTCGAGCGCGCGGTCGCCTTCATCCAGGCGATGTCGTCCGACCGTGTCGCCGAGATCTTCCGCAACGACCTTTCCGAGCCGGACCGGCACCGCTTCGTCGCGCGGCTCGACGGCGAGACCCGCGCCGCGCTGGCGGCGCTGCTGGCGTGGCCGGAGCACAGCGCCGGCGCGATCATGACGACCGAGTTCGTCAGCGTGCCGGCCGACTGGACGATCGCCCGCACGCTCGACCATGTCCGCACCGTCGAGCGCAGCCGCGAGACCGTCTATGCGATCTACGTGGTCGAGCCGGAGGGCGGTCGCCTTGTCCAGGCGGTGGCGCTGCGCCGGCTGATCTCGGGCGATCCGGCCGCGCCGATCGTCAGCGCCGGCGGCGTGCGCCCGCCGGTCAGCGTCGCGCCGGGGACGGATCGCGAGGAGGTGGCGCGGCTGATCGCCAAGTACAACCTCCTCGCCGTGCCGGTGGTCGACGCCCGGGAGCGCATGCTCGGCATCGTCACCGTCGACGACGTCATCGACGCGATGATCGACGAGACCACCGAGGACGTGCAGAAGCTCGGCGGCATGGAGGCGCTGGGCGCGCCCTATCCGCGCATCGGCTTCCTCGAGATGATCCGCAAGCGTGCCGGCTGGCTCAGCGTACTGCTGATCGGCGAGATGCTGACGGCCTCGGTCATGCAGCATTACGAGGGCGAGCTGGAGAAGGCGCTGGTGCTGACGCTCTTCATCCCGCTGATCATGAGCTCCGGCGGCAATTCCGGCTCGCAGGCGACCTCGCTGATCATCCGGTCGCTGGCGCTGCGCGAACTCGGCCTCGGCGACTGGTGGCGGGTGGCGCTGCGCGAATTGCCGACCGGCATGACGCTCGGCGCCATCCTCGGCGCGATCGGCATGGTGCGCGTCGTCGTCTGGCAGAAGACCGGCCTCTACGATTACGGCGAGCACTGGGGCCTGGTTGCCGTCACCATCGGCGCGGCCCTGATCGGCATCGTCACCTTCGGCTCTCTGGCCGGCTCGATGCTGCCCTTTATCCTGACCCGGCTGGGCTTCGACCCGGCCAGCGCCTCGGCGCCCTTCGTGGCGACGCTGGTCGATGTCTCCGGGCTGGTGATCTATTTCAGCATCGCCGCCCTGATCCTGCGCGGCACCTTGCTCTAGCCGGGCGCGCCGCGGCCGGCACCGGCGACGAAGTCGCGGAGCGCCGGCGCCACCGCGTCCGGATCGTCCTGCAGCACGGTGTGCGTCGCGAAGGGCAGGTTGAGCAGCCGGGCTCCGGGCACGCGCTCGGCCAGCCCGGCCGCCTGGGCGCGGGAGACGAGTGCGTCCTCGTCCCCGTGTACCACCAGGAGAGGTGCGCGGATGGCGCGCACCGTCTCGCCCGGATAGGCGTCCGGCCCGTTGCCGAGCCACATGGCGCGGGTGGCTTCGAACAGCCGGGCGAAGTCAGGCGCGGGATTCTCCGCTTCGTAGCGGGCGACCCCGGCTGGAAACATTTCGCGCCACTGCGCCTCGCTGATCTTGCGATAGAGATCGCGCGTCGGATCGTCCTCCGCCAGCTGCCAGTGTGCCCCGACCGTGACGAGGAAACGCGGTTGCGTTTCTGCCGTCGCGAGCCGCAACGCGACGATGCCGCCATCGCTGTGGCCGATGATCCCGGCCTGCGTGAGGCCGAGCGCCGCCAGCACGGCCGCGACGTCCTGCGCCAGACGACGATAGCTCAGCCTTTCACCGCCCAGCGCGGAGCGGCCATGGCCGCGGCTGTCGATGGCGACGAGGCGATGGTCGCAGCCGAGCCGCGCGGCCAGCGCAGCGAAGTCGGTGCGGCTGCCGAGGCCGCCATGCAGCAGCACGATGGGCTCGCCTTCCGGCACGCCGGTCTCGGCGACGAACAGCGCCGCATCGCCGGCCGTGATCGTTCTGCCCGTATCGAACATTGGCTGTCGTCTCCGCATCGTGCCGCCGGCAGGGCGCTTGCGCGGACGATAGGGCCGGGGCGGCGCGGCGACATTGATCCGTCACAAGGACCGGCGCGCCTCGCGGGGCGCGTGTCGCAGCGGAGGGAATCCGTGGCGCCGCCGCTGCGTCAGCCGGCCAGCACGCGCTGCGGCGGGAAGGTCACCTCGACCAGCGTGCCTTCCTTCTTGACGCTGGTGATCGAGAGCGCGGCGCGGTTGGCCTCGACCAGCGCCTTGGTCAGCGGCAGGCCGAGCCCGGTGCCGCCGGCCTTGCGCGTCGTCGGCACGCGGCGGAACGGCTCCAGCGCCAGCGCGATCTCGCTGTCGTCCATGCCGACGCCGGTGTCGCGCACCCGCAGGATCGCCTCGCCCTGGTCGCCGAGCGCCGTCGAGACGATGACCTGGCCGCCGGCATCGGTAAATTTCACCGCGTTGGAGAGCAGGTTCAGCACGATCTGGCGCAGCGAGCGCTCGTCGGCGACCACCGGCGGCAGCTTGGGTGCCAGCCCCGAGCGCAGCACGACGCGGCCGCGCTGGGCCTCCGGCTGCAGCAGGTTCACCGCCGAGAGCGCGATGTCGTTAAGGCTGACGCTGACGAAGTCGAGCTCCAGCTTGCCGGCCTCGATCTTGGCGAGGTCGAGCAGGTCGTTGACCAGGCTGATGACATAACCGCCCGACTGGTGGATATCGTGCAGGTATTCCTTGTAGCGCTCGTTCTCGATCGGCCCGAAGCGCTCCTCCGACATCACCTCGGCGAAGCCGATGATGGCGTTGAGCGGCGTGCGGATCTCGTGGCTGATCTTCGCCAGCACGTCCGACTTCTGTGCGCTGGCCTTCTCGGCGATCTTGCGCGCCTCGATCAGCTCGCCCTCGGTCTTCTTCCAGGCGGTGATGTCGCGCAGCACCGCGCAGAACTTGCTGTCGGGCGCCTCGGCGATCCGGCCCATGGTCATGAACAGCGGGATGCGGCCGCCCTGGCGCACGCGACCGACGATCTCGCGCCCGTCGTTCATCAGCGAGGCGACGCCGCCGCCGATCAGACCGTCGAGATAGTCGAGCGCCGGCGAATGGCTTTCGGGCGCGAAGAGCAGGGTGAAGAGCTCGCCGGTGACCTCGCGCTGGTCGTAGCCGAACAGCGCCTCGGCGCTCTTGTTGAGAGAGAGGATGCGCCCGCGCCCGTCGACGGTGACGACGCCGTCGGTCGCGGTGTCGAGCATCGCGCTCATCTCGGCGATGCGGGCCTGGAAGCCCTCGCCCTCGAGCCGCAGCGAGCGCACCCGCTGCGCCGCCTCTTCCTCTTCCGCCGCGAACTCGGCCGCGAGTTCGCGCTCCTCGGCCTCCTCCGCCGTCAGCTCCTCGAGCTCGCCGCCCGGCAGCCGGTTGCGGAAGGCCATCAGCGTGGCCGGCTCGCCCTGCCACGAGACGGTCGAGAGCCGGCCCTCGACGGCGATGACGCCGCCCTTGCGGTCGACCAGCATCATCGTGCTCTCGTCCGCGCCGACCGGGCCGCGGAAGAGCTGGCCGACGCCGCCACAGGCGGCAAGGTCGTCGACATCCGCATAGTCGAGGAGATCGAGCAGGGTGCGGTTGGCGTAGAGCGGCACGTCGTCCCGGTTGACCAGCACCGCGACCGGCAGCCGGTCGAGGATCTCGGCATGGGCGTTCGGCATGCGGGCGCGCGGCTCGGCCGGCTCCATGGCCGGTTCCGCGACTTGCGCCGGGTCGGTGACTTGCGAGGCCGGGGCGGCGGGCTGCTCTGCGGCGGGCTGCGCCGTCTCGCGCTCGTCCTGCAGCGTCAGCGGCGTCGCGGGCGGCAGGCGCGGCGCGGCCTCGTCCTCGCCGGCAATGCGGGCGCCAAGCGCCTTGGCGATCTCGCGGAAGGCGTTGCGCTCGGCCTTGGACAGATTGGCCTTGGAGGGTTCCAGCACCGGCCGGATCGCCGCGAACTGGCCGTTGCGCAGCTGCACGACATTGGTATCGGGCAGCCCGGCTTCGGCGGCGTCGTCGCTCTGGGCCGTGTGGGCGCTCTGGGCCGTGGCGTCGTTCCTGGCCGCGCGGACCTGCTCGGCGGTGTCCTCGTCCGGCTGCGGTTCGCTCGTTGTCCCGGCGACAGGTGCCGGGGTGGCCCGCTGCTCCGCGACCGGCGCTTCGGCGACCGGCTCCTCGGCCTCGCGCGCCGGCATCGTCGCTGCGGCAATGGATTCGCCGTCAGCCTCGTCCGCGCCGTCCTCGGCGATATCGGTCGCTTCGTCCACGGCAGCCGCTTCGGGGGCGGTGACGGTCTCCGTCGCCGTTTCCGTCTCGGCCTCAGGTTCGTCGGCGACGGGCGCCTCCGGCTGCCCGGGGGCGGTCTCGACCGGTGCCGTGGCCAGATCCGGCGCAGTGGCGTCTGCGCTGTCGGCAAGTGCTGCGGCGTCGTCGGTCGCGACCGGGGCAGCCTCGTGCGACGGCGCGAGTGCCGCGATCACAGGCGCTGCCGGGACAGCTGCGACGGCAGCGGTTTGCGAGCCACGGGCAAGGTCGGCGATGGCGGCTGCGGCGAGCGCGGGCTGGGCGGCGTTCGCCGCCTCATCCAGATCCGCCGCGGCGGCGGGCGCTTCGGCTGCGGGCAGGGGCTCGTTCTCCGGGCGGCGGACCAGGCCGAAGCCGCGGAAGCCGTTCGGCGCGCGCTCTGCGTCGAAGAGCGGGAAGCCGGAGAGTTCGACGCGCGCGGCCTCCTGCGGGCCGACACGCCAGAGCACGGGGTAGCCGCTCCAGGTCGCGTCGCCGGCGAGCCGGGCCGAAAGCTGGCCGTCGCCGTCGATGACCTCCTGGCCGATCAGTTCGCTCCAGCTGCGGCCGGGCAGGGCCTGGGCCGGCTCGGTGCCGGCGAGGCGGGCGAAATCGGGCGAGACGCTGGTGAAGCGACCGCTGCGGTCGCTCTGCCAGAGGAAGCGCAGATTGGCCGGGCGCGCCTGCTGCGCCGGCGGCTCCTCCGCGACCGCAAGCGCGGGCAGCGGCAGCGCGGCCTGCTGCTCGGTCGCCGGGGCGGGAGCGTCCTGGACTGGCAGGCGCACGCCGGCGCGGCGCAGTTCGGCTGCGTTGATGGCGAGGGCGATCGCGCGGCCGGCCGGCCCTTCGACCAGCTTGCAGGCGCAGGTGGTCAGCCCCTGCAGGGCGGAGCCGAAGCGCAGGCGTTCGAGGCGCAGCGTGCCCGGCGTCGCGGCGCCGGCGGCGAGCACGCGAAGGCGCTGGGCGACCATGGCGGGCAGGGCCGGTTCGCTCTCGCCGCGCAGCAGCGCCTTGCCTGCCGCATCGGCATGGAGGAGGGTGCCGTCCTCGGCGCAGAGCAGCAGCGCGCCGCCCGCGACGAACGGAGCGAGCGCGGCGTCTTTCGCCGCGGCCTGCCACAATTCCGTCCAGTGCTGTTCGGATCCGCTCATCTCGTCCCGCTTCTCAGGCCTGTCCCAACCCGGGGCGATTATGCCTAACAAAGCTTTAATAGCCTCCAAACGACCGGGAATCCATGCGCGGAACTCGCGCCGTCCCCGGACGTTTCCAAACAGCGTTAATGGCGTCGCCTAGGGCACGCTCGCGCGGCGTTGTCATTGCGGCGCAATAATGATATTGCAGTGCACAATGACGGTGATCGCGTTGCGCGGCACCGCCGCGGCGGCGAATCAGGAGGACGAGACATGGACGGCAAGAACCCCTACGAAGTTCCGACCGAAATGCGCGAATTCGCGGAGAAGAGCGTCGAGCAGGCCCGCAAGGCCTTCGACGGCTTCATCGGCGCCGCCCACAAGGCCGTCGACACCGCGCACGGCTCGGCCGAGTCGGCCCGCGCCAACGCCCAGGATGCCGCCCGCAAGGCCATCGGCTATGCCGAGAACAACATCGCCGCGGCGTTCGAGCTGGCGCAGAAGCTGGTGCGCTCGCGCGATGTCAGCGAAGTCCTCCAGCATCAGTCCGAGTATCTGAAGACCCAGGTCTCCGCCTTCCAGGCGCAGATGAAGGATCTCGGCGTGGCGGTGCAGGAAGCGGCCGCCAAGACGGCCGAGACCGCCGCCAAGGCGACCAAGGCCAAGTGACGACCAAGGGCGAGTGAGGCGCTTCGCGTCCCATATCGCGGGGCGCGCCGCCTGACGACGGCCGGGCCGTCCGCCCGGCCTTTTCCGTGATGGCAGGCTTGGAGCCTGCCCCCGACGCGAAGGGCGTGAGATATGGCGAAACGGCCGAACCCCGGAAAACCCCCGATCAGCCTGGCGCCGGTGACGGCGCTGGGAAACACCCGGCCCGTGCCGAGCGCCGGCCCGCTGGCCAATCCCGCTCCGGCGGCGCCGGTCTTCGCGCCGAAGCCGGCACAGCCGCCCGTCGCTGTGGCCAAGCCCGCGGCTCCGTCACCGGGCAAGCCGACAGCGCCCGCGGCCCAGCCCGCGCCGAAGCAGGCGGCTGCCCCGGCCCCGGCCAAGGTCGAGGCATCGAAGGCCGATGCGCCCAAGGCCGACGTCTCCAAATCTGAGCCTCCCAAGGCCGAGCTTCCAAAGTCTGACGGCGTGAAGCCCGCGGTCGCCGAGGCCGCGCCGGTCAAGGCGCCAGCGAAGGCCGAGCCTGCCAAGGCCGAGGCGACGGCCAAGTCGCAGCCTGTGCCGGCGAGCGCGCCTGCGCCGGTCCGGACGAAGGCTCGGGCCGCGAAGGCTGCGGTGAAGGCGCCCGTTGCCAGCAAGTCCGCCGAGCAGTCCAAGCCAGCTGCGCAGACCAAGCCTGCTGCGAAACCGGTTGTCGCTCCTGTACAGCCTGGTGTCGCTGCCAAGCCGGTGGCCACGCCCGTGCCGGTGCAGCCCGCTCCGGCGAAGCCTGCGGTCGCTGCCGCCGCCGCGTCGCCGCCGATGGCTGCGGTGAAACCCGTCGCCCAGCCCGTGGCCGCGGCGAAGCAGGGGCCGGAAGCGGTCACCGCGCTCTGGCTGTCGCAGGGGCTCGCGCTGACGCGTGCCTTCGGGGCGATCCAGGCCAGGATCCTAGACCATGCCCGCGACGAGCTCGCCACCACGCTCGGCGAGATCGAGACGCTGGCGCGCACCCGCAGCGCCGCCGATGCGGTTGCGCTGCAGGCCAAGGCCTTCCGCCGCGGCTGCGAATCCATGTCGGAGCGCCTGCACGACATTGTCGCGACCGCGCGCAAGGAGCTTCCGCGCCTGTGAAAATCCGGCGGACGCGACTCTTCTGTGTCCGCTGCAATTTCGCCGTTGCAATCGCTGCGGCGCGGCACTAGGTTCCGCGCCGTTCCGCCCCCGCCAGCCGGGCGTCGCGGAGCGTGCGAAGCGTGCAGCCATAGCTCAGTTGGTTAGAGCACCAGATTGTGGATCTGGGGGTCCCCCGTTCGAGCCGGGGTGGCTGTACCACCGCTTCCTGTCCCTCTCCTGATGACAGCGCTGATGGATGCCGGCCGCGCGTCGCGTCGCCCTCCATGCCTTGAAGCCGGGAAACGCCGTCGCCATATTCGATCTGCGCGGACGGGTTCGCCTTTCGCGTGCGGGGTGCTGCGGCAGCGGGCCCCGGTGATTGCAGAGGCGCCTTTCGAGGGCTTCGGGAATGTCGCGTCCGCCTAGCCTGTCCCATCCGTTTCTCCTCGGCTTCGACGAGATCGAACGAGCGCTCGACCGGGTCGCCAAGGGCGCCGGCGAGGGCTATCCGCCCTATAATATCGAGCGCCTGCCGCGCACCGAGGACGAGCCCGACAAGCTCAGGATCACGCTTGCCGTCGCCGGCTTCTCGCGCGATCAGCTCGAAATCACGCTGGAGGAGAACCAGCTCACCATTCGCGGCCGCCAGGTCGACGACAAGACCCGTCACTTCCTGCATCGCGGCATCGCCGCGCGGCAGTTCCAGCGCTCCTATCTGCTCGCCGACGGCATGCAGGTGATGGGCGCGGACCTCTCCAACGGGCTGCTCGCCATCGATCTCGTGCGCCCGGAACCGGAGCGCCTCGTCAGGCGTATCGATATCGTGAGCCGGGATTGACGGTGCGCGTTTGAAGGACGGTCGCCGGGTCGGCGTCCCGTCAGGATCGGAACAAGGGGTCGGCGGTTTTGCCTCGCGTTCCCGATCGGGAGACCAGTTTTTTCCATGGACCGCCTCGCACTGCTCGGAAGGAGGGCGCGATGACCCAGACCAGGAACACCCCCCTGACCACGGCCGAATTCGCCTCGCTCGGCGCCGGCCAGGTGGCCTATCTCAAGCCGATGACCTCCGAGGAGCTGGCGCGGATCTTCCCGCAGGCGCCGGAGATCGAACCCGGCCTGCAGCTCTTCGCCCTTCTCGCCGCCGACGGCGCGCCGATCCTGGTGACCGATTCGCGCGAGGCGGCGACCGCCAACGCCTGGGAGCATGATCTCAAGATGGTGAGCCTGCACTGACGGGCGCGCCCGGCCCGGGCCACCGGGCCGGGCCTTCCCGCTCAGGCGGAGCCTTGCCGCTCAGGCGGAGGGGACGATCCCCTCCACCGCCGCGACCAGCCGGGCGATGTCGTCAGGCGTTGACAGGCGGTGGTCGCCATCCTTGACCAGCGTCAGCACCACCGGATCGTGGGGCAGGTGCTCGACCAGCCTCAAAGCCTGTGCATGGGGCACGTCCGGATCCTTCATGCCCTGCAGGATGTGCACGGGGCAGCCGGTCTCGATCGGCGCGCCGAACATCAGCAGGCGCCGGCCGTCCTCGATCAGGGCGCGGGTGATCGGTGTCGGCTCCGGCGCGTATTCGGAGGGGCGGTTCCAGACGCCGTCCTCGAGGATGGCGCGGCGGATCGCGTCGGGCATCTGCGCCCACATCAGCTCTTCGGTGAAGTCCACCGCCGGCGCGATCAGCACCAGCCCTGCCGGCGCCTTCTCCGGCATCTGCTCGCGCAGCCGGCGCGTCGCCAGCAGAGCGAGCCAGCCGCCCATGGAGGAGCCGACCAGAACGGCCGGGCCGTTGGCATGCGCGGCGATCGCCGCCAGCGCATCCTCCAGCCAGTGCGACAGCGTCCAGCGGGCGAAGTCGCCGCTCGATTCGCCATGGCCGGCATAGTCGAAGCGCACGAAGGCGCGTCCGCTGCGCGACGCCCAGTCGGCGATCGCCTCGGCCTTGGTGGCGCGCATGTCGGAGCGGAAGCCGCCGAGCCAGACCACTGCCGGGCCACGGCCCGGCTGGGTGAGGACCGCGATGTCGCGCTGTTCGGGACCGGTGCCCACGCTGAGGAATTGCGGCTCCGGCCGCGTCGCCTCTTGCCTCGTCACCTGAACTCTCCTGTGGTGAACCGTGGCGCGCCGGCGAAGCCTGCTGCATTCGCGCCCGATTTGGTGATCATCTCGTTTCCGATAGCATCGGCGAGTCGGTAGGCAGAAGGTTCTTTGAAGCGGTGATCAGAATGTTGCGCTCGGGCGGGACGATATCCCTGCCGTCCACGGACACTCATCCGCTCGCCGGACGCACGCTGCTGCAGATCATTCCGGAGCTGGAAGCCGGTGGCGCCGAGCGGACCGCCGTCGACATCGCAGCCGGCCTGACCGAGGTCGGCGCGCGGGCGCTGGTCGCGACCGAGGGCGGCCGGCTCGTCGCCGAGCTCCAGGCCAAGGGCGGCGTCTGGCTGCCCTTCCCGGCGGCGGCGAAGAACCCCATCGCCATGGCGTTGAACGTGCGCAAGCTCGTGGCGCTGTGCCGGCGCGAGGGCGTCGAGCTGGTGCATGCGCGCTCGCGGGCCCCCGCCTGGGTGGCGCTGGCGGCCTCGCGCGCGCTCAAGCTGCCTTTCGTCACCACCTATCACGGCTCATACAACGCCCGCTCCGTGGTGAAGAACCACTATAATTCGGTGATGGCGCGCGGCGACGTGGTGATCGCCAACTCGCACTACACCGCGGACCTGATCCGGGCGCGTCATCCTTTCGCCCGCGATCGCATCCGCGTCGTCAATCGCGGCACGGATTTCTCGGCCTTCGCGCCATCGGTGGTCGGGCCCGAGCGGGTGAGCACGCTGCGCCGCTCCTGGGGCGTCGAGCCGCATCAGCGCATCGTGCTGCTGCCCGGCCGGCTCACCGGCTGGAAGGGGCAGAAGGTGCTGATCGAGGCGGCGCGCCTGATGCGCGACGGCGGCGACGCCGATACCGCCTTCATCCTGGCCGGCGACGCCCAGGGCCGCGACGGCTATGTCCGCGAGCTCGACGAGGCGATCGCCCGCGCCGGGCTCGAGGGCCGCGTGAGACGCGTCGGGCACTGCACGGACATGCCGGCCGCGCTGCTCTCGGCGGCTGTGGTCGCTGTGCCGTCGACCGATCCGGAGGCTTTCGGCCGCGTTGCCGTCGAGGCGCAGGCCATGGGCGTGCCGGTGGTGGTGTCGGATCTCGGCGCCGTGCCGGAAACCGTGCTGGCGCCGCCGCAGGTCGCCCCGCAGGAGCGCACCGGCTGGCGCGTGCCGCCCGGCGATGCTCCGGCGCTGGCGAAGGCGCTCGGCGAGGCGCTCTCGCTGCGTCCGTCGGCGCGCGACATGCTGGCGAGTCGCGCCCGGCTGCATGTCGAGCGGCATTTTTCGCTGCCGGCGATGGTGAACGATACGCTCGATGTCTACTGCGCCCTGCTCGGGCGCTGACGGAACGGGCAGACCCGTGGCGCGTTTCGGGATCGGCGCGGATTTCTGCCGCTATTCGCGGCCGGTCGCGCGTTGATCCATTGACATCGCTTCGCGTTGTGCAATGTGTCTGCTCAGCGGCGCCAAGCGCCAATCACAGGAGAATACAGCCATTCGTCGTCCTTTCCGTGCTCCCCCGGCCCCCGTCAAGGACGGGCCTCGCGCCAACCGCGACATCCGTGGTGTCCGCGACGTCCAGCTCATCGATGATACGGGCGCCAACCGTGGCGTTGTCTCGTTCTTCGAGGCCCTGAAGATCGCCGAAGAGGCAGGTCTCGATCTGGTCGAGATCGCTCCGAACTCGCAGCCGCCTGTCTGCAAGATTCTCGATTACGGCCGCTTCCGCTTCCTGGAGCAGAAGAAGGCCTCGGAGGCGCGCAAGAAGCAGCGCACCATCGAGATCAAGGAGATCAAGCTGCGTCCCGGCATCGACAAGCACGATTACGACGTGAAGATGAAGGCGATGCAGGGCTTCTTCGAGGAAGGCGACAAGGTGAAGGTCACCCTGCGCTTCCGCGGACGCGAGATGGCCCATCAGGATCTCGGCGTGAAGGTGCTCGAGCGCGTCAAGGCCGATACGCTCGAGATCGCCAAGGTCGAGAGCGACTGGCAGCTCGAAGGTCGCCAGATGGTGATGGTGCTGGCTCCGCGCTGAGCCGCCCTCACGGCATTCCAGCCATTGAAAAGGCCCGGCCGTCGCGCCGGGCCTTTCTCGTTTTTCGGAGCGGGGCGGGGCTGGTTCTCGCCCGCCTCAGCCGACGATCTCGCCGCGGAAGGCCCAGCGGGTCATGCGCCGCTCGACCAGTGCGCAGGCGGCATACATGCCGACGCCCATGATCGCGATGGCGAAGAGGCCGGCGAAGGTCGTGGCCGAGTCGTTGCGCGCGCCCGCCGACAGCATCAGGAAGCCGATGCCGCGATTGCCGCCGACCGTCTCGGAGATCACCGAGCCGATGAAGGCCAGCGTCACCGCCACCTTCAGGCTGGCGAAGAGATAGGGCATGGCGCGCGGCACGCCGACCTTGGTCAGGATTTCCCACTGGCTGGCGCCGAGCGAGCGCATCACGTCGCGCATCTCCGGCTCGATCGTGGCGAGGCCGGTGGCGACGTTGACCACGATCGGGAAGAACGAGATCACGAAGGCGGTGATGATCGCCGGCAGGGCGCCGACGCCGAGCCAGATCATCAGGATCGGCACGATCGCGACCTTCGGCACCGCGTTGAAGGCGATCAGCAGCGGATAGAGCCCGGAATAGACGAAGGGCGAGGCGCCGATCGCCAGTCCGAGCAGCACGCCGAAGCCGATCGCCAGCACGAAGCCGATCGCGGTCGTCCACAGCGTCTCCAGGCAGAAGCGCAGCAGGATGTCCCAGCGCTGCACCATCACCTCGAAGATCCGCGTCGGTCGCGGGGCGAGGATCTCGGGCACGTCGAAGACGATGCAGGCGAGCTCCCAAAGCAGCAGCAGCCCGCCCATGGCGAGCCAGGGCATGGCGACGAGCAGGAGGCGGCGCTGGGTGTCGCTCATCGGGAACCCGTCGATCTGTACGAGATGCACGCCGTCTTTCCGGGGCGTGCCGACGGCACGAGCCCGGAGCCCATGACCACGGATTCGGCCGGAAAGAGCTCTGATCGTTGCCGCGCCCTTATCGGGAACGTCGTGGTCATGGGTTCCGGGCTCGCCGCTGGCGCGGCGCCCCGGAATGACGGCGCGGTTCCATGAGAGTGAAGCATGGCTAGGCATGCTCCATGTGGATGCGCTCGCGAAGCTCGTGCACGATGTCGACGAATTCGGGGGTGAAGGTTGTTTCCAGCGTGCGCGGCCGCGGCAGGTCGATGCTGCGGACCTTGACGATCCGCCCCGGCCGCCGGCTCATCACATAGACCGTGTCGGCGAGGTAGACTGCCTCGCGCAGATCGTGCGTCACCAGCACGGCGGTGAAGCGCCGCTCCAGCCAGAGCGCCTGCATCACGCCCCAGAGCTCTTCGCGCGTGAAGGCGTCGAGCGCACCGAAGGGCTCGTCGAGCATCAGGATTTCGGGCTCGTGGACCAGCGCCCGGCACAGGCTGGAGCGCTGCTGCATGCCGCCGGAGAGCTGCCAGGGATATTTGTCGCCGAAGCCGCCGAGACCGACCGAGGCGAGCAGCGCCTCGATGCGCGCGACATACTCCGCCTTGTTGGCGCGGAAGCGCCGCTTGTGCGGCTCCACCACCTCCAGCGGCAGCAGGATATTGTCGCGCGTGGTGCGCCAGGGCATCAGCGTCGGCGCCTGGAAGGCCATGCCGACGCCGCGGATCGGGCCCTTCACGGGCTGGCCGTGCACGCGGATCTCGCCGCCGCTCGGCGGCAGCAGCCCGGTGACCAGCTTCATCAGCGTGGACTTGCCGCAGCCGGACGGGCCGACCACGGCGATGAACTCGCCCTTGGCGATGTCGAGCGTCGCATCCTCGAGCGCCAGCATGCGCGCGGCCCCGCTGCCATAGGCGAGGCTGACCTGCTTCAGCGAGACGAGGGGGGAACCGGAATCCGGCAAGGGGGGCGTCATTCTCGGGCTCGCATGAAGGCTGTCGGAAGCGGCCCGTCGCGTCCTTCTCCCTTCGCAGGAAAAGGTCGCTCGACGGGCCGGCTCATGGGACGCGTGGGTCTATCCGTCATGCTCGCCCCTGCGGCGAGCATCCATGTCTTGACCGCACTGCATCGCTGCAGGCGCGTATGGCCGGGACGAGCCCGACCATACGCGGAAAAGGTCGCGAGATCCTTCGCCCTGTCCCTCTTCCGGAAAGGCGGGAGTGGGCAGGTCGCGGCCGCGTCTCACGGCGCGACCATGCGCTCGGCCTTGGGCGGCAGGTACTTGCTGGTGAAGACCTTGTCCGGGGCCGGCGCCGAGGGCAGGCCGAAGGCTTCCGCGACATCGACGACCGAGCGGGCGAAGCGCGCCGGATCGACGTCGCCCATGCCGTTCTCCTTCACATAGGGAGTCAGCACGTTCATCGACAGCGATAGCGACAGGCGTTCGGTCTCGAGCTTCTCGTCGATCAGCGGGTCGCGCTTCTTCACCGCCGCGATGCCGACCGCCGGGTTGGCCGCGACTTCCTTCCACGCCTTGGCCGTGGCGCGCAGGAAGGCGGTGACCACCTCGGGCTTCGCCGCCAGCGGCGGCGAGACGATTATGCCGTTGCCGTACACGTCCATCTTGTAGTCGCTGTAGTTGAAGGAGACGATGTCCTCCTGCTTCACGCCGCGCGCCTTCAGGTCGAGGATCGACGAGAAATAGTGCCCGGAGATCACGTCGACGGTGCCCTGCACCAGCGACTGCTCGCGCAGCTGCGGCGTCAGGTTGACGTGCTCGACGCTCTTGGCATCGACGCCGACCTTCTTGGCGAAGGCCGGGAACAGCCGGAAGGAGGCGTCGAAGACCGGGGCGCCGAGCTTCTTGCCGGCGAGGTCGGCCGGCTTGGCGATGCCGCTCTTCTTCAGCGCGTGCACACCGAAGGGCGGGAAGTCATAGGCCATGAAGACGCAGACGATCTCCTTGCCCGCATTCTTGACGTTGTATTCGATCAGCGAGTTCACGTCGGCGAAGCCGATGTCGTAGGCGCCGGTGGCGACGCGCTGGACCGCGCCGGCCGAGCCCTGGCCGGGATCCATGGTCACGTCGAGCCCCTCGGCCTTGTAGTAGCCCTTCTCGAGCGCCACGAGGAACGGCGAGGTCGGGCCCTGGAAGACCCAGTCGAGCGTGAACTTGATCGGCGTCTGCGCCATGGCGCCGAACGGTGCCGCCAGCGCCATCAGGCCGCCGAGGGCCCAGCCGGCGATCTGGCGGCGCGAACTGCGGATTCCGGACGCGGCGCGCCCCGTGCTGGCGGTCATCGTCGTCGTTCCCCTTATGATTATCCAAGGAACGCTAGCGGTGGCCTCCAGCAGGGTCAATCGAGCCCATGGCGCTGTCTGCCGCTTTTTCGGGCAGGGCGCGCCGTCCCGTGCGGCTACCGCTCAGGCGACCGCCTCCGGTGCCCGCGCAGCCAGCGCCGCGAACAGCGCGGCGTCCGCGCCGAGGCCGGCATTGGGCGTGGTCAGCAGCGTCTCGCCGTAGAACACCGAGTTCGCGCCGGCGAGCAGGCAGAGGATCTGCGCCTCGCGGCTGAAGTCGCTGCGCCCGGCCGAGAGGCGCACCGTCGCGCCCGGCATGGCGAGCCGCGCGGTCGCGACCATGCGCACCATCTCCAGCGGGGCGATCGGCGTTCGCCCGGCGAGCGGGGTGCCGGCCACGGGCACGAGCGCGTTGATCGGCACGCTTTCCGGATGCGGCGTCATCGTCGCCAGCACCTGCAGCATCGCGGCACGGTCGCGCATCGTCTCGCCCATGCCGATGATGCCGCCGCAGCACAGCGCGATCCCGAAGGCACGGACCGTCGCCAGCGTCTCGAGCCGGTCGCCATAGGTCCGTGTCGAGACGATCTGCTCGTAGAACTCCGGGCTGGTGTCGAGATTGTGGTTGTAGGCGGTGAGGCCGGCTTCGGCGAGGCGCTGCGCCTGGTGCGGCTTCAGCATGCCGAGCGTGACGCAGGCCTCCATGCCGAGCGCCCGCACGCCGGCCACCATTGCCAGAACCGCGTCGAATTCGCGCCCGTCGCGCACCTGCCGCCAGGCCGCGCCCATGCAGAAGCGCTCGGCCCCCGCCGCCTGGGCGCGGGCTGCCATGGCGACGACGCGGGCTGGATCCATCAGCCTGTCGCGGGTGAGGTCGACCTCGCGATGATGCGCCGATTGGGGGCAATAGGCGCAATCCTCCGGGCAGCCGCCGGTCTTGATCGAGAGCAGGCTCGCCTTCTGCACCCGGTCCGGGTCGTGGTGCCGCCGGTGCACCGCATTGGCGCGGCCGACGAGATCGAGCAGCGGCAGGTCGTGCAGCGCCAGGATTTCGTCCACCGACCAGTCGTGCCGCGGGGCGTCGCAGGGGCCGCTCACGAGCGCGCGCTCCGCAGTCGGGCGAGCGCGGCCGAACCGGCGGCGACGAGGGCGAGCTTGACGAGATCGCCGGCGATGAAGGGCAGGAGCCCGGTCGCGACCAGCGCACTGGCCGGGACGAAGGCGGCCAGCCAGGCGAGGCCGCAGGCGTAGATCGTCGCCAGCCCTGCGAGCATGGCGCCGACCCGGCCCGCCAGGCCGCGCCCGCGTGCCAGCATGCCGACCAGCCAGGAGGCTGCGAGATAGCCGAGCAGGTAGCCGCCGGTCGGCCCGGCCATGTAGGCGAGGCCGATCCCGCGCTGCGGCGTGCCGGAGAACACCGGCAGGCCGGCCGCGCCGGCGGCGAGATAGGCCAGGAAGGCGGCCGTCGCCAATCGCGGGCCGCCGAAGACGGCGAGCCCGAGCACGGCGAGCGTGTGCAGCGTCATCGGCACGGGCCAGAATGGGATCTGCACCTTCGCCGCGACGGTCAGCAGGGCCGCGCCGGCGAGGACGAGGCCGGCCCTTTGCAGAGCGGGATAGGGTGCCAGCGAGGGCAGGGGGCTTCGGGCTTGGCGCATGGCGATCTCCATTATTTATAGATAATTATGATTCTCTATCGCTAATTGACTCCACGGCTGGCGTGGGAGCGCAAGGGGAAAGCTGCGCTCCGCGAAATTTATGTCTCGCCCTCATGTCGACCCTGATCGCTTGAGCGTTATTATAGATAATTATGCGATTGCCAGAGGGGGCTGCCGATTTGCGCCGCCTGCCGCACGCGCGAGGCCGTGTTCGGAGCGCGTAGCCGAAGGGCGGTGGCCGCGATTGCGCCGCTGGCGCATATCTGCGACATCCTCGCCTCTTCCTGCCCGCAATCTCAGAGACAGCCTGCAAAATGCCCGTTTTCGACCCCGCGCTGATCGAAGCCGCCCGCGTCTCGGCCTCATGGCCGTTCGAGGAAGCCAAGAAGCTCGTGGCGCGTCTGGAGAAATCGGGGAAGAAGGAGGCGCTGTTCGAGACCGGCTACGGTCCCTCGGGCCTGCCGCATATCGGCACCTTCGGCGAGGTCGCTCGCACCTCGATGGTGCGCCACGCTTTTCGCGTGCTGACCGACGATGCGGTGCCGACGCGGCTGATCGCCTTTTCCGACGACATGGACGGGCTGCGCAAGGTGCCCGACAACGTGCCGAACCGCGCGCTGCTGGCGCAGCATCTCGGCAAGCCGCTGACCGAGGTGCCGGACCCGTTCGGCACGCACGACTCCTTCGGCCGGCACAACAATGCCCGGCTCTGCGCCTTCCTCGACCAGTTCGGCTTCGACTACGAGTTCAAGTCCTCGACCGACGCCTATCGCGCCGGCGAGTTCGACGCGACGCTGCTGAAGATGCTCGCCCGCTTCGACAAGGTGATGTCGATCATGCTGGCGACGCTGCGCGAGGAGCGCGCCGCCACCTATTCGCCCTTCCTGCCGATCCATCCGAGGACCCGGGTGGTGATGCAGGTGCCGATCGAGGCCCGCGACGTCGAGGCCGGCACCATCACCTGGACCGACCCCGCCAGCGGCGAGCGCTTCACCACGACGGTGACCGGCG
Source organism: Allobosea sp. TWI1241 (assembly GCF_039673065.1). Lineage (NCBI taxonomy): Bacteria > Pseudomonadati > Pseudomonadota > Alphaproteobacteria > Hyphomicrobiales > Alloboseaceae > Allobosea > Allobosea sp. TWI1241. The sequence goes on along the minus strand of NZ_JBDJKW010000010.1, from coordinate 30,291 downwards.
GCCATGCCAAGCTGCAGTGGAAGCCGGACTGGGCGATGCGCTGGGTCGCGCTCGGCGTCGACTACGAGATGGCCGGCAAGGACCTGATCGACTCGGTCAAGGTCTCCTCGCAGATCGCCCGCGCCCTCGACGGCACGCCGCCGGAAGGCTTCAACTACGAGCTCTTCCTCGACGAGCAGGGCCAGAAGATCTCGAAGTCGAAGGGCAACGGCCTGACCATCGAGGACTGGCTGAGCTACGGTTCGCCCGAGAGCCTGGCGCTCTTCATGTATGCGCGCCCGCGCGAGGCGAAGAAGCTGCATTTCGACGTCATCCCGCGCGCGGTCGACGACTATCTGCAGTTCCTCGGCGGCTATGAGCGGCAGGACTGGAAGAACCGGCTCGGCAATCCGGCCTGGCACATCCATGCCGGCGAGCCGCCGCAGCCGGAGCTGGTCGCGGCGGGGCAGGGCGACAACGCCGCCCGAGCCCAGATCTCGTTCTCGCTGCTGATGAACCTGGTCTCGGTCGCCAATTCCGAGGACAAGGCGGTGCTCTGGGGCTTCCTGCAGCGCTATGCGCCCGGCATCTCGCCGCAGAGCCATCCGCGCCTCGATGCGCTGGTCGGCTATGCGCTCGCCTATTTCCGCGACTTCGTGAAGCCGGCCAAGAGCTATCGCCCGGCCGACGAGGTCGAGCACGCGGCCTTCGCCCGGCTTGCCGAGGTGCTTGCGGCGCTGCCGGCGGATGCCGACGCCGAGACGATCCAGGACGCCGCGCTCGACGTGGCCCGCGCGGTGCCGCGCTACCAGAATCTCACCGCCAAGGGCGCCACGCCCGAGCGGCCCGGCGTCTCCGGCGACTGGTGGAAGGCGATCTACCAGGTGATGTTCGGCGAGGATCGCGGCCCGCGCTTCGGCTCCTTCGCCGCGATCTACGGGCTCGACAACACCCGCGCGCTGATCGCCAAGGCGCTCGACGGCGGGCTGATCCGCGAGCACGAGGCCTTCCTGGCCTCCCGCGCCGCGGGCTGATCCGCGGCGTCCACAGCGCCTCAATGCGCCCGGCCTTGCCAGGTCTCGCGATTTCTGGCATAGGCCCCACCTTCGATCGCCCGGCTGATAAGGGCTGCCGTGGCGATCGTTTCTTTGCTTCCCGAAGCAAGATCGATAGCGGGCGCCGATCGTGCGCTCGCGACCTATGAGGAGCCGAAATGCCCAAGATGAAGACCAAATCGGCCGCCAAGAAGCGGTTCAAGATCACCGGAACCGGCAAGGTCGTTTACGCCCAGGCTGGCAAGCGTCACGGCATGATCAAGCGGACCACCAAGCAGATCCGCAATCTTCGCGGCACCACCACCCTCTTCGAGGGCGATGCTGCCAACGTGAAGAAGTACTTCCTGCCCAACGGCTGACGCTGACAACCTTTCCGGAGATCTGACATGGCTCGCGTGAAACGGGGCGTTACGTCCCACGCCAAGCACAAGAAGACGCTGAAGGCCGCCAAGGGCTTCTACGGCCGTCGCAAGAATACGATCCGCGCCGCCAAGGCGGCCGTCGATCGCTCGATGCAGTATGCCTACCGTGACCGCAAGAACCGGAAGCGCACCTTCCGCGCCCTCTGGATCCAGCGCCTCAACGCCGCTGTCCGCGAGCACGGCCTGACCTATTCGGTCTTCATCGGCGGTCTCGCCAAGGCGGGCCTCGAGCTCGACCGCAAGACCCTGTCGGCGCTGGCCATCGACGACGCCGCTGCCTTCGCCGCGGTGGTCGAGACGGTCAAGGGCGCCCTGGGCGCCGAGGCCGCCGCCGCCTGAGCGGACGCCTCACCGACGGAATACGGAAAAGGCCGGCGGTGACGCCGGCCTTTTTCATTGTCGTCTTGTCTGAAATCCAGTCGTTGCGCTGCCGGTGTCCCGGCCGCGCGGAGGCATGGTCAGGACTGCACAGGCTCGGCCTGCGGGTGCCAGCCATTGCCGGCGCGGGCCACCACGGTCTCGTAGGCCTCCTCCGGCGTGTCGGCATAGCTGAACAGCGAGAGGTCCTCGGGGTTGATGAAGCCGGCCTCCTGCATGCGCTCCAGGTTGATCAGGCCCTTCCAGTAGGCGCTGTCGTAGAGCACGATCGGCACCGGCGGCATCTTGCGGGTCTGCACCAGCGTCAGGATTTCGAAGAGCTCGTCGAGCGTGCCGAAGCCGCCGGGGAAGGCGACGAGAGCGGCGGCGCGCATCGCCAGATGCATCTTCCGCATCGCGAAATAGTGGAAGAGGAAGGTCAGGTCCGGCGTCGACCAGCCGTTCGGCTCCTGCTCGTGCGGCAGGGTGATGTTGAAGCCGATCGAGAGCGCACCGGCCTCCGTCGCCCCGCGATTGGCCGCTTCCATGATGCCCGGCCCGCCGCCGGTGGCGATGACGTGGTCGCGGCCTTCCTGGCCCGAGGCGAGGGCGCCGCCACGCTCCGAGGCGATGCGGCCGAAGCTGCGCGCCTCCTCGTAGAGCTTTTCGCCAGGCCGGACGCGGGCCGAGCCGAAGACGACGATGGTCGAGACAATGCCGCGGGCGCGCAGATGGTCCTCCGCCTTCTGGTATTCCAGCATGAAGCGGGCGCCGCGGGTGGTGTCGCCGAGGATGAAGTCCTGGTCGAGCGCAGCCAGCCGGTAGGAGGGCGAGGTCTTCTGGGCGCTGTTGTCGTGCATGTCGGCATCTCCTTGTCGCGCCCCTGCATAGCCTCCACCGGCGGGCCATGTCGCCCCCGGGCGCCGGCGTCTGCCACGGGACTGTCATGAAGCCGTCCCGCGACCGGCGAAAACCCGGCCAAAGCGGTGCTTTGCCAGCGCGATTCGGGCTGGCATCCCGGTGCCGGACCCCCTAGAAGATGGCTCGCGAGCGCCGCCCCGGCTCAGGGCCGAGGCGCGCGCCCCGGCACATTTGGCGGACCTGATCGGGCATGAACGAGATCGACACCCTTCGCGATTCGCTGGTCGGCGAGATCGAGGCGGCGCAGGACGAGGCGTCGCTGGAGCAGTTGCGCGTCGCCGCGCTCGGCAAGTCGGGCTCGGTCTCGGCGCTGCTGAAGACGCTCGGCGCCATGACGCCCGACGAGCGCAAGGAGAAGGGCCCGCGGATCAACGGCCTGCGCGACGCGGTCCAGCAGGCGATCGCCGCCCGCAAGGAGGCGCTGGGCGAGGCGGCTCTGGAAGCCCGTCTCGCGGCCGAGCGCGTCGACGTCTCGCTGCCGGTGCGCGAGGGGCCGGAGGCGCGCGGGCGCATCCATCCGATTAGCCAGGTCATCGACGAGATCACCGCGATCTTCGGCGATATGGGCTTCTCGATCGCCGAGGGGCCGGACGTCGAGACCGACGACCTGAACTTCACCAGGCTGAACTTCCCCGTCGGCCATCCGGCGCGGGAGATGCACGACACCTTCTTCTTCGCGCCCGACGAGACCGGAGAGCGCAAGCTGCTGCGGACCCACACCTCGCCCGTGCAGGTGCGCACCATGCTGAGCCAGGAGCCGCCGATCCGCGTGGTCTGCCCAGGCCGGACCTATCGCATGGATTCCGACCAGACCCACACGCCGATGTTCCATCAGGTCGAGGGCCTCGTCATCGACAAGAAGGCCCATTTCGGCCAGATGAAATGGGTGCTGGAGGAGTTCTGCAAGGCATTCTTCGAGGTCGAGAGCGTCAAGATGCGCTTCCGCCCCTCCTTCTTCCCCTTCACTGAGCCGTCGGCCGAGGTCGACATCCAGTGCTCGCGCAAGGGCGGCGAGATCCGCTTCGGCGAGGGCGAGGACTGGCTCGAGATCCTCGGCTGCGGGATGGTGCATCCCAACGTGCTGCGCAATTGCGGGCTCGATCCCGACGTCTACCAGGGCTTCGCCTGGGGCATGGGCATCGATCGCATCGCCATGCTGAAATATGGCATGCCCGACCTGCGGCCCTTCTTCGAGGCCGATGTGCGCTGGCTGTCGCATTACGGCTTCCGCCCGCTCGACATGCCGTCGCTGACCGGCGGCCTGTCCTCCTGACCGCCGCCTCCTGACGGGGAACGCAAGCATGAACGGCGCGCACTGGGCCGGGGCGATCGCGGGGCTGATGGTCGCGGCGAACCTGCTGTGCCTGGGGATCGCCTATCGGCGCCTGACGTGCCGGACGGCCGTCTCGCGCCTGCAGCGCGAGGCGCCGCCGGTGACGATCGTGCGCCCGGTGCGCGGGCTCGAGCCGTTCAGCCGCGAGACCCTGTCGTCGGGGCTGGTGCTCGACTATCCCGATTACGAGACGCTGTTCTGCGTCGCCGACGCCCACGATCCGATCGTGCCGCTGGTCGAGGAGCTGATCGCGGCGCATCCCGCCGCCAAGGCGCGCCTGATCGTCGGCGACGTTGCGGTCAGCGCCAATCCCAAGCTGAACAATTGCGTGCGCGGCTGGGACGAGGCGCGGCACGACTGGGTCGTCCTCGCCGATTCCAACGTGCTGATGCCGAAGGACTACGTCCAGCGGCTGATGGCGTCCTGGCGCGACGATACCGGGCTGGTCTGCTCGACGCCGGCCGGCTCGCGGCCCGCCGGCTTCGCCGCCGAGGTCGAGTGCGCCTTCCTCAATACCTTCCAGGCGCGCTGGCAATATGCCGGCGAGGCGCTGGGCTTCGGCTTCGCGCAGGGCAAGTCGATGCTCTGGCACAAGCCGTTCCTCGATGCGCAGGGCGGCATCGCGGCGCTGGGCGCCGAGATCGCCGAGGATGCGGCGGCGACCAAGCTGGTGCGCGCCGCGGGCCGGAACGTCCATCTCGTCGACCAGCCCTTCGAGCAGCCGCTCGGCCCGCGCTCCTTCGCCGAAATCGTGCAGCGCCAGTTCCGCTGGGCCCGCCTGCGCCGCGTCACCTTCCTGCCCTTCTTTGCGCCGGAAATCCTGGCCGGGCCGCTCGTGCCCGCCATCCTGGCCGCGATCGCCGCTCCCGCCTTCGGCCTGCCGGCCTGGCTCGGCGCCCTGGCGGTCGTCGCGCTCTCCTATGCGGGGGAGATCGCGCTGGCGCGCGGCACCGGCTGGTTCCTCAGCCTGCGCACCCCGCTTGCCCTGCTGGTCCGCGACCTCGTCTTTCCGGGGATATGGGCCTATGCCTTCGTCGCCGGCGAAGTAAGCTGGCGCGGCAATGCGATGACCATCAAGACCGACGGCGCGGACGAGCTGAACGCGGCGATTCCAGCCTTGTCCCCCGCCTCCCTGCGTAGTGACGGAAGATCATGAAGTTCACGCTTTCCTGGCTTAAAGAGCACCTCGACACCTCCGAACCGCTCGACAGCATCGTCGAGGCGCTGACCCGCGTCGGCCTCGAGGTCGAGGGCGTCGAGGACAAGGCCAAGGCGCTGGCGGCCTTCACCGTCGCCTATGTCATCGAGGCCAAGCAGCATCCCAATGCCGATCGGCTGCGCGTCTGCATGGTCGATACGGGCGCGGGCGAGCCGGTCCAGGTCGTCTGCGGTGCGCCCAATGCCCGCACCGGCATGAAGAGCGTGTTCTCGCCGCCCGGCACCTACATCCCCGGCAAGGACATCACCCTCGGCAAGGGGGTCATCCGCGGCGTCGAGTCGAACGGCATGCTCTGCTCGGCCGCCGAGCTGCAGCTGTCGGAGGATCATGACGGCATCATCGACCTGCCGGCCGACGCCCCGGTCGGCGAATCCTACGCGACCTATGCCGGGCTCGGCGACGCGGTGATCGAGGTGGCGGTGACGCCGAACCGCGCCGACGCGCTCGGCGTCGCCGGCATCGCCCGTGACCTCGCCGCCGCCGGCCTCGGCACGCTGAAGACGCCGCCGATCGCGCCGGTGAAGGGCGCCTTCCCGTGCCCGGTCGCCGTGCGGCTGGAGCTGGCGGAGGCGGATCGCGCACTCTGCCCGGCCTTCGCGCTGCGGCTGGTGCGCGGCGTCCGCAACGGTCCTTCGCCGGACTGGCTGCAGGCCCGCCTGCGCGCCATCGGCCTCAGGCCGATCAACGCGCTGGTCGACATCACCAACCTGATGACCTTCGACCGCAACCGCCCGCTGCACGTCTTCGACGCGGCCAAGGTCAAGGGCGACCTCGTGGTGCGCCGGGCCAAGCCGGGCGAGGAGATCCTGGCGCTCGACGGCAAGACCTACGCGCTGAGCGACGAGCAGGTGGTGATCGCCGACGAGAGCGGCGTCGAGTCGCTCGCCGGCATCATGGGCGGCGAGGCTTCGGGCTGCGACGAGGGCACGGTCGACGTGCTGGTCGAGAGCGCGCTGTGGAGCCCGCTCAACATCGCCCGCTCCGGCCGTGCGCTCGGCATCGTCTCGGATGCGCGCTACCGCTTCGAGCGCGGCGTCGATCCCGACTTCACCGGGCCCGGCCTCGATCTCGCGACCAGCCTGATCCTCGAGCTGTGCGGTGGCGAGGCCTCCGAGATGGTCTTCGCCGGCGCGCTGCCGCAGGGCGGCGAGCCGATCGACTTCCCCTGGTCCGAGGTCAAGCGCCTGACCGGGCTCGAACTCCCGCAGGACGAGATGCGGCGGGCGCTGACCGCGCTCGGCTTCGAGGTCTCGGGCGAAGGCGAGCGGGCCACAGTCGTCGCGCCGTCCTGGCGTGCCGATGTCGAGGGCAAGGCCGATCTCGTCGAGGAGATCCTGCGCATCGCCGGGCTCGACCGCGTCGCCTCGGCGCCGCTGCCGCGCATCGCCGCCGAAGTCGCCAAGCCGGTGCTGACCGTCCTGCAGAAGCGCACGCGCCTGGCCAAGCGCCTGCTCGCCAGCCGCGGCCTCGTCGAGGCCGTCACCTGGTCGTTCATCTCGCAGTCGGCGGCGACGCTGTTCGGCGGCGGCTCGCCCAGGCTCGCGCTCGCCAACCCGATCGCGGCCGATCTCTCCGACATGCGGCCCTCGCTGCTGCCCGGCCTGATCCGCTCCGCCCAGGCCAATGCCGATCGCGGCTTCGGCGACGTCGCCCTGTTCGAGGTCGGCCAGGTCTTCCTGAGCGACGAGCCGGAGGGTCAGCTCATCGCCGCCGCGGGTCTGCGCCGTGGCACCGCCGGGCTGACGGGCGCCGGTCGCAACTGGGACGGCGCCGCGCCCCCGGTCGACGCCTTCGACGCCAAGGCCGACGTGATGGCGCTGCTTACCGGGCTCGGCGTGCCGGTCGGTGGCTTGCAGGTCGTTGCCGGCGGGCCGGACTGGGCCCATCCCGGCCGCTCGGCCACGCTGCGCTTCGGCCCGAAGAGCGTGATCGGCGCCTTCGGCGAGGTGCACCCGCGCATCCTCAAGGCGCTCGACGTCAAGGGGCCGCTGGTCGCCTTCGAGATCCATCTCGATGCGCTGCCGCTGCCGAAGGCCAAGCCGACCAAGGTCAAGCCGCGCCTCGCCCTTTCCGACTTCCAGCCGGTGACGCGCGATTTCGCCTTCATCGTCGACAAGGCGGTGGCCGCCGGCGAGATGGCGCGCTCCGCCCAGAATGCCGACAAGGCGCTGATCGCTGACGTCTCGGTGTTCGATCTCTACGAGGGGCCCGGCGTCGAGGAAGGCCGCAAGTCGGTGGCGCTCGCGGTCACGCTGCAGCCCACGGCCAAGACGCTGACGGAAGCCGAGATCGAGGCGGTCTCCGGCAAGGTCGTCGCCGAGATGGCCAAGCGCTACGGCGCCAGCCTGCGCGGCTGACGCGCCCGCCTGCGGGCGGGCGCCGGTCGCGCGAGAGGCCGGGTGAGACGGTGCGGGGTCGGCGCGCAGCCGGTGCTGGCGCGCCGGCTGCGCGTGGCCATTGGCGCGGCGGGCGTTATTGATCAGGATTATGAAATAATCGACGCGAGAAGTCCGGCGGGGTTCGCGCTATCGGCTCCCGACCGTTGCGATACGCGAGGCCCGATGTCCGTCACCGAGATTCCTGCCAGCGATGAGCTTTTCCCCGGTTTCCGGCAATTCGATGTCGAGACCGCGGGCGCGCGCATCCGGCTGCGGACGGGAGGGGAGGGGCCGCCGCTCCTGCTGCTGCACGGCTATCCCCAGAGCCATGTGCTCTGGCACGCCGTCGCCGCGCGGCTGAAGGACCGCTTCACCCTGGTCTGCCCCGACCTGCGCGGCTATGGCGACAGCAGCTGCCCGCCGAGCGATCCCGAGCACCTGGCCTATTCCAAGCGCGCCATGGCCGCCGACATGGCGCAGGTGATGACGCTGCTCGGCCATGAGCGCTTCTGCCTAGCCGGCCATGATCGCGGCGCCCGCGTCGCGCACCGGCTCGGCCTGGATCACGAGGCCCGCGTCCTGCGCATCGCGACGCTCGACATCGCGCCCACCCGCGAGATGTACGCCCAGACCGGCGATGCCTTCGCCCGCGCCTACTGGCACTGGTTCTTCCTGATCCAGCCTGCCCCGTTCCCGGAGCGGATGATCGCCGCCGATCCCAAGGCCTACTGGCTGAAGAAATGCGGCTCCGGTTCGGCGGGGCTGTCAATCTTCGCGCCCGCCGCGCTCGAGGCCTATCTGCGCTGCTTTTCCGACCCTGCGGTGATCCACGCCAGCTGCGAGGACTATCGCGCCGCCGCGACCATCGATATCCGGCATGACGACGAGGACGGCGACCGCAAGCTATCGCAGCCCTTGCTCGCACTCTGGGGAGAGAACGGCATCATCGGCCGCTGCTTCGATCCGCTGGCGCTGTGGCGCCTGCGGGCGAGCGACGTCCGGGGCCGGGCCCTTCCAGGTGGTCACTATCTGGCGGAGGAGGTGCCCGATCTCGTGGCAGCCGAATTCGCCGCATTCTTCGGAGAGACAGCATGACCCGCACAAATCGCGTCTATCGCATCGCCGTGATCGCCGGCGACGGCATCGGCAAGGAGGTCATGCCGGAAGGCCTGCGCGTGCTCGAGGCCGCCGCGAAGAAATACGGGTTCGAGCTGCGCCTCGACCAGTTCGACTTCTCCTCCTGCGACTACTACGCCAAGCACGGCAAGATGCTGCCGGAGGACTGGAAGGACCAGATCGGCGGCCATGACGCGATCTATTTCGGCGCGGTCGGCATGCCCGACCAGGTGCCGGACCACATCTCGCTCTGGGGCTCGCTGCTGCTGTTCCGCCGCGAGTTCGACCAGTACGTCAACCTGCGCCCGGTGCGGCTGATGCCCGGCGTGCCCGGCCCGCTCGCCAACCGCAAGCCCGGCGACATCGACTTCTTCGTGGTGCGCGAGAACACCGAGGGCGAGTATTCCTCGGTCGGCGGGCGCATGTTCGCCGGCACCGAGCGCGAGATCGTCATGCAGGAGACGGTGATGAGCCGCGTCGGCGTCGACCGTGTGCTGAAATACGCCTTCGAGCTCGCCAGCCGGCGTCCGCGCCGCAAGGTCACCTCGGCGACCAAGTCCAACGGCATCTCGATCACGATGCCCTACTGGGACGAGCGCGTGAAGGCGATGGCCAAGAACTATCCCGACATCACGGTCGATCAGTACCATATCGACATCCTGACCGCGCATTTCGTGCTGAATCCCGACAAGTTCGACGTGGTCGTCGCCTCCAACCTGTTCGGCGACATCCTCTCCGATCTCGGCCCGGCCTGCACCGGCACCATCGGCATCGCGCCGTCGGGGAACATCAACCCGACCGGCGAATTTCCGTCGCTGTTCGAGCCCGTGCACGGCTCGGCGCCGGATATCGCGGGCAAGGGCATCGCCAACCCGGTCGGCCAGATCTGGTCGGGCGCGATGATGCTGGATCATCTCGGCGAGCACGAGGCCGCCAAGGGGATCGAGGCCGCGATCGAGCGGGCGCTGGGCGATGCGCGGACGCGGACGCGCGATCTCGGCGGCAGCCTGAACACGCAGGACGCGGGCAAGGCGATCGAGCAGGCGCTCGGCTGACCGTTCGCACAGGGATGCCGACCGGCGAGGCGGGCCTGCGGCCCGGCTCGTCGGGACTTCCACGAAGCCGGTCGAAACCGGTGTGACCCAAGGGAACTGAAGCCATCATGGACTTCGCATCATCGACCTTCTGGACATCCCTGCTCCAGATCATCTGGATCGACCTGCTGCTCTCGGGCGATAATGCCGTGGTCATCGCGCTGGCGGTGCGCTCGCTGCCGGAGAAGCAGCGCAAGCTCGGCATCCTGCTCGGCGCCGGCGCCGCCGTGGCGCTGCGCATCTTCTTCGCGGTCATCGTCACCTATCTGCTCAACATCCCCTTCCTGAAGGTGGTGGGCGCGCTGCTGCTATTCTGGATCGCGATCAAGCTCGCCACCGGCGAGGAGGAAGAGCACGGCGACATCCAGGCCAGCGACAATCTCTGGAAGGCGGTGCGCACCATCGCCATCGCCGACGCGGTGATGAGCCTCGACAACGTGCTGGCGATCGCCGCGGCGGCGCGCGGCCATTTCGAGCTGTTCATCTTCGGCCTGCTGCTGACCATCCCGCTGATCGTCTTCGGCGCGCGCCTGCTCTCCTCGGTGCTCGAACGCTTCCCGATCCTGATCTGGTTCGGCGCGGCGCTGCTCGGCTGGATCGCCGGCGAGATGCTGCTGAGCGACATGGCGGTGATGCAGTGGCTCCAGGTCCACATGCCGACCTGGATCAACACCGTGCCGGTCAGCGACGTGAACCCCGCCGGCCTGGCCCCGGCCAAGGTGCCGTTCTACACGGCGGCCGTGATCGGCGCGGCCTTCGTCTGCTCGGTCGGCTACCTGCTGAAGAAGCGCCGGGCGGCCTGACCGACGCGAGCGCCGGCCGCCGGCCGGCGTCTCACCGCAGGATCACCAGGGCGGCGGCCATGACCTCGTGGCCGCCGTTTCGCGTCAGGACATGGCCGAAGCCCGGCAGCGTCGTGCCGCGCTCCGGATCGGCGAGGACGAAGCCGTTCGCTTCGGCGAGCGTTACCGCGAAACTCTCGGGCGGCCGCAGGAAGCCGGTGCCGAGCGCCTTCACATAGGCCTCCTTGGCGCTCCACAGGCGGGCGAAGGCGAGCGGCCGCGCGTCAGGGGCGAGGCGCTGGAGGGCGCGGCGCTCGTCCGGGTGCAGCAGCGCCAGCGGCGGTTCGGTCCCGGGCGCGACGGCCTCGACATCGACGCCGAGCGGCCACGTCCCGAGTGCGACCGCGACCACGCCGCCGCGCGTCGCCAACGACAGATGCAGGCCGGTCCCGGCCGGGCCGGCGAGAACGGGCCGGCCGGCGGGCTCGTGCGCGAGGGCGATGGCGGCCGTGTCCAGGCCGAGCTGCCGCGCCAGCGCGGCACGCGCCACGCTGCGGCGCAGGGCCGAGCGCTCGGCGAGGTTGGCGGGGCGCTGCGGCGTCTCCAGCAGCCAGGCGGCCGGAAGGGAGGGGGCGTGCGCATCGGCGGAACTCAGCCAGATCATGAAGCGACCCTACCCGCGCCCCGCCTGCCGGGAAACCGACCTGCGCCGGGCTCATGCGGCGGCTGCGACGGCCGGCGTTGACGAAGCGGCGGCGACAGGATCGAAAAAGCCATGTCCTCCAAACACGATGACGACCTTTCGACAGGGCCGGCTCCCCTGACCCTGGCCGGCATGCTGCTCGGCGCGCGGCTCGTCTCCGTGCTGCTGCCGGGCGTGATCGTCTTCGCCGTCGCCTTCGGCGCGGCGGCGGCCGGCAAGGGGCTGCCGCTCTCGGAAGCGATGGTGATGAGCGCGCTGGTCTATGCCGGCGTCTCGCAGCTCGTCGCGATGGAGCTCTGGCGGCCGGAATGGACCTGGGGCGCGATCGCTGGCCTCGCCGCCGTCACCGCGACGGTGAATGCCCGAGCGGTGCTGCAGGGGGCCGCGCTGCAGCCTTGGTTCGGCCGCTATCCCAAGGCGGTCAACGCGGTGCAGCTCTTCTTCTTCACCGACGCGAACTGGCTGATCGGCACGCGCTACCGGGCCGAGGGCGGGCGCGATCTCGGCGTGGTCTTCGGCGCCGGCCTGCTGCTCTGGGCGGTCTGGCTGGCGGCGACGCTGCCCGGCTATCTGCTCGGCTCGCTGGTCGCCGATCCGCGCCGCTACGGCATCGACATGGTGATGCCGATCTTCTTCGCCGCGATGATCGTGCCGGTCTGGCGTGGCAGGCGGGCGGCGATGCCCTGGCTGGTCGCCGGTGTCGTCGCGCTGGTCACGGCGCGCCTCGTCGACGGCTACGCCTTCATCATCGTCGGAGCCCTGTCCGGGGCCGTCACCGGAGCGCTGCTCGATGACGATGCCTGATCCCGGCCCCTGGGGCGCCTATATCGCCATCCTCGCCATGGCGGTGGCGACCTATCTCTGCCGCATCTCGGGCGTGGTGCTGATGGGCTTCATCCCGCTGACGCCGCGTGTCCGGCGCGGGCTGGCGGCGCTGCCGGGCTCGATCATCTTCGCCACCGTGCTGCCGCTGGTCGACCGGCTCGGGCTCGCGGCCGGCTTGGCGCTGGCCGCGGCTGTCCTGAGCATGGTCCTACGTCGCAGCGAGCTGCTCGCTCTGCTGGTCGGCATGGCCACCGTCTCGCTGGCGCGCGCACTCGGGCTCTGACGCTTCGCCGGCGCTTGCCAAGGCGATTGGGCGCGATTGCCCCTGACGCGCATCGGGCGGCAGGGCTATGATCGCGGCATCCACCGCTTTCGCAGGGCCGCGACGCCGGCGATCGTTGACGGTGCAAGGCGGGCGGCCGAGGTTTCGGCCCTGACCGCGTGAGCGAATGGAGCGTAGCATGGCCTGGTATTCCCAAACCTGGAGCTGGTTCGAGGGCGAATGGCTCGAGGGCAATCCCGGCATCATGGGGCCGCGCACCCATGCGACCTGGCTCGCCTCCAGCGTCTTCGACGGGGCGCGCTGCTTCGACGGGGTGATGCCCGATCTCGACCTGCATCTCGGCCGGGTGAACCGTTCGGCCGAGGGGCTCGGGCTCAAGGCGACGATGACGGTCGAGGCGATGACCGCGCTGGCCGGCGAGGGCGTGCGCAAGTTCGCTCCCGGCACGGCGCTCTACATCAAGCCGATGTACTGGGCGGAAGCCGACGGCCTCTCCACCATCATGGGCGATCCCGAGACCACCAAGTTCTGCCTGTGCCTGTTCGCCGCGCCGATGGGCGACCCCGGCAAGGGCTTCTCGCTGACCAAGGGCGCCTATCGCCGCCCGACGCTGGAGACCATGCCGACCGATTCCAAGGCCGGCTGCCTCTATCCGAACAATGCCCGCATCCTCGCCGAGGCGAAGGGAAGGGGTTTCGACAACGCGCTGGTGCTCGACATGCTCGGCAATGTCGCGGAGACCGGTACCTCCAACATCTTCCTCGCCAAGGACGGCGTGGTGCGCACGCCCGTGCCGAACGGCACCTTCCTGAACGGCATCACCCGCCAGCGCACCATCGGGCTGCTGCGCCAGGATGGCGTCACCGTCGAGGAGACCTCGCTGACCTATGAGGATTTCCTCCGGGCCGACGAGATCTTCTCGACCGGCAACTATTCGAAGGTGATGCCGATCTGGAAGATCGACGACCGCGAGCTGCCGCAGGGCCCGCTCTTCCGCCGGGCGCGCGCGCTCTACATGGACTTCGCCCACGCCAGGAAGGGCTGAGCCCATGGCCCGCCTGTCGACACGGCTGACCGAGCGGCTGGGCATCGCCCATCCCATCCTCTCGGCGCCGATGGCGCTGGCAGGCGGCGGCGCGCTCGCGGCCGCCGTGACCCAGGCCGGCGGGCTCGGCCTCGTCGGCGGCGGCTACGGCGATTCGCGCTGGCTCGCCGCCCAGGCGCAGGCGGCGGGCAATGCCCGCACCGGCTGCGGCTTCATCACCTGGTCGCTGGCCAGGCAGCCGCATCTGCTCGGCGAGGCGCTCGCGCGGCGGCCGGCGGCGCTGATGCTGTCCTTCGGCGATCCGCGCCCCTTCGCGGCCGAGATCGCCGCGGCCGAGGTGCCGCTGATCTGCCAGTGCCAGAGCCTCGCCGATGTCCGCGTGGCGCTGGAGGCCGGTGCCGCGATCATCGTGGCGCAGGGCGGCGAGGCCGGCGGCCACGGTCATCGCCGCGCCACCTTCCCCTTCGTGCCCGAGGTCGCCGACCTGCTGGCGCGGGAGAGCCCCGAGACGCTGCTGCTGGCCGCCGGCGGCGTCGGCGACGGGCGCGGGCTCGCCGCGGCGCTGGCGCTGGGCGCCGACGGCGTGCTGGTCGGCACGCGCTTCTGGGCGAGCCGCGAGGCGCTGGTCCATGCCCGCCACCATCAGGCGGCGCTGGACGCGACGGGCGACCAGACGGTGCGCAGTTCCGTGCCGGACATCGCGCGCCGGCTCGCCTGGCCGGCGCCGTTCGACATCCGTACCGCCGACAACGCCTTCATCGCGCGCTGGCGCGGGCGGGAAGACGATCTGCGCGCCGTGATCGCAGTCGAGTCGGCCGCCTATGCCGCAGCCTTCGCCGCGGGCGATCCCGAGGAGGCGGCGGTGATCTTCGGCGAGGCGGCGGGGCTGGTGCACGACATTCCGCCCGCCGGAGAGCTGGTCGAGCGCATGGTCGCGGAGGCCGTCGCCTGCCTGCAGTCGGCGGCGGCGCGCATCGTCGACTGAGGCCGCCTCAGCGCAGGAGGCGCCAGAGCCGGGCGGCCCGCAGCGCGCCGAGCGCGATCACCGCATAGACCGTCGCCGCGAGCAGGCAGATCACGCCGACAGCGATCAGCCGCGGCTCGTAGGGGAAGCCGGCGAGCGCGCGGCCGACCGGCCCGGCGACGAGGCGTGCGACGGTCGCCGCGATGCCGGCCGACAGCCCGACGATCAGGATCAGCAGCGGCATGGCCCGGTCCGGGCTGGTCCAGCCCCGGCGCAGCGCCAGCACGTGCAGCGCGCCGAGATTGATCCAGGCGCCGGCGGCCGTCGCCAGCGCCAGTCCCGGTGCGCCATGGTCGCGCCAGAGCAGCAGCTTCAACCCGACATTCACCGCGATGGCGCCGAGCGAGACCAGCATCGGCGTCATCGTGTCGCCGCGGGAGAGGAAGCTCGCGACCTGGGAGCGGATCAGCACGATCGCCGGCAGGCCGACCGCATAGGCGAAGAGCACGCTGCCGGCCGCCGCGCTGGCGCTCGCATCGAAGCGCCCGCGCTCGAACAGCGCCGCGACGATCATCTCCGGCAGGACGAGGAAGGCGGCTGCGAAGGGCGCGGCCGCGACCAGCGTCAGCGCGATCGCGCGGTTCTGCGCCCGCTCGGCGCGGGGCTCGTCGCCGGCCGCCACCGCGCGGCTCATCGTCGGCAGCAGCACGGTGCCGACGCCGATCGCGATCACGCCGATTGGCAGCTGGTAGAGGCGCTCGGCGTAATACAGTGCCGAATAGCCGCCCGCCGGCAGCAGCGAGGCGATGATCGTGTCGGCGAAGAGCGCGATCTGCACGCCGGCGGAGCCGATCACCGCCGGGCCGAAGGCCTTGAGGAAGCCGCGCACATCGCCGTCGATCCGCGGGCGGGTCAGAGCCGCGGACACGCCGGCGCGCCGTGCCGCGCCCCAGAGCAGCAGCCATTCCAGCACGCCCGCCACGGCCACGCCCCAGGCCGCGGCATGCGCCGCGCTCGGGAACAGGAAGGCGACGCCGAGCGCGGCGATCAGGCAGATGTTGAGCAGGATCGGCGCCGCCGCCGCCGCCGCGAAGCGATCGACCGCGTTGAGGTTCGACGAGAGCAGCGTGACGAGCGTGATGAACAGCAGATAGGGGAAAGTTATCCGCGTCAGCGTCACCGCCAGCGCGAAGCGCTCGGGATCGCCGGAGAAGCCAGGCGCCAGCAGGCGCACCAGTTCGGGCATGAAGGGCAGCGCCAGCCCGAGCAGCGCCAACTGCACGATCAGGTTGAGCGTGAAGACCCGGTCGGAGAACTGCATCGAGGCGGCGTTGCCCGAGCGCTCGCGCACCTTGGTGAAGGCGGGGATATAGGCCTGGTTGACCGCGCCCTCGCCGAAGATCGTGCGGAAATGATTGGGCAGGCGCAGCGCGACCGAGAACGCGTCCATCAGCGCGCCGGCGCCGAGCACGGCGGCCAGCACGATGTCGCGGGCGAAGCCCGTCAGGCGCGACAGCAGCGTGAAGCCGCTGACCGAGAGGATTTTCTTCAGCATCCGGCCTCTCCGGGCCGCCGGGAGGGGCGGGCCGCGAGCGTCGGCATAGCCGCGCCGCCGCGCCGGGTCCAGTGCGGGCAGGGCGGCGGGGCCGGCGACGGCGGCTAGCGGATCAGCGGCGGCAGCGCGTCGCCGCGCGGATGCACGCTCTCGTCCTTGCGGTAGCCGATGCGCTCGCCGACCAGATAGAGCGGCCGCCGCTTCACCTCGGCGAAGATACGCCCGACATATTCGCCGATCAGCCCGAGCGAGATCAGCTGGATGCCCGAGAAGAACATGATCGAGACGATCAGCGAGGGGAAGCCGGGCAGGTCGGTGCCGAACAGCAGGGTGCGGACCAGGAAGAACAGGCCGGTCAGCGCCGCCGCGAAGGCGATCAGCATGCCGAGCCAGGTTGCGATCTTGAGCGGCACCGTCGAGAAGGAGGACAGCCCGTCGAAGGCGAAGCCGAACAGCTTGCGATAGCGGAACTTGGTCTGCCCGTGCATGCGCTCGGCGACAGCGAAGGGCACGCCGGTGCCGGGGAAGCCGACCCAGGCATAGAGCCCCTTGGAGAAGCGGGCCCGTTCCGGCAGAGCGCGCAGCGCCTCGACCACGCGCCGGTCGAGCAGGCGGAAATCGCCGGCGCCCTCGGGCAGCTCGGTCTCGCCGAAGCGCGCGAACAGCCGGTAGAAGGCCTTGGCGAAATTGCGCTTGAGCTGGCTTTCGCCGTCGCGGTCGGTGCGCTGGCCGTAGACGTTGAGGTAGCCCTCGCGCCATTTCTGCAGGAAGAGCGGGATCACCTCGGGCGGATGCTGCAGGTCGGCGTCCATGATCACCACCGCATCGCCGCGGGCATGGTCGAGCCCGGCCGCGATGGCGATCTCCTTGCCGAAATTGCGGCTGAACGAGATCGCGTTGACGCGAGGATCCTGCGCGTGCAGGCGGCGCAGCACGGCCAGCGTCGCGTCGCGGCTGCCGTCGTCGATGCAGACGATCTCCCAGGAGGCGACGGCCGCGTCGAGGATCGGCTTGAGCCGCTCGACCAGAAGCGGCAGGTTGTCGGCCTCGTCATGGACCGGGACGACGACCGAGAGCTCCGGACGCGACAGGGACGGCGCGGCGTCGGGGTAGGCGGTGGCGGACACGGATTTCGAGGCCCCGTTTGCTGATGAGACACGCCGCGTTCATGCCTGTGCCGCGCGCGCCGGAATGCTATCTAAGCCATGGGCGATGAACGGGAGACAACAGCGCGATGAGCCGTGGCTTCGTGCTCTGTGCCGATGATTTCGCCATGACCGAGGGCGTCAGCCGCTCGATCCTGGAGCTGCTCGACCATGGTCGCCTCTCGGCGACCGGCGCCATGACCAACCGCCCGCACTGGCTGGGTCTGGCGGGCGCGCTCGGCGCCTTCGCCGGGCGGGCCGATCTCGGCGTGCACCTCAACCTCACCTGCGGCGCGCCGCTCGCGCCGATGCCGCTGGTCGCGCCCGGCGGCGAACTGCCGGCGCTGCGCGATCTGGCCCGGCTGGCGCTGCGCTCGGCGGCGGCGCGCCGCGAGATCGCCGCCGAGATCGCCCGGCAGGTCGACGCCTTCGCGCAGCGGCTCGGCCGTGCCCCCGACTTCCTCGACGGTCACCAGCATGTCCATGTACTGCCGGGGGTGCGCCGCGCCGTGCTCGATCTCGTCGCGGCGCGCTATCCTGGTGGCGAAACCTATCTGCGCGACCCGTCGGATTCGGTCGCTGCGATCCGCTCACGCGGCGTCGCGGTGGGTAAGGCATTGGTGATCGCCGGCCTCGCCACCGGCCTGCGCCGGGCGGCATCCCGCCGCGGGATCGTGCTCAATCGCGGCTTTTCCGGCGTGTCGCCCTTCGACCCGGCCCGCGACTTCGGTGCGGACCTCGCGCGCTTCCTGCACCGGCCCGGCCCGCGCCATCTCGTGATGTGCCATCCCGGCTTCGTCGACGACGAGTTGCGCAGGCTCGACCCGGTGGTGGCGACGCGGCCGGTCGAGCATGCGGCTTTGATGGCGTTTCGCCCGCCGGAGGGGCTGGCGCTGTCCCGCTTCCGCGATCTCGGCTGACGTTTCGCCGGCTGACGCAGCGCAATCGAAAATTTACCCCGCGGCGCGATCCTCGCCCGAAGACGATCTTGTCGCGATGGCGCTGTCCTCGCATCGTCGGGGAACTTGATTGCGATGAGCGTATCCAGTCAGTCGGCGATGCGAGCGGGAGACCGGGCGGCGACGCTGCCCGGCGTCGAGACCACGGGCTCCCTCGGCCGGCAGATCGCCGCGGCCGCCGTCGCCATCGTT
Organism: Allobosea sp. TWI1241; assembly: GCF_039673065.1. Taxonomy (NCBI): domain Bacteria; kingdom Pseudomonadati; phylum Pseudomonadota; class Alphaproteobacteria; order Hyphomicrobiales; family Alloboseaceae; genus Allobosea; species Allobosea sp. TWI1241. Next base: position 11,964 of record NZ_JBDJKW010000010.1, on the reverse strand, counting down.
GCGGTTGCCGTCGTCTTCCTGATGATCGCGCTCACCCGCTACAACGAGACCAAGACCCGCGACGATCTTGAGCAGAAGGTCGTCGCCCTCGGCAGCATGGTGGTCAACGCGGCGCCTCGGCTGGTGCTCTCGCGCGACAACACCACGCTCGGCTACATCCTCGAATCGCTGAAGCGCGACCCGGATTTCGACGCTGGCATTCTCGCCGACGACCTCGCCTCGCTGGCCAGCGCCGGCCGCACCGAGGAGGCCCGGCTGACGCTGACGCCGCGCTATCTCGCCGCCAAGCTCGGTGCCGAGCCATGGGCCGCGCTCGCCGATCGTGACATGATCCGCCTGGAGGACGAGACCTATCTCACCCAGCTGCAGGCGGTCAGGGTCAGCGCCACCGGCAAGATGATCGGCTATGCCGCGATCCGCTTCGACAAGACGCGCCTCAACGCACGCGCCGAGCGCGAGCAGGTCGTGACGATCCTGCTGAGCCTGATCGGGCTGATGATCCTCGGCCCGCTGCTCTGGATCTCGCTGTCGCGGGCGATGCGACCGCTGAAGAGCATGACGCAGGCCATCGTCGCCATCTCGGACGGCGATCTCGACACGCCGCTCGACGGCGAGAAGCGCTCGGACGAGATCGGCGCGATCGCGCGTGCGCTCGGCGTCCTCAAGCTGCGCCTCGCCGAACGCGCCACGCTGCAGCAGAAGCAGTTCTCCGACGAGGCAGAGCGCCAGCAGAGCCAGCAGCGTGTAGAACAGGCCATCGCGCTGTTCCGCAGCGACGTCGGAACTGCGCTCGAAGCCTTCAAGAGCAATGCCGAGCGCATGGGGGAGGCCTCCGACGGCCTCGCCCGCGTCGCGGCCGAATCCGCGGAGCGCGCTGCGCGCGCCGCGCACAACGCGCATGGCGCGTCCGGCAATGTCGAAAACGCCGCCCAGGCGGCCGAGGAGATGGGGGCAGCCATTCGCGAGGTCGAATTCCAGGTGCGCCGCGTGCGCACCGAAATCGTCGAGGCAGCCACCGCCTCGCGTGCAACCGCCGGCTCGGTCGAGGCGCTCGACGACACCGCCCGCGACATCAGCGAGGTGGTGAACCTGATACGGGACATCGCCGCGCAGACCAATCTGCTGGCGCTCAACGCCACCATCGAGGCGGCGCGCGCCGGCGAGGCCGGTCGCGGTTTCGCGGTCGTGGCTTCCGAGGTGAAGAGCCTCGCCGCCCAGACGGCAAGCGCCACAGACCGCATCGTCGCCCAGGTCGGCGCCATCCAGGGTGCCACCGCGGGCGTGGTCGGCGCCATCCAGAACATCGCCAGCCGCATGGGGGCGATCGAGAACTTCGCCAACGCGGTCGCGACCTCGATCGAGCAGCAGGCGATAGCCACCGGCGAGATCGCCTCGGGCGTCGCGATGGCGAGCACCTCGGCGCTGTCCGTCTCGAGCGACCTCTCCGTGCTTGCCGACAGTGTCGAGGAGACCGGGCGCTCGGCAGAGCAGGTGCGCGACGCCGCCGGCGAGGTCTCGGCCCAGGCGCTACGGCTCGACGACACGGTCGACCGCTTCCTGCGCCGCGTCGCCTCCTGAATTTAAGGCATCGCGCCAAAGAAAAACGGGGCCGTCAGGCCCCGTTCGTCGTTCCAGGCCTTGCGCCGGGCTTTAGCCCTTGGCGGAGGCATAGAGCTCAGCGACGTAGTCCCAGTTCACCAGGCTGTCGAGGAAGGCCTTGAGGTAGTCGGGACGACGGTTGCGGTAGTCGATGTAGTAGGAGTGCTCCCAGACGTCGACGCCGAGGATCGGGGTCGCGCCGTGCACCAGCGGGTTCTCGCCGTTCGGGGTCTTGCTGACGGCGAGCTTGCCGCCCTTGACCTCGAGCCAGGCCCAGCCCGAGCCGAACTGGCCGGTGCCGGCGGCGATGAAGTCCTCGCGGAACTTGTCGACCGAACCGAACGAGTCGACGATCGCCTTCTCCAGCTCGCCCGGCAGCTTGCCGCCGCCGTTCGGCTTCATCCACTTCCAGAAGTGCAGATGGTTGTAGTGCTGGCCGGCATTGTTGAACACCGCGGCGTTCTTGCCATAGGAGCCCTTGACGATCTCCTCGAGGGACTTGCCCTCGAATTCCGTGCCCTTGATGGCGTTGTTGCCGTTGTTCACGTAAGCGAGGTGGTGCTTGTCGTGATGGTACTCGAGCGTCTCCTTCGACATGAAGGGCTGCAGGGCGTCGTGGGCGTAGGGAAGGTCGGGAAGGGTGAAGGTCATGTGGCCTCTCCTTGGGCTGTCGAGAAACGCGGCGGTCGAGAATGGCTGCCATGATGAAACGCGGGGCCGGCAGGCCCGACGGAACGTCCACCATTCACGGGATAGTTAAGGTGCGATCGCCGCAGCGGCAACAGGCGCGGAGCCCGGCGGTGATGCGTCCGGGGCTGATGCGCATGCGCCCACCGGGCTCGGTTGGCATCGCATCGCAGTATCGATAGTTTAACGACGAGGCGGCAGACTGTCGCAGCATGTCGTCGCCGCCGAGGAGCGAGCTTTGATCAAGGTTTTCGTCGGTGTCGGGCTGGTTCTGCTGGCGGGTGGCGCCTACGCCGTCGTCGACGGCTGGCCCTATGTGGTTCTCGAGCGCGGCTTCACGCAGGTCATCCTCGGCGGTCTGTCGATCACGGCCGGCGTGGTGCTGCTGGCGCTCGCCGCGACCATCGCCGAGCTGCGGAAGCTGAAGGGCTCGCTGCCGGTGCAGGTTCCGGCCGCGGTGCCGGTTCAGGCGCCCGTGCTGCCGCGCCGCGAGGTCGAGGCGCCGCCCGCGCCGCTGCCGGAGAACGGCCCCGCCGCGATCGAGCCCGTCGGTCCGGCTGCCGATCCCGTCGCCGTCCCTGCCGCCGGCCTGCCACGCGCAGCCGGTCTGGCCGCCGGTGCGGCTGCGGCCGGGCTGGGCGGCCTCGCCGTCGGCGAGGCGCTGCGCGCGGGCCGTGACGAGACCGACGCGAAGCGCGAAGAGCCGGAGGCGGACGAATCCGACGCCGACGCGCCGCTGCAGGCCGCGACCGAGCCGGACGAGCCCGCCGAGCTGGCGGCGGAGCCGATCGATGCCGATGCGGACGACGAGCCCGCCGTGACGAAGCTTGCCGACGAGTCCGGGGCCGATGCGCCTGCGGTCGATCCGGCCGACCCGTTCGAGGCGCTGCTGCGCGACATCGAGGCCGAGCGCGACGAGGAGCCCTCGGGCCGCGAGACGGTGCTGACGCTTCAGGAAGAAAAGACGTTCACCCTGACCGTGCGCGAGAGTGGCGCGGACGACCTGATCGACGCCGATGCCGAGACCATCGACGCCGAGACCATCGAGGCTGAACCGGTCGAAGCGGCGACGACGGAGCCCGTCGACGACGCGGTGGACATTGCACCGGCTGCGCCCGTCGAGACGCTTCGCCCGGCCGAGCCCGTGCTGCCGCATGTCGAGGCCGCGCATGTCGATGCGCCGCGGGCCGAGACGCGCGACGAGCCCGGCCGTGTCTGGTGGCCGCGGCTCGACCGGGACGACGCGCCGGCCCGCGACGAGGCGCCCGAGCCGCAGGACGAGTTCAGCGCGCTGCGCGACCATCTCGCCGGTGCGCTGGCCGAGCCGTCGCCGGAGTCGCGCCGGACGGCGCTCGACCAGGCCGAATCCTGGATGACGCCACGGGCCTGGCCGCCCTCGACTCAGCCGGTAGAGCCCGCGGCGCTCGATGTCCCCGAGGTTGCGTCCGCGGATCTCGGCAGGATCGAGATCGCCGAGGACCGCCGCGAGGCGGAGCCGGAGGTGGGCGCCCTGGATGCGCCGGAACGCTTCGCACCTGCCGAACATGCCGATCTGTCGGCTGACGAGGGCGAGGGCGCTGCCCCCGCCGAAGCCGAGCCGTTCGAAGAGCCCGCGCAGCCGACCGGGCCTGCGGCCTCGGAGGAAGGGATCGTCGGCGCCTATCAGGTCGGCGAGACCCAGTTCACCATCTATGCCGACGGCTCGATCCAGGCCCGCACGCCCGATGGCGACTACACCTTCGGCTCGATGGACGAGCTCAAGGCCTATCTCGCCGACGAGAAGAGCCGCCTCGACAGCTGAGCGTCGACCGGCCGGCGCCACGCGGCGCCGGCGATGAAGGTCAGGCGTCCGGCCAGCCTGCGCCGGTCGCTGTGATGGCGAAGGCGTAGGCGAGGGCGGTTTCCTTCAGCGAATCGAAGCGCCCGGCCGAGCCGGCATGGCCGGCATCCATATTGGTGTGCAGCAGGATCGGCCCGCCGCCGGTCATGGTGGCGCGCAGCCGGGCCACCCATTTCGCCGGCTCCCAATAGGTCACGCGCGGATCGGTCAGCCCGCCCATGGCCAGGATCGGCGGATAGGCTTGCGCCCTGACGTTGTCATAGGGCGAATAGGCCAGGATGGTGCGGAAGGCCTGCGCGTCGCGGATCGGATCGCCCCATTCCGGCCACTCCATCGGGGTCAGCGGCAGGGTCTCGTCGAGGATCGTGTTGGTCACATCGACGAAGGGCACCTCGGCGACGATGCCGGCGAACAGAGCGGGTGCCATGTTGGCGATCGCGCCCATCAGCATGCCGCCGGCGCTGCCGCCCTGCGCCACGATGCGTCCGCGCGCCGTATAGCCCTCGGCCGCCAGCATCTCGGCGACGGCGATGAAGTCGGTGAAGGTGTTGCTCTTCTTCTCGCGCTTGCCGTCGCGATACCAGCGCCAGCCCTTCTCGGTGCCGCCGCGGATATGGGCGATGGCGTAGACGAAGCCGCGATCGACTAGGCTGAGCGGCCGGGTGCGGAAGGCCGCCGACATCGCCGAGCCATAGGCGCCGTAGCCGTAGAGCAGGCAGGGCGCCGAGCCGTCGAGCGGCGTGTCGCGGCGGTGGAGCAGCGAGACCGGCACGGTTTCGCCGTCGGGAGCCGTCGCGAAGATGCGGCGCACCGTGTAAGCCTCGGGATCATGGCCCGACGGCACCTCCTGCCGCTTCACCAGCGTCCGTTCGCCCGTCGCCATGTCGTAGTCGAACACTTCGGTCGGGCGCGCCATCGAGGCGTAGATCACCCTGAGCCGGTCGGTGTCGAACTCGAAGCCCGGATCGAGGCCGAGCGCATAGGACTCCTCGTCGAAGGCGATGCGGCTCTCGCTGCCGTCGGCGAGCGCCCGGATGACGATGCGCGGCAGCCCGTCCTCGCGCTCCATGCGGATCAGCCGGCCGCGCAGGCACAGATGCGAGATGATCAGCCGCCCGGGCACATGCGGGACCAGTTCGCGCCAGTTGGCCGGGTCTGGCGCGTCGATCGGCGCGGTGACGATCTTGAAGTCCTCGGCACCATCGGCGTTGGTGAGGATCAGCAAGTCGTCGCCATGATGCTCGATCTCGTATTGCCGCCCGGTCTTGCGGGCGGCGACGAGACGGGGCTGGCCGGCCGGGTCGGCGAGATCGACGACGCGGACCTCCGAGGTCTCGTGATCGCCGGCCGCGATCAGCAGGAAGCGCTGCGACTGCGTCTCGTCGATGTCGACGAAGACGCCGGGATCGCTTTCCTCGTAGAGCAGTTCGTCGGCCGCCTGCGGCGTGCCGAGCCGGTGGCGCAGCACGCGGGAGGGGCGATGCTCGCCGTCGAGCGCGACATAGACGAAGGCCGAGGCGTCCTGCGTCCAGATCGCCTCGCCGCTGGTGTTCTCGATCCTGTCGGGCAGGTCCTCGCCGCTCGCCAGGTCGCGTACCCGCAGGGTGAACAGCTCAGAGCCCGCACCGTCCGCGCTCCAGGCGAGCAGGCGGTGGTCGGGGCTGTGCACCGCATCGCCGAGGTCGAAGAATTCGCTGTCGGCGGCGAGCGCGTCGACGTCGAGCATGATCTGCTCGCGCCCCGGCCGGCCCTTGCGCGAGCCCTCGCGCGGGCGGCGGCAGATCAGCGGGTGCTCGCCGCCGCGCCGGTAGCGCTGATAATAAAGGAACGGCCCGTCCGGCTGCGGCGGTTCGCTGTCGTCCTCTTTGATGCGCCCGCGCATCTCGACGATCAGCGCGCGCTGCAACGCGCGCGTCGGCTTCATCATCCGGTCGCACCAGGCGTTCTCGGCCTCGAGATGGGCGCGGATGTCGGGGGCGAGCAGATCCGGCTCGCGCAGCACGTCGCGCCAGTTCTCGGCCCGCAGCCAGGCGTAATCGTCGGTGAGCGCGACGCCGTGCACGGTCCGCGGCTGCGGGCGGACATCAGCGATGGGCGGGCCGGACCGGCGACCGGAGGCTTTTGGGGCGGAGGCTTGGGGGGTGGCGCGTCGCGACATGGGACTTCTCCGTCCAGGTCCGGTCCGGGGCGGCTGGCCGCATCCCGTCGACCTCGCCCGGCCGGCGAGAGGTAGCCATGGGACGCGGCGCTGGCAAGACAGCCGAGACACGCCGATGAACTACAGATTCAGAATGTCGTTACCGTGTTTGCCGATCGCGGCCAAGATTTTTCAGTGTCTTTCAGGTATTCGTCTCCTCACAATACCACTTGCGGCAGGGGCGGGGGTGCTTTAGACGAATGTATGACTGATCCGCCTCGCGCGGGTTTCCGTTGCGTCAGGCTTCCGCGCTTCTCCCCGGCCGGAGTCTGGGGCGGGTTTTCCTCTCGCGCGACGCCGCGGGCGGTTCATCGGGTCGCCTCGTCAAGAGATCTTATGGAGCACCTTCAAATGGCCGAACAAGACGGCTCGGAATTCATCGAGCTCACCGCCGACATCGTGTCTGCCTATGTTTCGAACAACTCCGTGCCTGCTTCGGAGCTGCCGGCGCTGATCAGCGATGTTCATCAGGCCCTGAGCCGGGTCGTCGATGGTGCCGTGCCGGCCGCCCCGGTCGAGGCGCCGAAGCCGGCCATCCCGGTCAAGAAGTCGATCACGGCTGATTATCTGATCTGCCTGGAAGACGGCAAGAAGTTCAAGTCGCTGAAGCGCCATCTGCGCACGCAGTACAACATGTCGCCCGAGCAGTATCGCGAGAAGTGGGGTCTGCCGCCCGACTATCCGATGGTCGCCCCGAACTATGCCGAGGCGCGCTCGCAGCTCGCGAAGAAGATGGGCCTGGGCCAGCAGCGCCGCAAGCGCCGCTGATCGCAGCCTCCCGCCGCCCTGCCGGGTCGGTCCGCTGGGACCGCTGTCGGCAGCGCAGGCGAGCCCAGGATGATGACGCCGTCGGCAGCAGCCGGCGGCGTTTTTTTGTGCAGCTATACTTGGCGAACCTCACGCGATGAACGTTACGCCATCTGGCCGCGCCGCCGCTGCGCCCGCGGCTAGACGCCGGCTCAATGCCGGCACGCGGCGGGCGAGAGCTCCCGCCGGCCCCCGTCTCGTTCCTGCCATGTCCTGACAGGACTTGTCCCCGCCCAAGCGTCACCGGCCTTGCAGCATCGAAACTAGGAATATAGTCCTTAACACATTAGGCCGCGCTCGCCGTGCCGCCGATCCGCGGGAGGGAACATATCATGAACTCACTATCTGCCCACCCCGGCGAATCGCTGCGGCGCAGCGCCGGTGCCCGTCTCGCGGAGGTCAGCGTCTGCGCCGCCCATGCCATGCCGGTCCCGGCGCTGCGCCAGAGCCTGCGTGGCGTCCGGCGCGTCGCCTTCGCCCGTCAGGTCGCCATGTACCTCGCCCATGTCGGCTGCGGGCTGAATCTCTCGCAGGTCGGCCAGGCCTTCGGCCGCGACCGCACCACGGTGCGCCATGCCTGCGCGCTGGTCGAGGACCGGCGCGACCAGCCCGGCTTCGATCTCGGGCTCTCGGCGCTGGAGGCCGGGCTGATGCGCCTCAACCGCCGTCTGCAGGACGGCCGGCTCCACCATGGCGACCATCCGGAGGATCGGTGATGAGCGAGCTGCATACCGGTACGTCCGGCCGGCTGCTGCGCCACCTGCAGCAACCCGGCGCCTTCGCCGTCCATTCGCCCTTCGGCTGCGGCCGCCTCGCGCTCTACCGTGTCTCCGGTGGGGGCGCGACGCTCGGTGCCGGCTATGTACCGCCGGAGGAAGCTGTCGAGCTGGTCGGCGCCGGCCTCGCCGAATGGTCCGGCAGCGGCAAGGCGAGGCGGCTCGCTCTGCGCGCAGCCGGGCCGGGCCGGACGGTCGCGCAGGACCGGCTCGTCGTCGATGGAGCGCCGCAGCCGGTGCTGCTCGACGAGCGCGAGAGCCCGCTGCTCTGGCTGTTCCGCCGTCGCGGCAAGGACGGCGCACCGCAGATCACGCAGGAGGAGTTCGCCGCCGGCGAGCGCTTCCGCGCCGATCTGACCTTGGCGCAGATGCTGCCGCGCCTGACCGTCAACTGGGATGCCGCGCTTGCAGCCGGGACGCATTCGGCCCGGCATGGCCCGGCCGACGCCTCCGATTCCAGCCTCGCCGCCCGCCAGCGCGCCCGCCGCGCCTGCGACCGGCTCGGGCCGGAGCTGTCCGGGCTGGCGATCGACGTCTGCGGCTTCCTGAAAGGGCTGGACCAGGTCGAGCGGGAGCGGCGCTGGCCGGCGCGCTCGGCCAAGGTGGTGCTGCGGCTGGCTCTCCAGGCGCTGGCCGAGCATTACGGCCTGGCGCAGCCGCCCCGCCCGCCGCGGCCCGGCGGGCATGTCTGGCGCGAGGAGGGCAGCCGGCCGACGTTGGGCTGACCGCAGGCGGGTCGGCTCAGGCGAGCGCCTTGCCCGCGTCCGCCCTGATCCGGTCGAGCATCGAGCGGACGCCATTGGAGCGCTGCGGGGTGAGATGGGCGGCGAGGCCGAGCCGCTCATAGATCGCGAAGGCGTCGGTGGCGAGGATCTCTTCGGCCGTCTTGCCCGAATGGATCGCGATCGCCAGCGCCACCAGCCCGCGCACGATATGCGCGTCGCTGTCGCCGCGGAAGATGAGGCGTGTCGCGGGCCCCGGCCCGCCCTCATAGCCGGTGTCGAGCCAGACCTGGCTGGCGCAGCCGCGGACCTTGTTGGCCTCGCTATGCGCCTCCTCCGGCAGGGGCGCGAGCGCGCGGCCGAGCTCGATCAGATAGCGATACCGGTCGTCCCAGTCGTCGAGCAGCTCGAAATTGGCGATGATCTCGTCGAGGGTTTCGCTCATGGACCTGTCCGGCTGGCCGCCCGCCGGAAGCGCGGGGGCGGACGGGCTGTCTTCCTAGGCCCGCGCGGCGAGGTCAAGGGTGAAGCGTCAGTGGCGCGGCGCCTGGGCCGCTTCCTTGCCGGCGATCGCGGTCGCGGCGAGTTCGAGCATGCGCGCGCGGGTTTCGGGCTCCAGCCCGGCCAGCACCTCGGCGGCCTCGCGCAGGCTGACGGCGCCCTGCATCGCCGCCTTCGGATCGATCTTCGCAAGGATCGCGATCGCCTGCGCCGAATCGATCGGTGCCGGCTCGCCGGTGGCCGACTGCCAGACCGGCGAGTTCAGCGCGATCACCGCGATGATCACCAGGCTGCGAAACAGAAAGCGCATGCTCGTCCCCGTGCAATCCGGAAGCATCCCGACTTCCGATGGGCCCATCATAATCGCGGCCTCGAAACGGCGGGTGTGCGGCAAAGGTTCAATTTGAATCGAATGCGGCCTCGCCTCTTCAGCTTCCGTTCACCCTGAAGCCAACAAGCCTCCACAGGGAACCGATCGGGAGAATTTGAATTAAATATATGACTTTGCAGGTGAAAACCGTTTCCGACGACGCTGTTTCCCTAAGCCGGTGTGCGGTCGTTTTAAGCCCCGCTTAAACGCCCGTGGCGAGGATCGGCTTCAACGAGGCCACGGCGTGTTCGTCGAAGGTCGACAGAGGTTGTGCGTTTGTTGCGTGTCTCCAGCATGATGATGGCGGTCAGGGCGCAGGTCGCGGCGATGGTGCATCCGTCGGCGCAGGCCGAGGCGCGGCTGCGCCAGCGGCATGAGCGCTTCATGCTGACCCGGCTCGGGGCAGGCGCCGCCGCCTTCGCCCTGCTGCCAGCCTATCTCGCCTGGCGCGGCCGGCTCGAGACGCTGGAGCTTCTCGGCCTCGTCGCCATCAGCCTGCCGCTGCTCGCGGCGGTGCTGCTGTCGCGCACCGGCCGGCTCGGTCTCGCCCATGCCATCTCCGCCGCGGCGCTGACCCTGCTCGTCGCCTGCATCGCCGCCGCCACCGGCGGGCTGGCCTCGCCGGCCTTGCTGCTGCTGGCGCTCGTTCCCGCCGAATCGCTTCTGGCCGGTGCCCGCCGCGACGGGCTGCGCGACGGCGCGATCGCGCTCTGCGCCCTGCCGCTGCTCGCCATGCTCGCCGGGCCCGGCCCGGTCGCTGCGCTGCCGCTCTGGCTGGTCGCCGCCGTGCCGGCGCTGGCGCTCGGCCTCGTCGCGGGCGCCGGATTCGGCCGTTTCGGGCGGCGCGAAGCTGCCGCCATCGCGGCCCCTTCGTCGCGACCCGACGGCCGGACCCTGCTGACGCTCGACCATGTCGGCGATCTGGTCACCTGGCACGATGCCGCCGGCGGCGTGCTCTTCGCCAGCGAGGCGGCGCGCGATCTCGCCGGCGCCGCGCCGGCGGAGCTGCTTGGCCGCGGCCTGTTCGAGCGCGTCCACATCGCCGATCGTCCGCTCTTCCTGAAGGCGCTGAGCGACGCCGCCCATGGCGAAGGCCGCGCCGGCGCTTGCATCCGCGTGCTGTTCCTGGCGCCGGCGCCTGAAGACGGCATCCCGGCTCCGGTGGTGCGCTGGCTCGACCTGCAGGCCAGCCGCGTGACCGGCGGCGAGGACGGCGCCGCGGTGGTCTGCGTCTCCCGCGACGTCACCGAGCGCTGCGAGCGCGAGCAGCTGCGCGAGCGCGATCAGGCGCCGCGGGTGCGTGAGCTCAAGTCGTCGCAGTTCCTCGCCACCGTCAGCCATGAGCTGCGCACGCCGCTCAACGCGATCATCGGCTTCTCCGAGATGCTGGGCGGCGAACTCGCCGATACGCTCGACGATCGCCGCCGCAAGGAATACGCCTGCCTCGTCCGCGACGCCGGCCACCATCTGCTCGAAGTGGTCAATGCCCTGCTCGACGTCTCCAAGATGGAGAGCGGGGCGATGACGATCGAGCGCGACACGCTCGACGTTGCGAAGCTGGCTGATGAATGCTGCGCCGTGCTGGCGCTCAAGGCGGAGTCCGGTGCGGTGACGCTGGAGCGCGTGGTCGGTCCCGGCCTGCCGGCGCTGGTCGGCGACAAGCGCGCGCTGAAGCAGATCATGTTCAACCTGCTCTCCAACGCCATCAAGTTCACCCCGCCCGGCGGGCGCGTGACGCTGGCCCTGGTTCGCGACGGCGGCATGCTCGACCTCTCGGTCTCCGACACCGGCATCGGCATCGCCGCCAACGACCTGCCGAAGCTCGGCGACCCCTTCTTCCAGGTCTGCTCCGCTTATGACCGGCCGCATGACGGCACCGGCCTCGGGCTTTCGGTGGTTCGCGGCCTCGTCGGCCTGCACGGCGGCACCGTCGGCATCGAGAGCGCGCCGGGCGTCGGCACCCGCGTCGCCGTGCGCCTGCCGCTGTCGGGCGCCGCCGAGACCGCCGAGCCCGTGCGCATCGCCACCCATGCCCGCGCTCCCCGCCGGGGCCTGGAGACCAAGCAGCCCTTCCGCCTGACCGCCTGACGACCGAGAGCAGAGACGATGTCCGCTACCCTTGCCGCCCGTGCCCGTACGACTGCGACGCTGGCCGTGCCGCCGCGGCGCGCGTCAGCCACGAAGCGCGGCAAGCGCTCGCTCGCGGCGCGCATCCTGTCCTGGCTCGGCCGCCGGCCCGGCCGCGGCCTCGTCGTCGTGCTCTTCCTGGCCACCGCGGTCGCGATCGTGATGAACGCGCTGCTGTTCCAGACGGCGCGCCATCCCGCGCCGCTGCTGAGCGCCGCGCCCGCACCCGCAGCGCCCGTGACGCGCGAGGTCGAGCGCCGCCATGAGCCGGCGGCCGTCGAGCCGCAGGCGTCCGAACCCGCGCCGCTGCAGCCGCTGGAGCCGGCCGTGCTGCCGCC
>NZ_JBDJKW010000009.1:0-195384 GCF_039673065.1 Allobosea sp. TWI1241 | reverse complement strand
ACCTGCTCGTCCGACTGGCCGGTGGCGAGCGGCGCGGCGGCCGGCATCGGCGCAGAAGGTGCGCTTGTCTGGGAGACAGATGCGTTCGCGGTCTTGGCTCCACCACCGGCCCTCGCCGCCGCGATGTCCTTCTCGACGATCCGGCCATGCGGACCAGAACCCTGAACCGTACCGAGATCGATCCCGGCTTCCTTCGCCAGGCGACGCGCCAGCGGCGAGGCGAAGGCACGCGAGCCGCCGGATGCCGGGCGGGCCTTGGCCGGCTCCGCCTTCGCGTCTGCCTTGGGGGCGTCGGCCTTGGGAGCCTCGGCCTTCGCAGTGTCGGGCTTCGGCGCATCCGCCTTGGCAGTGTCAGCCTTGGGCGCCTCGGCCTTGGGAGCCTCGGCCTTTGCTGGCGCCGAGACGGCGCTCGCATCCTCGCCCTCGGCCGCAATGATGCCGATCACCGCGTTGACGGCGACGTCGCTGGTGCCTTCGGGCACCACGATCTTGGCGAGCACGCCCTCGTCGACCGCCTCGACCTCCATGGTCGCCTTGTCGGTCTCGATCTCGGCGATGACGTCGCCGGACTTGATCGTGTCGCCTTCCTTCTTCAGCCACTTGGCGAGATTGCCCTTCTCCATCGTGGGAGAGAGCGCGGGCATCAGGATGTTGGTTGGCATCGCTTAAGCCCCTTCTCAGCGGTAGCAGACGGCCTTGGCGGCCGCGACGACCTCGCCGATGTTCGGCAGGGCCAGCTTCTCGAGATTGGCGGCGTAGGGCATCGGCACGTCCTTGCCGGTGACCCGGGCCACGGGCGCGTCGAGATAGTCGAAGGCCGCCTCCATGATCTTCATGCCGATCTCGGCGGTGACGCCGGACTGCGGGAAGCCTTCCTCGACCGCGACGCAGCGATTGGTCTTCTGCACCGAGGCGATCACGGTCTCGATGTCCATCGGGCGGATCGTGCGCAGGTCGATGACCTCCGCCTCGATGCCTTCCTTGGCCAGCGCCTCGGCGGCGCCGAGCGCATAGGTCATGCCGATGCCGAAGGAGACGATGGTCACGTCCGTGCCCTGGCGGACAACCTTGGCCTTGCCGATCGGGATCAGGAAGTCGTCGCCCTTCGGCACCTCGAAGGAGCGGCCGTAAAGGATCTCGTTCTCGAGGAAGATCACCGGGTTGGGATCGCGGATCGCGCTCTTGAGCAGGCCCTTCGCGTCGGAGGCGCTGTAGGGCATCACCACCTTCAGGCCCGGCACGTTGGAATACCAGGCGGCGTAGTCGTGGCTGTGCTGTGCGCCGACGCGGGCGGCGGCACCGTTAGGGCCGCGGAAGACGATCGGGCAGCCCATCTGCCCGCCCGACATGTAGAGCGTCTTGGCGGCCGAGTTGATGATCTGGTCGATCGCCTGCATGGCGAAGTTGAAGGTCATGAACTCGACGACCGGGCGCAGGCCCGACAGGGCGGCGCCGACGCCGATGCCGGCGAAGCCGTGCTCGGTGATCGGGGTGTCGATGACGCGGCGCGCGCCGAATTCCTGCAGCAGGCCCTGCGTGACCTTGTAGGCGCCCTGGTATTCGGCGACCTCCTCGCCCATCACGAAGACGTCGGCGTCGCGGCGCATCTCCTCGGCCATGGCGTCGCGCAGCGCCTCGCGGACCGTCATCGAGACGACCTCGGCACCGGCCGGGAACTCGGAGGAGGCGTCATAGGCCTTGGGCTGCGGCGGCACGGCCGAATCCGCCTTGGGGGCCGCCGCGACCTGCGGGGCCTCGCCGACGGCGGCCGGCGGCGCCGACTGGGCAGCCTTGGGATCGCTTTCGGCGGGCTTGGCCTCGGCCGGCCTCTCCGGTGACTTGCCGCCGGCGGCGGCAGCCGCCGCGACGTCCTCGCCCTCGGCCGCGATGACGCCGATCGGGGTGTTGACCGCGACGTTCTCGGTGCCGTCGGCGATCAGGATCTTGGCGAGCACGCCCTCATCGACCGCCTCGACCTCCATGGTGGCCTTGTCGGTCTCGATCTCGGCGATGATGTCGCCGGCCTTGACGGTGTCGCCCTCGGCTTTCAGCCATTTGGCGAGCTTGCCCTGCTCCATGGTCGGCGACAGGGCGGGCATCAGAATGTCGATCGGCATGAACGCACCCGGATATCTGGGGGCCGCGTGGGCCCTTGAGAACGGTGGATGGCGCGGCCGTTAGGCCTGCGCCGGCTCCAGCAGGATGTCGGTGAAGAGCTCGGAGACGTCCGGCTCCGGGTCGTGCGTCGCGAACTCGGCCGCGTCGTTGACGATCTCGCGAACCTTGGCGTCGATCGCCTTGAGCTCGTCCTCGGCGACCTTGTGCTCGCGCAGCAGACGCGCCCGCACCTGCTCGATCGGATCGTGCTCCTCGCGCATGCGCTGGACCTCGTCCTTCGAGCGGTACTTCGCCGGGTCGGACATAGAGTGGCCGCGATAGCGATAGGTCTGCATCTCGAGGATGTAGGGGCCGTTGCCGGAGCGCGCGTGCTCGATGGCGCGCTCGGCTGCCTCGCGCACCGCGCGGACGTCCATGCCGTCGACCTGCTCGCCCGGAATGCCGAAGGACAGGCCGCGCTTGGAGAAGTCGGTCTGCGCCGAGGCGCGGGTCACCGCCGTGCCCATGGCGTAGCGGTTGTTCTCGATGATGAACACGACCGGCAGCTTCCAGAGCTGGGCCATGTTGAAGCTCTCGTAGACCTGGCCCTGATTGGCCGCGCCGTCGCCGAAATAGGTCAGCGATACGCTGCCGTCCTGGCGGTACCAGTTGGCGAAGCCGAGCCCGGTGCCGAGCGAGACCTGGGCGCCGACGATGCCGTGGCCGCCGTAGAAGTTCTTCTCGCGGCTGAACATGTGCATCGAGCCGCCCTTGCCGCGGGAGTACCCGCCGCGCCGGCCGGTCAGCTCGGCCATCACGCCGCGCGATTCCATGCCGCAGGCCAGCATGTGGCCGTGGTCGCGATAGCCGGTGATGACCTGGTCACCCTCCTTCGACGCCATCTGGACGCCGACGACGACCGCTTCCTGGCCGATATAGAGGTGGCAGAAGCCGCCGATCAGGCCCATGCCGTACATCTGGCCGGCCTTCTCCTCGAAACGGCGGATCAGCAGCATCTCGCGATAGGCCGCGAGCTCCTCGTCCTTGTCGAAAACCGGAACATTCGGGATGCCGGAGGTCGCATTCGCCCCCGTCTTCGCGGCTCCCTTGCCGGCGGCTTTCGCCGTCGAAGCAGCCTTCGTCTTGCGCGTGGCCGTCGCCATCAGCGTCCTCCCAAGCTCAACTGAACTAGGTTGTAGAGGAACGCAAAACCCTTGGCGAGGGCAGCATCTCGCAGCGCAACATAGGCTAATGCACTGGAGTTTCTAGACTATCACGAATTAACTTGAAACAAGTTAATCGATCGGTTTGCGACTATCGCGATGCCGCGCCGGCTCAGCGCCCCATCACCACGACGTCGTTCCGATGCACCCGGCCCAGCATGTCGCGGGCGCGCTCGTCGAGCAGATCGCGATCGACCGCCTCGTCGCGCATCAGGCTGAGGCGCTTCTCCCAGCCACGCCGCTCGCCGACCAGGCCGGCGAGCTCTTTCTCCATGTCGCCGATCTGCTCGCGCAGGCCGCCGAGCGTCTCCAGCCCGCGGGCGCCGTGATGGGCATGGAACATGAAGTAGCCAACCACCCCGCCCGAGACGAGGTAGAGCGCCAGAGCGACCAGAAGGGAGCGAACGCCGCGACGGATGACCATGGCGCGAGGCTAGCCGAACAGGGTTTCCGGCGCGTTAACGAACCGGCGCGATCACCCGCAGCACATCGCCGGCCGGGCGCCCCTGCCCGGTGCCAATCGCCACCAGATCGTCCTCGATCCGCCGCGCCGTCGGCAGGCGGTAATGCGCCGGATCCCAGTAGTTCTCATCGACCGTGGTCAGGCTGGAGCGATGGGCGTAATCGGCGACGATCGCGCCATGCCGCGCCGCGACGCGGCCGATCTCGGCCTTGCAGGCGGCGAAACGCTGCCAGGCGGCGGAGCCCTCGCGCGGCAGGGCGCCGGCATGCACCGGCGGCAGCACCAGCGTCACCCGCGTCTGCGCCGGGAATTCCGCGAGCGTCTCGTCGAGCCAGGCCAGCGCCGGAAAGCGCCAGAGCGCCTGTTGCGCAGGGGTGACCTGCTCGGGTTGCGCCAGCGGCCGCAGGTCCGGCGCCCGCCCGCCATGGTCGCGATAGAGGTGGAAGCGGGCACGGGCGAGGTCGTAGGTGCCTTCCGGCGGGGTGAAGACCTCGTAGCCGTCACCGCGGATGCGCTCCGGCGCGAGGCCGAAGCGGTAGGCAGCCAGCCGAACGGCGATCTCCAGCGTGGTGAAGTTCAGCTGCTTCGGCCAGGCGAGCCAGCGCGCGCCATCATAGAGCCAGGGCGGGAAAGGCCGCGGGGTCAGCCGCTTGGCCTCCTGCGTCGCATCCGCCTCGCACCAGGGCAGGTCGATGCCCCAGACCAGCCGCGCCGGGCTGGCGACCTCGCGGGCGAAGAGCCGCGCCATCCGGACCTGCTCCCAGGGCGTGGCGGCATTCATGCCGAGATTGACGAAGCGGCCGCCGAGGCCCTGCGACAGGCGGACCGGATCGAGCAGGCGCAAAGTCGAGGTGCCGATCACGGCGGAATCGAAGGCGCCCGAACGCACCAGCTGCGGGTACATGAAGCGCTGGTTGAGATCCATCAGTGGCCGGGCAGGCTCACCCTGGCGCACGCGCACGCCATAGGGGTCCATCACCGCCACGAAGCCGAGCAGCGCGGCGCAGAGCCCGCAGGCGACGAAGACGAAGGTCGCGGCCCAGCGCGCCCAGCCGGCGCGAAGCGCGGAATCGTCGGCGCCTTGAGCGTCGTGCGCCATCGCTCAGCGCTCCATGGCCGCGCGCGAGACGGCATCGGCCGCCGCGAGAACGGCGGCCGCGGCGATCCGGAAACCAGGAAGGGGCGTGTCAGACGGCATCGGCGACCTCCGGCGCGCTTCTGGCACGATGCGGCGGCGCGAACAATGTTGACCCGGAGCCCGGCGATGCCTATTCACCGCGCCGGTGAGGGCGGGTAGCTCAGCGGTAGAGCACGTGACTTTTAATCATGTGGTCGAGGGTTCGATCCCCTCCCCGCTCACCATTTCCGGCCGGCTTTGCCCGGCGGGCTCCGCGATCCAGCCCTGATTTCGCAGCGTCGCGCCGCAGTTTCCGCCGGCGATCGGTTGCTGCGGTGCCGGATAAGCGCCCAGCCGATATTCCCCTAAGTCATCCAAGATCGAATCGGCCCGCCAATCCGACCGGCTGCAAGAGATTCCCCGGCCACACGCCACCCACAGTTTGGCTGGCTCATCTCCAAGATGAAATTCGGTTCGGCACAACAAAAAATTCGCGCAGACCGGAGAACCAAACCGGCCCCGTCGCGTTGATGGTGCATAGAGTTTCACCAGAGCGACAGGAGAGCATTTATGTATATGCGACATATTGCAATGACCGCCATCGGCACCACCATGCTCGCGACGGCCGCAATGGCGCAGACGGCTGCTCCGACGGCTCCGGCCGCTCCCCAGCCTGCCGCCCCGGCGGTGACCGCCCCGACCGGCGCTGCGGCGGGGGCAGAGAACAATCTGACAGGCCAGGGCAAGTGGCGCGCCTCGAAACTGATCGGCGTCGACATCTACGGCCCGGACCAGAAGAAGGTCGGTGACGTGACCGAGATCGTGCTCGACAAGACCGGCAAGATCGAAATGGTGACGGTCGGCGTCGGCGGCTTCCTCGGTATCGGTGCGAAGGATGTGGCGATCCCGTTCGATCAGGTGCAGTGGAGCGACATGCCGATGCAGCCCGCCGCGACCCCGGCCGGCGGCTCGGGCACTGCGCCTGCCCCGGCGATGCCGTCGACCACGGCCAAGACCGACAACATGTATCCCGACCACGGCAAGATCACGATGACCAAGGAGCAGCTCACCGACGCTCCGCCGGTCAGCTACACCGCCCGCTGATCAAGCCGCTCGGGAGCTGACGCCGGCTATCGGCCCCGTCCCTTCCCGGGACGGGGCTTTTTTCGCGCCTAATCATGAGACGCCTGGCCACGGACCTCGACGAGGAGTGGGGGCAGCGCCTCGGGTAGCTCGTCGGCGATCAGCCCCATGCCGAGCCGTTCGCCCGCGCGGCCGTGCAGGTAGACCGCGGCACAGGCCGCCTCGAAAGCCGGCATGCCCTGCGCCAGCAGGCCGGTGATAATTCCGCCGAGCACGTCGCCCGACCCCGCCGTCGCCAGCGCGGGCGAGCCTGTTGCGTTGATGGCGAGCCGCCCATCCGGCGCAGCGATGACGCTGTCCGCCCCCTTCAGCACAACTATGCCGCCGCTGAGGCGCGCTGCGGCCGCGGCGCGTTCCGGCTTGGCGAGCCCCGGCGCGCAGGCCGCGACATGGCCGAACAGGCGCATGAACTCGCCCTCGTGCGGCGTGAGCACGAAGGGCGCCTGACGCGCAGGGCCCGCCTGCATCGCAAGCTCCGGGTCGCGCGCAAGATGCGTGACGGCATCGGCATCGAAGACCGCGGGCAGCGTCGCCCGGCGCAGGGCTGCCAGCGTCAGCGCGTGTCCTCGTTCGTCGAGCCCCAGCGCCGGACCGATCAGCAGCGCCTCGGCACGGCGCGTGTCGAGCAGCTCATCCAGCGCGACCTCGTCAGCAATGGCGACCTGCATCACCGCATCCGGCCCGCGCGCGGCGTGCACCGGCAGTGCGTCCGGCGTGCAGAGAATGGTCGCGAGGCCGGCGCCGCTGCGCAGCGCGGCACGGGCGCCGAGCCGGGGCGCGCCGACGCCGGCCAGTCCGCCGGCCGCGACGAGCACGGCGCCGCGCCCGAATTTATGCGTCGCCTCACCATGACGCGGCAGCTCGACCTGCCAGAGGCCGGGCGCGTTACGACAGGCATAAGGCGTGACGCCGCCCGGCCCGAAGACGTGTGCCGGATCGATGCCGATATCGGCCAGAGTCACGGCGCCGCAGAGCGCGCGGCCGGGATGGAGCAGATGGCCGGGCTTGAGACGGAAGAAGGTCACGGTCTCGGCTGCCTGGACCGCAACGCCCGCGGCGAGACCGCTGTCGCCAGAGGCGCCGCTGGGCATGTCGACCGCCAGGACCGGCAGCGCGAGCCGGTTGAGACGCGTCACCATGGCGGCGACCTCGCCCTCCAGCGGACGCGACAACCCGGCGCCGAAGAGCGCGTCGATCACCAGCGAACAGCCTTCGGGCGAAGCCTCAGCCAGTGGCAGCACGGCCCCGCTCCAGCCACCGGCGGCGAGCGCTGCGTCGCCGCGCAGGGCAGCCGGGTCTCCGGCGAGCGCGAGCGAGACCGCGCGCCCCTCGGCGGCAAGGAGCCGGGCGGCGACGAAGCCATCCCCGCCATTGTTCCCGGGGCCGCAGAGCACGAGGATTCGCTCGCCCGGCGTCGTCCGCCGGAGCGCAGCCTCAGCGACCGCCCTGCCCGCGCGCTCCATCAGGACGATGCCCTTCGTGCCGGCGGGGATGGTGGCGGCATCGCAGGCGGCCATCTGGGCCGCGGTCAGAAGGGCGAGTGAATCCAGGTCGGCAGCGGTCATGGCGGGATCATCGGGGAAGCCCCCGTGTGACACAAGAAGGGCACCGCGCAGGCAGATAGCCCAGCAATGAGGCATATGCTTATATTTTGGGCTGTTTTCCGCCGCATCGATAGGCGACTTTGCCTAAGCTTCGGCATGGCGCGTAACCCCGCCAATGCTATGAGCAGAACAGGCGGGGCCTCGCTCGGACGGTGTCAACCATGCCATGCCGCAAGGCATGGCGGACGAGGCCTGAGACTGTATGTTTTCGGAATCCTACGCCACGGAGGCTGGTCGGCGCATGAAGAAGATCGAAGCGATCATCAAACCCTTCAAGCTCGACGAGGTGAAGGAAGCGCTGCAGGAAGTCGGTCTCCAGGGCATCACGGTGCTCGAGGCCAAGGGGTTCGGCCGCCAAAAGGGCCATACCGAGCTCTATCGCGGCGCCGAATACGTGGTGGATTTCCTGCCGAAGGTGAAGATCGAGATCGTGCTGGCCGACGAGATGGTCGAGCCCGCGATCGAGGCCATCAAGAAGGCGGCCCAGACCGGCCGCATCGGCGATGGCAAGATTTTTGTATCGACGGTCGAGGGGGCGATCCGCATCCGCACGGGCGAGTCCGGCGCGGACGCGATCTGAGCGGACAGCTCCCTTTTAGACCCGGGATCAGCGCGCACCAGCGGCCTGGACGGCCGCCGCGGTGCCGGTTGTGAAGAAACGCAAGTCGACGAGAGGAAAGTCGAAAATGAAGAACGCCAAAGATGTTCTGAAGGCGATCAAGGACAATGACGTCAAGTATGTCGACTTCCGCTTCACCGACCCGCGCGGCAAGTGGCAGCATGTGACCTTCGACATCGGCCTGATCGACGAAGAGATCTTCGCCGAGGGCACGATGTTCGACGGCTCCTCGATCGCCGGCTGGAAGGCGATCAACGAGTCGGACATGCTCCTGATGCCCGATCCGACCACCGCCACGATCGACCCGTTCTTCTCGGCCTCGACGATGGTCATCACCTGCGACGTGCTCGAACCCGGCACCGGCGAGCCCTACAGCCGCGACCCGCGCGGCATCGCCAAGAAGGCCGAGGCCTATCTGAAGTCGACCGGCATCGGCGACACCGTCTACGTCGGCCCGGAAGCCGAGTTCTTCGTCTTCGACGACGTCAAGATCGCGGCCGACCCGTACCACACCGGGTTCAAGCTCGATAACGTCGAGCTGCCGATCAACGGCTACGCCGATTACGAGGGCGGCAACCTCGGCCACCGCATCGCCACCAAGGGCGGCTACTTCCCGGTCCCGCCGCAGGATTCCGCCCAGGACATGCGCGGCGAGATGCTGGCCGCGATGGCGTCGATGGGCGTCAAGGTCGAGAAGCACCATCACGAGGTCGCTTCGGCCCAGCACGAGCTCGGCATGAAGTTCGACACGCTGACGCACACCGCCGACCTGATGCAGATCTACAAGTACTGCATCCACAACGTCGCCCAGAGCTACGGCAAGACCGCGACGTTCATGCCGAAGCCGATCTTCGGCGACAACGGCTCGGGCATGCACGTGCACCAGTCGATCTGGAAGGGCGGCAAGCCCCTCTTCGCCGGCAACAAGTATGCCGACCTGTCGCAGGAGTGCCTGTGGTACATCGGCGGCATCATCAAGCACGCCAAGGCGCTGAACGCCTTCACCAACCCCTCGACCAACTCCTACAAGCGCCTCGTCCCGGGCTATGAGGCTCCGGTGCTGCTCGCCTATTCGGCGCGCAACCGCTCGGCCTCCTGCCGTATTCCGTGGACGACCTCGCCGAAGGCCAAGCGCGTCGAAGTCCGCTTCCCCGATCCGATGGCGAACCCCTACCTCGCCTTCGCGGCCATGCTGATGGCCGGCCTGGACGGCATCGTGAACAAGATCGATCCGGGCGCAGCCATGGACAAGGATCTCTACGACCTGCCGCCGCGTGAGCTGAAGAAGATCCCGACCGTCTGCGGCTCGCTGCGCGAGGCGCTCGACGCCCTGAAGAAGGACAACGCCTTCCTCAAGGCCGGCGGCGTCTTCACCGACGACTTCATCGAAAGCTTCATCGAGCTCAAGATGCAGGACGTGATGCGCTACGAGATGACCCCGCATCCGGTCGAGTTCGCGATGTACTACTCCTACTGATGACGGGCGCGGCCTGGCCGCGCTCTCACGGTCCGAAGGCCGGGGCGGCGACGCTCCGGCCTTTTTCGTTGCGGCCGGGTTGCCCACAGCTTTCGACGATCGCCTTTACCGCCCGGAAAACCCTGCGCCCTAGACACGAAGGCCCGAGGCCGGTTCCGGAGCGCCGCATGCCCGACAAGTCGAACGTCGTCGTCGCCATGGACCGCAGCACCGGCCGCCTCACCGCGGAGAGCCGGATGGCGCGGGGCCTCGTCGGCGCCCTCGACGTCTATGGCCTGCTGTCGCGCCCCGTGATGCAGCGCGGGCTCTACAAGGCCTGCCGGCTGGTCGGGCGCCTCGCCTTCGCCGGCCGCGATGCAGCCGTCAGCCTCGGCCCCGACGCGACGATCCGCTTTCCCGCCAGCGATCCCTACTGGAACCGGATGCTGCTGCGCTCCTACGATCACGAGCCCGAGCTCGCACGGTTCCTGACGCTGCTGCGCGGCGTCGATTACGGCTTCGTCGATTGCGGCGCCAATATCGGCTACTGGTCGGTCTTCGCCGCCGCGCCCTCGCGCGGCGGCGGCAAGCCGGTGCTGGCGATCGAGGCCTCGGGCGCGACCTTCGCGCAGCTCGCCGTCAACACCGCCGCCTTCGCCGGGCGCATCACCATCCTGCATCGCGCCATCCTCGACCGCTCAGACATCGAGGTCCGGCTCGACGACGCGGCACACGAGGCGCGCGCCATCGCAGCCGACGGCGACGGGCCGACCGGCGAGCGCGTGCTCTCTCTCGCGATCGACGACCTGCTGGCCGAGCAGGGCTGGGCCGGGCGGCGGCTGGTGGTCAAGCTCGATGTCGAGGGCGTGGAGCGCGAGGCGCTGGCGGGCATGGAGCGCGCGCTGCGGGACGGGGCGCTGGTGGTCTACGAGGACCATGGCGCCGACGACTCGCATGCGCTGACCAGGCACCTGCTCGCGGACCGCGGCTTCTTCGTGCATCTGCTGCTCGACGACCGGATCGTACCGATCAGAGATGCCGGGCAGCTCGACGCCTTCAAGCGCGACCGCACCAAGGGCTACAATCTGATCGCCCGACGCTATGCGACGAGCTGGCCCGAAGCGGTCGGCTGAGACTCAGGCAGCGCGACGCCGGGCGAGCTGGCCGTCATAGGCCGCGATCGTGCGCTCGACATGGCGGCGCGTGGTCAGCGGATCCTCCCAGTAGCGGCGATAGGCCGCCGCCCCCATGGCGCGAACGACCGCGTCGTCGCCGAGCCGGCGCAGCGCCGCCGCCAAGCCGGGCACGTCGCCACCGTCGACCAGCAGCCCGTCTTCGCCGTCGACGATCCAGCTCGCCGGGCCGGTGGTCCGCGCCAGTACGACCGGGATGCCGAGCGAGCGTGCCTCGGCGATGACCAGTGGCCCAGGCTCGAACCAGAGCGAGGGCAGCACCAGGCAGCGCGCCTGCGCGATCTCGGCGAAGACCGCATCGGCCGGCACCCAGCCCCTGACCTCGGCCTGCGGGTTGACCCGTGCGATCTCGTCGGCGAGCGGCCCTTCGCCGACGAAACGCACCGGCATGCCGGCCTCGGCCGCGGCACGCGCCAGCAGGTCGGCCGCCTTCTCCTGGGTGAAGCGCCCGAGAAAGAGCGCATGCCGGTTGGCGGCGGGATCGGCGGCGGGACGGCGCGGCGCCTCCATCATGTTCTCGACGACGACATGTCGGGCCCGGCGCGGCAGGAAAGGCTCGGCGAAGCGGCGGGCGAAATCGCTGACATGGATGAAGAGCGGCGCGTCCAGCCCGCGCATGGCCTGGTCCGAGCGCCATTGCCGGGCGACCCGTACCAGCTTGTGGACATAGGACGCGCGGTCGCAATTGGTGGTGACGCAGCCCGGCCTCATCGGCCGGACCGTACAGGGCGCGCCGAGCTTGAAGTCGAAATAGCCACCTACCGGGCAGAAGGAGAAGTAGTCGTGCATGGTGATCGCCACCGGCAGGCCGCTTTCGCGGGCCGCCGCGATCGCGGCCGGGCTGAAGGCTTTAGTCCACTGGTGGAGGTGCACGAGGGTCTCGCCGCGCGGCTGCCGCGCCAGGAGATCGGTCAGAAAGGCGTGTGCCGGCGCGTTCCAGACGCCCTGTCGGGCGGCCGCCAGCCTGCTGCCGACATGCCAGATATCTTCGCCCTCGAAGCTCACCACCTCGATGCGCGGGTGGAGCAATCGTTCCGAGATCGGCGAGATGGCGCAGGCGAAGACGACGTTGACGCCGGCCTCCGCGAGGCCCCGCGCACTCTCGATGGCGACCTTGGCGGCGCCTCCGTTGACGGAGCCGAAATCGCTGACGATGACAATGCGCATGGGCCGCTCCTTCGGCGCCAGCATCGGCGCCAAAGATTGAGGAAGCCCTGACGCCTCAGCGGGCGGCCAGCACCATCAGCCCGACCAGCGCGACCACCGCCGCCAGCCACCAGAGACGGTGCATCTGGGACAGGTCGGCCTGGGCCGGCGTCTCCTCATAGGCGAAGGACTCTCCCGCACAGCGAGCGGCCCTTTCGAGACCCGCAACCCTGGTCTTCGGGACCGACACGGAACGCGACGCCATGCTATCCTCCCCCTCTTGCGAGCAGCATATCCGAAAGCCCTGCCGAGCCAAGCTTCCGCTGCCTTGCCGCGATCATCGCGGTGACGGCCTTAACGATGGCTGAACCCGGCTGCGGGCCAAGGGTTCCACCGGCCCGCAGCTTTCGCCATGGCAGCGCGCCATGACGGGATGACGACGGCCGTGCGGCGCTTTCCGCCGCGGTACGGCTTCCGATCGCGGAAGGTTGGGTCTATTGCGTGAGGAGGGGCCGGCGGACGCGCAGCACCGCGCACGCCGGCGAGCGGATGCGGTATTCTGGACCCACAGCGAATCAGGCGGATGTAATGGCTGACGATCTTTTCGGCGAAGATGGCGACAAGGCGGCGCAGGTCGAACCGCGCCCGCCCGTTGCCGCGCCGAAGGCCGTCGCAAAGGCCGCGCCGCGCGGCGGCACCCTGTCGGAAACCGGCTACGACGCCTCGGCCATCGAGGTGCTGGAAGGGCTCGAGCCGGTCCGGCGCCGGCCGGGCATGTATATCGGCGGCACCGACGAGCGCGCGCTGCATCACCTCTTCGCCGAGGTGATCGACAATGCCATGGACGAGGCCGTCGCCGGCCATGCCAGCTTCATCGACGTCGAGCTGTTCGAGGACGGTTCGCTGGCCGTGACGGATAATGGCCGCGGCATCCCGGTCGATCCCCATCCGAAATACCCGGACAAGTCGGCGCTGGAGGTGATCATGACGATCCTCCATGCCGGCGGAAAGTTCGACTCGCGTGCCTACGAGACCTCCGGCGGCCTGCACGGCGTCGGCGTCTCGGTGGTCAACGCGCTGTCCGACCGGCTCGAGGTCGAGGTGGCGCGCGGGCAGATGCTCTACCGCCAGCACTTCTCGCGCGGCCTCCCGCAGGGGCCGCTGGAGACGGTCGGGCGCATCGCCAACCGCCGCGGCACCAAGGTACGCTTCCATCCCGACCCGCAGATCTTCGGCGAGGGCGCGCAGTTCTCGCCGGCACGGCTGTTCCGCATGGCCCGCTCCAAGGCCTATCTGTTCGGCGGCGTCGAGATCCGCTGGCGCTGCGCGCCCGCGCTGCTGAAGCCCGAGGGCGACATCGCGGCCGAGGCGGTGTTCCGCTTCCCCGGCGGACTGCGCGACTATCTCTCCGGCGAGATCGAGGGCAAGGACCTCGTCGCCGAGCCGATCTTCTCCGGCAAGATCACCCGCGAGGGCGGCCATGGCTCGCTGGAATGGGCGGTGGCCTGGCTGGCGACGGGCGAGGACGGCTTCTCCTCCTCCTACTGCAACACCATCCCGACGCCGGAGGGCGGCACGCACGAGCAGGGTCTGCGCGTCGCGCTGCTGCGCGGCCTGCGCGACCATGCCGAACGGCTCGGCCAGTCCAAGCGCATGGCGCACGTCACCTCCGACGACGTGATGGCCACCTGCGCCGCGATGCTCTCGGTCTTCATCCGCGAGCCGGAATTCCAGGGCCAGACCAAGGACAAGCTCGCGACACTGGAAGCGGCGCGCATCGTCGAGAACGCAGTGCGCGACGCGTTTGACCACTGGCTGGCGGGCTCGCCCCACCAGGCGCTGCGCCTGCTCGACTGGGCGGTGGACCGGGCGGACGAGCGCATGCGCCGCCGGCTCGAGAAGGAGGTCTCGCGCAAGACCGCGACCCGCAAGCTGCGACTGCCGGGCAAGCTCGCCGATTGCAGCCATGCCGGCGCTGCAGGGTCCGAGATCTTCATCGTCGAGGGCGATTCCGCCGGCGGCTCGGCCAAGCAGGCGCGCAACCGCGCGACGCAGGCGATCCTGCCGCTGCGCGGCAAGATCCTGAACGTCGCCAACGCCACGCGCGACAAGCTCAACCAGAACCAGCAGCTTTCGGACCTGATCCTGGCACTCGGCTGCGGCATCGGCAGCCAGTTCCGCGAGGACGACCTGCGCTACGACAAGGTCATCGTGATGACCGATGCCGACGTGGACGGCGCCCATATCGCCTCGCTGCTGGTCACCTTCTTCTGGCGCCAGATGCCGCGCCTGATCGAGAAGGGGCATCTCTACCTCGCCGTGCCGCCGCTCTATCGGCTGCAGCATGGCGGCAAGAGCGTCTATGCCCGCGACGACGCCCACAAGAACGAGCTGCTGGAGACGGTGTTCAAGGGCAAGAAGCCCGAGATCAGCCGCTTCAAGGGCCTTGGCGAGATGATGCCGGCCCAGCTCAAGGAGACGACCATGGATCCGGGCAAGCGGATCCTGCTCAAGGTCATGGTCGACCACGAAGCCAAGGAGGAGACCGCCGACACGGTGGAGCGCCTGATGGGCAACAAGCCCGAGGCGCGCTTCTCCTTCATCCAGGAGCGGGCCGCCTTCGCCGGCGAGCTGATCGACCTGTGAGCGCCCTGCCCCGCCGCAGCGTTGCGGGGCTCCCCGGCGGATGCGCCGGGCTGTGGTGCGGCCCGGTCGCGGTCATGGTCGCACCATGCCGCGCGACCACACAGACCCTTGCGATGACGACCGCTCCAGACGGCCCGCGCCGTCCGGCGGCCTCTGGCCGCTGAGCCGATGGGCCGCCCTCCTGCCTCTGCCGCTCGACCCGATGGCGGGCTGGCCGGCGCGCCCCGGCTCGCCTGGGCCGATGTCGAGATTTTCCACGCCGTCGCCGAGACCGGCACGCTGGGTGCTGCGGCACTGGCGCTCGGGCTGAGCGAGACCACGGTCGCGCGCCGTCTGAAGGCCTTCGAGACCGCGCTCGGCGTCGGCCTGTTCACCCGCGGCGCCAACCGGCTGATCCCGACCGAGGCCGGCGTGGCGATGGCGGCCGAAGCGGCCCAGGCGGCGCAGGCGATCGCGCGCCTCGGCGCCAGCGCCCGCTCCGCTCGCGCCGAGGACGATACGCCAATCCGCATCACCGCGACGACCTCGATCAGCCTGCTGCTGACCCGGCACGCCGCCGAGATCTCGGCTGCCGCCGGCGGCGTCGAGATCGTCATCATCAGCACGCGCGACCGGCTCGACCTCGCACGCGGCGATGCGGAGATCGCGATCCGCATGCATCATCCGCCGGAGGATGCCGGCTATTTCAGCCAGAAGGTCGGGCAGCTGACCCAAGCGCTCTATGTCCGGCGCGGCGTCGATCCCGCCACGGCGCCGATCATCTCTTCCAGCAACGAGGGCTCGACCCGGATCGACGCCTTCGTCCGCCGCTGGGCCGGCGAACGGCCGATCGCGGCGCGCGTCGGGGATTCCTCGGCCCGCTATGAGAGCATCCGTCGCTCCGGCGCGGTCTCGATGGCGCCCTGCTTCATCGCCGACGCAGATCCCGATCTGATGCGCCTGTGCGACCCGCCGGAGGAGACCGCCGACGCGATCTATCTGGTCTCGCATGCGAGCAGCCGGCGCCGGCCGGCCGTCCTGGCGGCGCTGGAGGCGCTACGGCGGATGTTCCGCGACTGGCGCGGCCGGCCCGACGGGCGCGAACCACCGCGTTAACCGCTTTCTTACGGCAAAGGCCCTAGCGTCATCGCGCGCGGCATGGGCCGCGATCACGGCTCCGGAGGGCAGCCATGCGGTTCGTCATCGCGCTCCTGCGCTACCAGCGCGGCTTGGTCGTCACCGGCGTAGCCAAGGCCGCCCTCGCGATCGGCCTGCTTTCGCTGGTCGCCGCCAACTTGGTCTCCGAACGGCTCGACCGCGACAGGCTCGCGCAGCTGGCCCATGCGGCGGTCGGCGGCCAGGCGGACCCGCAGGTCACCGGCTCGATCCTGCCGCGGGACGGCGCGATCAGGCTCGATCCCTGCGCCGCCCCGCGCTGAAGCGCCATCAGCGCCGCGCGAACCAGTCCAGCAGCGCCCGCGTCACTGTTTCCGGCGCCTCGAGCGTCGAGAGATGGCCGCAACGCGGCACTTCGACATAATGCGCCGCGGCACCGATACCGTCGGCGATCTCGCGCGCATCCTGCGGCGGGGTGATCGCGTCCTCGGCGCCGACGAGCACCAGCGTCGGCACCGCGATCGCCGAAAGCCCCGGCCGGGCGTCGGGACGCGCCATGATCGCACGCTGCTGGCGCACGAAGCCCTCCGCCCCGACATTCAGCGCCATCTGGCGGACCTGGAGCCGCAGCGCCTCGTCTGAGAGCCGGTGCTCGGCGACGAGCTTCTGCCAGAGCAGGGTCACGACATTGTCGAAGGCGCCCTTCTCCGCCAGCGCGATCATCTGCTCGCGCGGCGCATTGCTCTCCTGCGTCGGGCCCTTGGCGGTGGTGTCGAGCAGCGCGAGCCGCGTCACCCGCTCCGGCGCGCGGCGCATGACCTCGAAGGCGACGTAGCCGCCCATGGACAGGCCGCAGAGCGCGAAACGCGCCGGCGCGGCGGCCAGGAGCCGCTCGGCGATCGCCCCCATATCGGCGTCGCGGGCCGCATCCGCGACCAGGATCGGGCGCCCCGAGGCGAGCGCCGGCCATTGCGGCGCGTAGAGAGCGGGCGTGCAATTCAGTCCCGGAACGAGCACCAGAGGCTCCGTCTGCGCCGTCCGTTCAGCCTTTCTCATCCTCAAACCTCGCTAGAATGTTGACTTGGCCACGTTTTTTCTGCAATTCACGGGGCGTCCGAAGGCGCGCAGGCAAGCAAAGTCGCGCCACCGTCGCGGTTGATCGGTCATCCCGCCACGTGTCACCGACCCTTGAGAAGCGCAACCCTCGATGTCATTTGCCGAACTCGGCCTGAGCGATAAGGTTCTGACGGCGGTCACGACAGCCGGCTACACCACCCCCACTCCGATCCAGGAACAGGCCATCCCGCACGTGCTTGCCCGCAAGGACGTGCTCGGTATCGCCCAGACAGGCACCGGCAAGACCGCTGCCTTCACCCTGCCGATGCTCACCATCCTCGAGAATGGCCGCGCCCGCGCCCGCATGCCGAGGACGCTGATCCTCGAGCCGACGCGCGAGCTCGCCGCCCAGGTCGAGGAAAACTTCACCCGCTACGGCGTCAACCAGAAGCTCTCGGTCGCGCTGCTGATCGGCGGCGTCTCCTTCGGCGACCAGGACGCCAAGATCACCCGCGGCGTCGACGTCCTGATCGCGACGCCCGGCCGCCTGCTCGACCATGTCGAGCGCGGTAAGCTGCTGCTCACCGGCGTCGAGCTCCTCGTCATCGACGAGGCCGACCGCATGCTCGACATGGGCTTCATCCCGGACATCGAGCGCGTCTGCAAGCTGGTGCCCTTCACCCGGCAGACCCTGTTCTTCACGGCGACGATGCCGCCGGAAATCACGCGCATCAGCGAGCAGTTCCTGCACAATCCGGTGCGGATCGAGGTCTCGCGGCCGGCCACCGCCGCCGCGACGATCACGCAGCGCCTGATCGCCTCGAACGGGCAGGACTATGAGAAGCGCGAGACGCTGCGCCGCCTGATCCGCGACGCCAAGGACCTGCAGAACGCCATCGTGTTCTGCAACCGCAAGCGCGATGTCGCCACGCTGCACAAGTCGCTGCAGAAGCATGGCTTCCCGGCTGTCGCCCTGCATGGCGACATGGACCAGTACGCCCGCATGGCGGCGCTGGAGTCCTTCCGGACCGGCGAGAACCCGATCCTGGTGGCGAGCGACGTCGCCGCGCGCGGCCTCGACATCCCGGCGGTCAGCCACGTCTTCAACTTCGACGTGCCGACCCATGCCGAGGACTATGTCCACCGCATCGGCCGCACCGGCCGCGCCGGGCGCCTCGGCACCGCGCTGACCATCGTCACCCCGCATGACGACAAGCTGGTCTCGGCGGTCGAGAAGCTGATCGGCCAGTCGATCGCCTTCGACGGCCCCGGGCTCGAGTCCCTGCCGCCGGCCGCGCCGCGCGAGGAGCGCCGTGGTCGCCGCGGCGAGGAACGCCGTGACGGCCGCTCGCGCAAGGGTGGCCGCGACGCGCGTCCGCCGCGAGCGGAAGCCTCCGAGGCGCGCGAGCCCCGCGAGGCGCCTGCCCCGCCGCGCGAGCGGAGCGAACGCGCCCCGCGTCCGGTCGACACCGCCGCCGAGCCGCGCGCGCCGCGCAAGGGCAATGATCGCCCCCGTCCGCAGCGCCGCGACGACATGGACGACGGCCCGGCCGTGAAGGGCCTGGGCGATCACGTCCCCGCCTTCCTGATGCGCCCGGTCCGCCTCGGCAGCTGACGATTCTCCGGTTCCGGGAAACCGGCTCTTAACCGTCCCGCTCGTAACCTTGTAACGGTGGCGGCAGAATGCCGCCGCCGCGGGAGCCGGTTCGAGGCCACCGGACGGACGTCCCGCACAGCGCAGCGCCTATTTGCTTTGCCGGGCGGGGGACAGAACGTCATGACGACCAACGGCCAGGCCACGACGCCGGCGAACGATCTCGCCGAGCGCGTCGTCGCCGCGATGCGCGAGCACAACACGCCCGGCTATCCGCGCTCCTTCGAGGTCTGGTACGCCCATCTCAGCGGCGGGCTGCCCGCGCTCAGCATGGCGCTGACCGGCATCATCGAGGCGGGCAATGGCGAGGTCGGCGCCCGCGACATCGATACGCTCTACGAACGCTTCATCGCCACCGACCGCTTTTCGCTGCAGGCGCAGCGCACCAGCCTGCAGGTCCTCGGCGAGATCGACGGCATGATGGCGCTGGTCGACCAGGCGCTCGCCTCCAGCCAGAAATATCACGGCCAGCTCAGCGCCATGTCGGACGAGGTGCCGCCATCCGCCGACCGGCAGCGGCTGCGCGAATGGGTCGAGGCGCTGGTGCTCTCCACCCGCGAGGAGATCGTGCGCAAATCGCAGCTCGAGGCGCAGCTGCGCGAGAGCGCCCACGAGATCCGCACCCTGCGCGAGGCGCTCGAGACGACCCGGGCCGAGGCGCTGACCGATCCGCTGACCGGTCTCGCCAACCGCCGCCATTTCGAGGAGATGCTGCAGAAGACGATCGACGACGCCACGCTGCGGCGCGAGCCCTTCGCGCTGGTGATGGCCGACATCGACTTCTTCAAGCACTTCAACGACGCGCACGGCCACCTGACCGGCGATCAGGTGCTGCGTCTCGTCGCCCGAACGATGAAGGACAAGTTCAAGGACAAGGCGATCATCACCCGCTTCGGCGGGGAGGAATTCGCCATCATCCTGCCCGACGCCGACATCGTCGCCGGCAAGTTCAGCGCCGAGACCGTCAGGCAGGCGCTGCTGACCCGCGAACTGGTCAAGCGCTCGACCAACGAGAACCTCGGACGGATCACCCTGTCGCTCGGTGTCTCGGTCTACCGGCGCGGCGACACCTCGGGATCGATCGTCGAGCGGGCGGACGCAGCCCTCATGCAGGCCAAGCGCGACGGCCGGAACCGCACGGTGACGGAAGAGGCGATCCTGGACGCCTCCTGCGTCGCCTGACGGCGCAGGGGCTCAGCCCGCCGCCATCGCGCCCTCGGCGCGCGGCTTGATCTCGACCGATTCGCCGCAGCCGCAGGCCGAGACCTCGTTCGGGTTCTTGAACACGAAGGTCGAGGAGAAGCGATCGGTCCGGAAGTCGAGCTCGGTGCCGAGCAGGAACAGCACGGCCTTGGCGTCGACGATCACGGTCGCGTCCTTGTCGGTGACGACCTCGTCGCCCTTCGCGACCGCGCGGGCGATCTCGAAGGTGTACTCCATGCCGGCGCAGCCGCCCTTCTTGATGCCGACGCGCAGCCCGAGCGCGGGCCCAGCGCCATCCTCGGCCGGCGCCTGCGCCATGATCTCGCGGATACGCGCCGCAGCGTCGTCCGTGAGCGAAACCACCTTCATTCCGGGTATCGAGAACATCCTCGTCCCTCCTCGACCGGGTTCAAGGCCCGATGAAAACAGGATTGCATCGCGTAACATAGGAGCTACGGCCCGCAACGTCGAGATGCAGCCGTGCCGGCGCGACATGAGCGGCGCACGCAGCGTCGATCATGCCTGCGCGGATATTGCGTCCGCCGCCGCCGCGGGGCATGTGTCTCCCCGGCGCTCGCCGCCCGCTTCCGCCCCGGAGGCATGGCGGCCCGGCGTCCAGCCGTCGACCCGCTTCTCCAGACCGATTGCCGATCGCCATGACCTATCGCCTCCACCGGCCCGAAGCCCTGCGCGCCCTCACCGAAGCCATGGTCACCAAGGCCGGCTGGACCGCCGACGAGGCCCGCGAGACCGCCAGCCATCTCGTCCTGGCCAATCTCAGCGGGCATGACAGCCATGGCGTCGGCATGCTGCCGCTCTATTTCAACTCGCTCGCCGACGGCAATCTCAGCCCGCGCTCGAAGCTGTCGATCCGGCTCGAGGCCGGCTCCTTCCTGATCGCCGACGGCAATGTCGCGCTCGGCCAGCCGACGGCGCGCAACGCCGTCGAGCGCGGCATCGCGCTGGCCAATGCCGGCGGCGTCGCGATCGTCAACCTGCTCGACGCACATCATATCGGCCGCATCGGCCACTATGCCGAGATCGCCGCCGAGGCGGGGCTGATCTCGCTGTTCTGGGTCAATGTCGCCGGCCGCCCGCCGATCGTGGCGCCGCACGCCGCCAAGGAGGCGCGCTTCGGCACCAACCCGCATGCGATCGGCATCCCGGTGCCGGAGGGCGAGCCGATCATCCTCGACTTCGCCACCAGCCGCATGGCGCATGGCAAGGCCCGCGTCGCGCTCAACAAGGGCGTCACGGTGCCGGAAGGCTACATCATCGACGGCGAGGGCAAGCCGACGGTCGAGCCCAAGCACGTCTTCCCGCACGCCATTCCGGGCGAGCCGCTCGGGGCGCTGCTGCCCTTCGGCGACCATAAGGGCGCCGGCCTCTCGCTGATCGCCGAGCTGCTTTCGGCCGGGCTGATGGGCGCAGCCCGCATCGACGAGAAGCCGCACAAGAGCTGGATCATCAACTCGCTGTTCGGCGTGCTGATCGACCCGGCGCGGCTGGAGCCGAACGCCGCGCTGCGCCGCCAGCGCATCGAGAGCTATCTCGCCTTCGTCCGTGCAGCCGCCCCGCAGGATCCGGCCGATCCGGTGCTGGCGCCCGGCGACAAGGAGCGCGCCACGCGCATCCAGCGCGAGCGCGACGGCATCCCGCTCGACGACGAGACCTGGTCGCAGATCGTCGCCGCGGCCGCCCGCCACGGCGTCGACGCCGAGAGCTTCTGAGCCGGCACCTTGACCCTCGCGGAGTTCAACCGCCTCTGCGCCGCCCTGCCCGCGACGAGCCATGTCGTGCAATGGGGCGGCGCCGATGTCTGGAAGGTCGGCGGCAAGGTCTTCGCCATCGGCCGTGACGATGGCGACGTGCTCGCCGTCTCGTTCAAATGCTCGCCGCTGGCCTATGAAATGCTGCGCGACGCCCCCGGGTGCCGCCCGGCGCCCTATCTCGCTTCGCGCGGCATGAGCTGGATCCAGCGCTTCTCCGACGAAGGCCTGCCCGACGACGCCTTCCGCGACTATCTCGCCGAAAGCCACCGCCTCGTCGCGGCGGGACTGACGCGCAAGCTCAAGGTGGAGCTGGGGCTGGGCTGAATGGGGGCCGGGCTTCAGGCCCGCGAGAAGGCTCGGCCGCCCGACGTTCGGCCGCCGCAGCACTTCGTCGCTGTCGCCTCCCGCCGAGCCGCCCTCGCGCCTGACGGCATAGCGCTCCCCGTCATTCCGGGGCTTCGCGCAGCGAAGAGCCCGGAACCCATGACCACGACTGCGCCCGTAGAGGATTGCGGGTTCCGTCGGCGGCGAAACGGCTCCGTCAGCCGCGACGCCTGCGATCTCATGTGTCCATCTGGTAGATTACTGGCCACCTGCATGACCAGCACCATGACGGCGAGATCGCCGGGCCGATGTCGTGGTCATGGGTTCCGGGCTCGGGCCTTCGGCCCGCCCCGGAATGACGGACGCGGTTCGAGGGGGTGATGAAATCCGCCCCGGCTGACGATTCTCGCGCGTAGTCGCTTGACCTCAGACAGTCGCCTGGCCTCAGACCGCCGCTTCGCCGCGCAGGACCGGGACGCTGCCGCCGCCGACGGTGGCGCGGATACCGTCCGGGGTGCGGCGGGCGGCGACGTGGAGCAGGCTGGGCCGGCCCATCTCGACGCCCTGGCGGATGTCGAAGGCGACCTCGTCGCCGCCGTCGACATGCAGCGTGAGCGCCGCCAGCGTCGCCGAGGCGCTGCCGGTCGCCGGGTCCTCCCAGGTGCCGGAGACCGGCGCGAACATCCGGGCGCGGACATTGGCGCCTTCGCGCGCGTAGACGAAGAGCGAGAGCCGTCCCGCCAGCTCCGGCCGGGTCGATTCGGCGCGGCGGAAGCTCGCCAGATCCGGCGTCGCGCGCGACAGGGCCTCGGGCTCGACCTCGGCGAGGAAGAAGGTGACGCCGACGGAGGCCTGCACCGGGCGGTGCCGGTCGAGACGCAGATCGCTTTCCGTCAGGCCGATGCAGGCCGCGACCTCGGACGGCGCGAGCTCACCGCCGAGCGAAAGCGGCTGCGGCGCAGCGATGGTCGCGCTGGTCACCAGCCCCGCCGGATTGCGCGCGACGCGTACCTCGACCAGCCCGGCGATCTCCTCGAAACGCAGCAGGCCGTCGCGGTCGCGGCCATGGCCGGCGAGGACGCAAGCCGTGCCGACATTGGGATGGCCGGCGAAGGGCATCTCGGCGGTGCGGTTGAAGATGCGGACGCGCGCCGTATTGGCCGGATCCTCCGGCGGCAGCACGAAGGTCGTCTCGCTGTAGTTCATCTCGGCCGCCAGCGCCTGCATCTCGGCGTCGGAGAGGCCGCGCGCATCGGTGAAGACGGCGAGTTGGTTGCCGCCGAAGCGGCGGTCGGTGAAGACGTCGACGGTCTCGAAGGCATAGGCGGCCATGACGGCTCTCCGCGGATCAGGATCGCGGGAGCATGGCATCTGCGGCCGCGGCCGGGAAATCAGGAATTGGAATGCGACGGATCATCGTCCGGTCATGCCGACGGAAGGCATCCGTCCGGGGCGCCTGCGGCAGGCCCGGACGGAGAATGGTGAGCCTGCGCGGCGTCGCGCCTCAGGCCCACCAGCGCTCGCGCACGGTGAAGCGGCCGGCGGCGTCCTCGATGGCATGGCCGAGCGAGAACAGCGTCTCCTCGTCGAAGGGGCGGCCGATCAGCTGCAGGCCGAGCGGCAGGCCCTGCGCGTCGAGGCCTGCCGGCACCGCGATGCCCGGCAGGCCGGCCATGTTCACGGTGACGGTGAAGACGTCGTTCAGATACATCTCGACCGGATCGGCCGAGCCCTTCTCGCCGATGCCGAAGGCCGAGGACGGGGTCGCCGGCGTCAGCACCGCGTCGATGCCCTGGGCGTAGACGCTCTCGAAATCGCGCTTGATCAGGGTGCGGACCTTCTGGGCGCGCAGGTAATAGGCGTCGTAATAGCCGGACGACAGCACATAGGTGCCGATCATGATGCGGCGCTTGACCTCGGCGCCGAAGCCCTCGGCGCGGGTCTTCTCATACATCTCGACGATGTCCTTGCCCGGCGCGCGCAGGCCGTAGCGGACGCCGTCATAGCGGGCGAGGTT
Source organism: Allobosea sp. TWI1241 (assembly GCF_039673065.1). Classification (NCBI taxonomy): domain Bacteria; kingdom Pseudomonadati; phylum Pseudomonadota; class Alphaproteobacteria; order Hyphomicrobiales; family Alloboseaceae; genus Allobosea; species Allobosea sp. TWI1241. The sequence goes on along the minus strand of NZ_JBDJKW010000009.1, from coordinate 171,556 downwards.
GGAGGACGCCTCGGCCGGCGCGACGATGTAATACGCCGGCAGGGCGTATTTGGTGTGCGGCAGCGAGATCTCGACGATCTCGGCGCCGGCGGCGCGCAGCCAGTCGATGCCCTTCTGCCAGAGCGCGTCGATCTCGGCGTTGAGGCCCTCGATGCGATATTCCTTCGGAATGCCGATCTTCATGCCCTTGATCGAGCGCCCGATGGCGGCCTCGTAATCCGGCACGGCGCGGTCCACCGAAGTGGTGTCCTTGGGATCGTGGCCGGCCATGGAGCGCAGCATCGCGGCGCAGTCGCGCACCGTCTTGCCGATCGGGCCGGCCTGGTCGAGCGAGGAGGCGAAGGCGACCGTGCCCCAGCGCGAGCAGCGGCCATAGGTCGGCTTGATGCCGACCGTGCCGGTGAAGGCCGCGGGCTGGCGGATCGAGCCGCCGGTATCGGTCGCGGTGGCGGCGAGGCAGATATCGGCTGCGACCGCGGCGGCCGAGCCACCCGAGGAACCGCCCGGGACCAGCTTGGCGTCGGAGCCGTGGCGCCGCCAGGGATTGACCACCGCGCCGAAGGCCGAGGTCTCGTTGGACGAGCCCATGGCGAACTCGTCATTGTTGAGCTTGCCGAGCATCACGGCGCCGTCGCGCCAGAGCTGCGCCGTGACGGTCGACTCATAGGCCGGCACGAAATTGCCGAGAATCTTCGAGCAGGCGGTGGTGCGCACGCCCTCGGTGGCGAACAGGTCCTTGATGCCGAGCGGCAAGCCCTCGAGCGGACGGGCCTCGCCCTTGGCGAGCTTCTCGTCCGAGGCGGCCGCCTGCTTCAGCGCGTGCTCCGGCGTCTCGAGCACATAGGCGTTGAGCCCGCGCGCCGCCTCGACGGCCGCGATATAGGCCTTGGCCAGCTCGGTCGCGGTGAACTGCTTGGCCTTCAGGCCGTCGCGGGCTTCGGTCAGGGTCAGGCGGGTGAGATCGGTCACGGGCAATATCCGGAAACTGGGCAATCCGGCCCGGCGTGGCGACGGTCGCTGCCGGGCCCCTGGTGCCGCCCCGGCGCGGGACGGCTCGGAAATCGAATCAGGAGATCACTCGATCACCTTGGGAACCATGAAGTAATTGTCTTCCGTGGCCGGCGCGTTGGCCACGATGGTCGCGGCGATGCCGCCATCGGTGACCTCGTCCTGGCGCTTCTTCATCGCCATCGGCGTGACCGAGGTCATCGGCTCGACGCCGTTGACGTCGACCTCGTTGAGCATGTCGACGAAGCCGAGGATGGCGTTGAGCTCGCCCTGAAGCTTCGGCACGTCCGCGTCATCGACGGCGATGCGCGAAAGGTGCGCGACGCGTTTGACGGTGGCGGCATCGACCGACATGGCGGGCTCCTGTTGGAAAAGGCCGAACGGGCCTGGAACGGTTCGCCAGCGCTATAGCGCGCCGGCGGCCGGAAAGTAAGTAAGCGCTGATTGATCGGCGATGCGCGCTCGCGGGAGAAGTGCCGCGCGGCCGGGATCAGACCGTGACGGCCTTGCCCTTCTCCGGCACCAGCGCCTCGACGCCGCTGCCTTGCAACGCCGCGACAAAGGCAGCCGCATCGGCGGCGATGATCGGGAAGGAGGCGTAGTGGCAGGGAATGGCGAGCTTCGGCTTAACGAAGCGCGTCATCGCCAGCGCCGCGGTCCTGGCACCCATGGTGAAGCGGTCGCCGATCGGGCAGATGCAGAGATCGACGCCGTGCAGCTCGGCGATCAGCGCCATGTCGGAGAAGATGTCGGTGTCGCCCATGTGCCAGAGCGTCTTTTCGCCCGGCGCCTTGAGGATCGCGCCGTTGGGGCTGCCGACCGGCACGGTGACGCCGGCCTCGGCCATGCCGGCCGAATGGTCGGCGCGGGTCAGCGTCACGGTGAACGGGCCGAGATCGACGGTACCGCCGGTGTTCATCGGCTCGAAGCGCTTCAGCCCCTTCGAGGCGAGATGCATGCAGAGGTCGTAATTGGTCACCACGACGGCGTCGTTCGCCTCGGCGATCGCCAGCGCGTCGCCGACATGGTCGCCATGGCCATGGGTGATGACGATATGGCTGACGCCGGCACCGGCCGCCGCGGCATCGCCCTCGAAGGCGGGATTGCCGGTAAAGAACGGGTCGATCAGGACCGACGCGCGGGGCAGGTCGAGGCGAAAGGCCGAATGGCCGAACCAGGTGAGCTGCATGCGGGGTGCCTCCATGACGGGTTGTGCCCGCGGATATAGCGAGGCATCCCGGCGCAAGCGAGATGGGCGGGTCGAGAAAGCATGCTCCGGCCGTAATTCGTCATCCGGCCCGGCGCTGTGCCATTCTTCCGACGCGCAGGCATGGTCCTCGACGGACCCGCCTCCCGGCGTCAGCGACGAAAGGCCCCGACATGACCGACGCAGCCACCCTCGCCCGCCGCATCGCCCAGGGCCGCGGCGACGAGCCGGCCGAGCTGGTGATCCGCGGCGCGCGCCTGCTCGATCTCGTCGGCGGAGGCCTCATCGAGACCGACATCGCGCTGTGCGGCGACACCATCGTCGCCACGCACGGCCGCTTCGAGGGCCGGACGACCGTCGACGCAGATGGGCTGATCGCGGTGCCGGGCTTCATCGACACGCATTGCCATGTCGAATCCTCACTGGTGACACCGTTCGAGTTCGAGCGCTGCGTGCTGCCCCACGGCGTGACCACGGCGATCTGCGATCCGCATGAGATCGCCAATGTGCTCGGCGCCGAGGGCATCCGCTACTTCCTGGCCTGCGCCGAGGCGATGCGGATGGATCTGCGCGTGCAACTGTCAAGCTGCGTGCCGGCGACGCATCTCGAGACGGCGGGCGCGGCGCTGGAGGCCGGCGACCTCACGCCGTTCATGGACCATCCCAAGGTCATCGGGCTGGCCGAATTCATGAACTTCCCCGGCGTGCTCAACCGCGATCCGGGCTGCCTCGCCAAGCTGGAGGCATTCTCGCACCGCCATATCGACGGCCACGCGCCGCTGGTGCGCGGGCGCGATCTCGACGGCTATCTCGCAGCGGGCATCCGCACCGACCACGAGACCACCACCGCCGACGAAGCGCGCGAAAAGCTCGCCAAGGGCATGGCGATCCTGATCCGCGAAGGCTCGGTCTCGAAGGATCTGCACGCGCTGATCCCGCTGATCACCCGCGACGCCTCGCCCTTCCTCGCCTTCTGCACCGACGACCGCAACCCGCTCGACATCGCCGAGGAAGGCCATCTCGACTTCATGATCCGCACCGCCATCGCCAATGGCGCCGATATCCTCGCGACCTACCGCACGGCCAGCCTCTCGGCGGCGCGCCATTTCGGGGTGAGCGATCGCGGCTTCATCGGGCCGGGCAAGCGCGCCGACATCGTGCTGGTCAAGGATCTCGCACGCTGCGACGTGCAGGCAGTGTTCGCCGGCGGCAGGCGCGTCGAGGAGGCGCTGTTCGCCGACCGCAAGACGGTCGCGCCCGTCGGCCTCGGTTCGGTGAAGAGCCGCCGGCTCGCCCCGGAGGATTTCGCGGTGCCGGAGCGCGACGGCGAGACGCCGGTGATCGGCGTGGTGCCGGGGCGGATTATCACCGAACGTCTGGCGATGCGTCTGCCGCGCGCGGCAGGGCAGACGCGCATCGATCTCGACCAGGACGCGATCAAGGTCAGCGTGATCGAGCGGCATGGCCGCAATGGCGGCATCGCCACCGGCTTCGTCCACGGTTTCGGCATGCGCCGCGGCGCGATCGCCTCCTCGGTGGGCCATGACAGCCATAATCTCTGCGTGGTCGGTGTCGACGAGGCTTCGATGGCAGCCGCGGCCAACCGCCTGATCGAGACCGGCGGCGGCTTCGCCGTCGCCGATGGCGGGCGGGTCACCGCCGAACTCGCGCTGCCGGTCGCCGGGCTGATGAGCGAGCTGTCGTTCGAGGCGGTGCGCGGCGAGCTGGAAACGCTGCGCGCGGCGGCGAAGGCGCTCGGCGTCGTGCTGGCCGAGCCCTTTCTGCAGGTGGCGTTCCTGACCCTGCCGGTGATCCCGCATCTCAAGATCACCGACCGGGGCCTGGTCGACGTCGACCGCTTCGACTTCGTCTGAGCCCGAGCGGCTCAGTCGCGGGCGAAGAGCTCGGCGCAGCGCGAGAACGACAGGCCCATACCGTCCGAGTCGCGGCTGATGCGGATCGATTCGATCACGCCCTGCGGATCGGCGGCGATCTGCGCCTCGCAGACATAGTTGAACTGCCGCGGCGGCTGGTAGGTCGTGGTGGTGGTCATGGTGCGGCGGCCGTCCAGCGTCTGCGTCGGCACGCTGCGGGTCTGGAAGCTGGCCGGGCGCACCGAGGTCGCCTCGCCGCCACGCCAGGTGTAGAGCGCGCCGCCATTGTCGCGCGGGAAGGCGGTGACCGGCGGGCCGTTCGCCACGAAGAAGGAATCGGCGCTCTGGCCGATCCACTCGCTCCGCAGGGTCTCCGCGGCCTTCTGAGTGGTCTGGCAGCCGGCCATCGCCAGGGCGATCGTCGCAACAAGCAAGGAGGTCTTCATGTCGTCCCCGAGAACTGTAGCGCCCGGCCCCCATCTCCGCCGGCGCGCAGACATCTCTAGCGCAGACCCGTTCAAGCTTGACGACGGCATTCGCTAAAATCGCTCGCAGGCGATTAACCGGCCTCGCCTCAGAGCGCGACCGCGATCCCGTCGCGCTCCGCCGCCGCGCGCAGGCCGTAGCGGCGCATGCCCGGCAGGCGGGTGCCCTCTTGCCCTTCGATGGCCCCAACGAGGTCATGCATGCGGGCGGCGAACCAGGCGCCGCCCATCGCCGCCGGGTCAATGGCGAGGATGAGCTGGCCGGTTTCCGGCGGGCCGCCCTCGCCGTCGAGGAAGGACGAGGCCTCGAAGGCGAAATGCGCGCCGACCAGCCCGGCCGCCAGGATCTCGACCATCATGGCGAGCGTCGCGCCCTTGGCTTCGCCCAGCGGCACCATGGTGCCCGCGATCGCCGCCGCCGGGTCGGTGGTCGGGCGGCCGGCGGCATCGAGCGCCCAGCCCTCGGGAATGGGTTCGCCCTTCTGCCTTGCGGCGACGATCGGCCCGCGCGCCACCTTGGACAGGGCCATGTCGATCACCAGCGGATCGCGCCCCTCGAGCGGGGCGGCAAAGGCGATCGGATTGGTGCCGAAGACCGGCTTGGAGCCGCCCCAGGGCGCCATGGCGCCGGGCGTGTTGGCGAAGAGCAGCGCGACCAGCCCCTGCCGCGCCAGCCGCTCGACATGATAGCCGGCCGAGCCGCAGTGATTGGACCGGCGGATCGCCGCGGCCACGATGCCCTGCGCGCGCGCCAGCGACGGCAGCTCGGCAATGGCGAGGTCGATCGCCGGATAGGCGAAGCCGTTGGCGGCGTCGACGGCGAGCACGCCCGGACGCGGCCGGCTGGCGACCGGGGCGGCCTTGCCGTCGATCTTGCCGGATTTCAGCATGGCGAGATAGGTCGGCACCCGCGAGAGGCCGTGGCCCTTCAGCCCGTCAGCCTCGGCAGTGACGAGCGCGGCGGCGACCGAAGCTGCGTTGGCATCCGACGCGCCGGCCGCGACGAAGACCGCGGCGACGCGCTCCTTGGCCGCGGCGAGCGAGAGCATCGTCATGCGCGGCCCTCCAGCGCCGCCATGACGCGCTCGGCGACGAGGCCGGAGACCCGGACGTTGGATTCCACCGTGTTGCCGGCGATGTGCGGCGTCAGGATCAGGTTCGGCGTGCCGGCGAAGACCTTGGCGCCATCGGCCTTGAGCGGCTCCTGTTCGAAGACGTCGATCGCCGCCCCCGCCAGCCGGCCGGCCTTGAGGGCGGCGACCAGCGCCGTCTCGTCCATGATGCCGCCGCGGGCGGCGTTGACCAGCACCGCGTCCGGCTTCATCGCGGCGAAGGCCGCCTCCCCGATCAGCCCGCGCGTCTCGGGCGTCAGCGGCAGGTGGATCGAGATGACGTCCGAGGTTGCCAGCAGCGCGTCGAGGTCCAGCCGCTCGACACCGGCCCACACCGGCGAGTCGGCCGGGACGTAGGGATCATAGGCGGCGACGCTCATGCCCAGTGCCGCGCCGTGGCGGGCGGTGTCGCGGGCAATGGCACCGAAGCCGACGAGGCCGAGGCGCTTGCCGGCGATCTCTCTACCGATCAGCTTCGTCTTGGGGAATTCCCCCGCCAGCATGGCGGTATTGGCGAAATAGGCGCCGCGCAGGAGCGTCATCGCGGTGCCGATGACGTATTCGACCACCGAGAGGCTGTTGGCGCCGGTCGCCGGGAAGACCTTGATGCCGCGCGCGGCGCAGGCGTCCATGTCGATATTGTCGAGGCCGACGCCGAGGCGCCCGACCACTTTCAGCGCCTTGGCGGCGGCGAGCACCTCGCCGCGAACCTGGGTCTGGTTGCGGACGATTAGCGCGGGCACGGCCGCGACCAGGCGCGTCAGTTCCTCGGGCTTGGCGAAGAGCTCGGGATCGTGGTGGACGACATAGCGCGCGCGCAGGGCGGCGACCGCCGCCTCGTCCATGAATTCGGTGATGACGATGTCGGTCATGCTGGCCCCATTGGTCAGGATTGCGTCAGCCGGCGAGCAGCACCCCGCCGGTGCCGACCAGAAGGATCACGAGGCTCGTGCCGAGCACCAGCACGATATGGCGCCAGCCGAGGCGGGCCATCGCGCCGAGCGAGGTGCCAAGCCCCAGCGCCGCGATGGCGATCAGCAGGCCCCAGCGCGAGGCCTCGAGCAACAGATCGCGCAGCGGCGCATAGACTCCGGCGATGGCCGGCATGCCCGCGAGCACGCTGTTGATCAGGCACAGCACCAGGAAGACGATGGCGAAGACCGGCACCGGCACGCGGGCATGGCCGTGCTCGCCGCCATGGCGCGTCAGCCACCAGCCCACCACCAGTACGGCCGGCAGCAGCAGGAAGACGCGGAAGAGCTTGACGATGATCGCGGCGTTGGCCGCCTCGTCGGAGACGGCCTGGCCGGCGCCGACGACCTGCGCGACATCGTGGATGGTCGCGCCCAGCATCACGCCGGTCTGCTGCTCGGAGAGGCCGAGCCACAGGCAGATCAGCGGATAGACCAGCATCGCCACCGTCGAGAGCGCGTTCATGGCGATGACGGTGAAGGCGACGTCGGCGGCCTTGTTGCGGTAGTCCTTCACCACGGTCGCGGTCGCGAGCGCGGCGGAGGCGCCGCAGACCGCCGTCGCGACGCCGCCGAGCGCGCCCATACCGGCCTCGCGCCCGAGCAGGCGCGCCAGCACGAAGCCCGAGGCGATCGTCGCGGCCATGGCGACGATCACCAACACGGCCGTGCCGAGCCCGAGCGCGATAATGTCGCCCAGCGCGATGCGCAGGCCGAGCAGCGCGATCGCCCAGCGCAACATCTTCTTGACGCAGAAGGTCATGCCCGGCTCGAAGCGCGGCACGTTCGCCAGGGGGTGCAGCGCCATGCCGATCAGCAGGGCGATCACCACCGCCGGGATGCCGACCTTGCCGCCCGCCAGCGCCTTCAGCGCCGGCTCGGCCAGCACGGCCGCGATCGCGACCACGGTGGAGAGCGCGATGCCGGGCAGCAGCCGCCCGATGATCCCGCCGCGCAGATCGCCAGCCAAGGTCGCCATGTCGCCAAGTCCCGTCCAGGAAACAGGCCGTGGCGGCATCCCGCCACGGATCGTCGTCGAGTCGCCCTCCGCGGGGCGCGCCGCTGGCTTACGCGCTGCGGTAGAGCTTCGTCATCGAGAATTCGCGATGGCCGAGCGCTTCGGACGCCGTCAGCCGCCCATTGGCGGTGCGCACGATCGACTCGATCAGCGCGTCGCCGGCCTGCGGGATCGTGAGGTCGCGGCGCAGGATGCCCGACACATCGACGTCGATATGCTCCGGCATGGTGCGGATCGTCTTGGGATTGCCGCTGATCTTGATCACCGGGACGATCGGATTGCCGATGACGTTGCCCTGCCCGGTCGGGAAGGTGTGAATGACGTAGCCGCCGGCGGCCATCAGCGTGACGCACTCGGCCGCGGCCGAGGAGGTGTCCATATAGTAGAGCCCCGGCCCGCTCTTGGGCGTCTCGGCCGGCTCGAGAATGTCGATGAAGCGGCATTCGCGGCCGATCTTCTCGAGATTGCCGAGCGCCTTCTCCTCGATCGTGGTCAGGCCGCCGGCGATGTTGCCCTTGGTCGGCTGCGAGTCGGAGAGATCGTCGGTCTTGTGGGCCTCGATCACGTCGTCCTGATAGGCCTTCCACATCTTGTACCAGCGCTCGCCGACCTCGGGCGTGGCGGCGCGGGCCTTGCAGAGATGCTCGGCACCGGTGATCTCGGAGGTCTCACCGAAGACGCCGTAGACGCCGCGCGGGATCCACTTGTCGTACATGTTGCCGACCGTCGGGCAGGAGGACAGGCCGGTCGTGGTGTCGGACTCGCCGCATTTGGTCGAGATCCACAGCTCCTCGATCCCGCATTTCACCCGCGGCAGCTCGGTCGCCCACTGCACGAATTCCTTGGCGACATAGGAGGCCTTGGCGATGGTGGCGATGTCGCCATGGCCCTCGATACCGAAGCCGACCACCGGCTTGCCGGTCGCGGCGATGCCGTCGACCACGCGCTTGGTCCAGCCGTCCTCGATGCCGATGACGATCACCGCCGCGACGTTGGGGTTGGAGCCGGTGCCGATCAGCGTGCGGAAATGCAGGTCGAGATCCTCGCCGAACTGCAGGCGGCCATAGGCGTGCGGGATCGCCAGCGTGCCCTTGATGTTGTTCGCGACGGCCTCGCAGGCGGCGTTGGAGAGATCGTCGAGCGGCAGGAGCAGCACATGGTTGCGCACGCCGACACGGCCGTTCTCGCGGCGCCAGCCGGTGAAAGAATCGAGCGAGCGGCCGGTCGGGCGCTTCAGCATCGGCGTCTTGAACTCGGGCGCCTCGATCTTGCGGCCTTTGATGCGGCCGAGCTTGCCCTTCACGAGATCGAAATTGGCGACGATGGACGACATGGACGTTTCCTCAAGATCTGGCCGGCTCGACCCTTCAGGGGAACCCGACTCGTTGAATTGTTCCAGCGTGTTGCGGCGTCTGGCTGAGACGCCGAATCACCAGCGCTTCGTCTTGACGTTGTGGACGTGGAGATGCTCGCCCTTGCCGATGTCGGCGATCGCCTTGCCGATGTCCTGGCCGTATTTCCAGATCGTGTCGCCCTTGCGGATGTCGTTCAGAGCGACCTTGTGGCCGATCGGGATGTCCATTTTCGCGGTCAGGCGGAAGTCGGAATTGTCGTGGGTGACGACGCAGAGCATCTCGGTGCCCGCCTTCAGCCCCTCCACCACGACGACGCCGACCGTGTCCTTCTTCTCGTGCACCAGCAGCTGCGGCTTGCTCATTGCGTCCTCCATAAACGGCTGGCCGGACCGGGAAAAATTCGGCTCGACCTCCCCCTCGCCAAGTCTTATATAAGACACATGACTTCGCACAAGCCCGAAATCGCCGCGAGCGCGGCACCGGCCGGGACGGACGAGATGCTGGGCTTCCGGCCGCTCTACCGGCAGGTGAAGGGCGTGCTGGTGCGCCGGCTGGTCGAGGGCGTCTGGTCGCCCGGAGAGGCCCTGCCGAGCGAGGGCCAACTCGCCGCCGAAATCGGCGTCAGCCAGGGCACGGTCCGCAAGGCGCTCGACGAGATGGCGGCCGAGCACCTCGTGGTGCGCCGGCAGGGCCGCGGCACCTTCGTGGCCGAGCATGACGAGCCGCGCATCCTGTTCCAGTTCTTCAAGCTGGTGCCCGATGCCGGCGAGCGGCGCTTTCCCGACTCGCGCGTGCTCGACATCACCGAGACGGCAGCTGATGCCGACGAGCAAGCGGCGCTCGGCCTCTCGCCCGGCGATACCGTGCTGCGCATCCGCCGCATCCGCGCGCTCGGGCCCGCCCCGGTGATCCTGGAGACGCTGAGCGTCCCGGCCGCGCTCTTCCCCGGGCTGTCCGACGGGCCGGTGCCGAACAATCTCTACGCGCTCTATGCCGGCCGCTACGGCATTACCGTGGCCAATGCCCGCGAGCGCCTCAAGGCCGTCGCCCTCGCCGCCGCCGAGGCGCGGCTGCTCGGCGTCGCACCGGGAACCCCGGCCCTGCGCATCGACAGGACCGCGACCTCTCTCGACGGCACAGCGGTGGAACGCCGCCTGAGCCTCTGTCTGACGGAGGAGGCTCACTACCTTTCCGACCTGCGCTGAGGGGCGCCGGCGGCACGAGTGTCACCCAAAACCGCCGCAGAGCGGTTCGACGCAACCGGAGGAGACGCATGACGCCTGGATTCAAGACCCTGACGTCCACGAGACGCGCGGCCATCGCCGCCCTGCTCGCATTCGGACTGTCCGCCCCCGCCGCCGCACAGACATTCCCCAACCGGCCGATCACCATGATCGTGCCCTTCGCGGCCGGCGGGCCGAGCGACGTGATCGCCCGGCTGCTCGGCGAGCATATGAGCCGCAGCCTCGGCCAGCAGGTTGTGGTGGAGAACGTCGCCGGCGCAGGCGGCACCGCCGGGGCCAAGCGCCTCGTCGCCTCCGACGCGGACGGACACACGCTGCTCATCCACCATCTGGCGCTGGCGGCAGCGCCCGCGCTCTACAACAATCTCGGCTACGAGACGAAGAAGGCGTTCGCGCCGATCGGCCTGGTCAACACCGGGCCGATGGTCATCGCCGGCAAGATGACGCTCGGCCCGGCGGACGCCAAGGCGTTCTTCGACCATGCGCGCAAGCAGGCCGACAAGCTGACGATCGCCCATGCCGGCGTCGGCTCGAACTCGCATCTGTGCGCCACGCTGATGTCGCAGGCGCTCGGGGTGAAGTTCGCCCAGGTCGCCTATCGCGGCACCGGCCCGGCGATGAACGACCTCGTCGCCGGTCAGGTCGACGTGCTCTGCGACCAGTCGACCACGGCGGTCCCGCAGATCCAGGGCGGCAAGATCCGGCCCTATGCGGTCACCTCGGCGGAGCGGCTCGACGTGCTGCCCGATACGCCGACCTCGCGTGAGGCCGGAATCGCGATCGACATGACGATCTGGCACGGGATCTACGCGCCGGCCGGCACGCCGGACGCCACGCTCGACAAGCTCAACAAGGCGCTCTCCGCGGCGCTGAAGGAGCCCAGCGTGCTCGATCGCTTCAAGGCGGTCGGCACCTCGGCCTTCCCGCAGGGCGACTGGACGCGCGCCGCCCATGCCAAGCGCTTCGCAGACGAGGTCGACAAATGGGCGAAGACGCTGGCCGCTGCCGGCGTGAAGCCCCAGGGCCTCAACTAGCCGACGACGTACGGGCCGCTCGCCAGCGCGGGCGGCCCGTGCTACCGGCTGGCCATGTCAGACAATCTGGTTCCGCTGGAAGATTTCCTGTCCCTGCCGCCGCAGGCACGCCTGCTCGGGATCGATCTCGGCACCAAGACGATCGGGCTGGCGCTGTCGGACGTGCAGCGGCGCATCGCCACGCCGCTCGAGACGATCCGGCGGGTGAAGTTCGGCATTGACGTCAAGGCGCTGCTCGCCATCGCCCAGACGCACGCGATCGCCGGCTTCGTGGTCGGCATGCCGTTCAACATGGATGGAACCGAAGGCCCGCGGGCCCAGTCGACCCGCGCCTTCGTGCGCAATCTCGCGGCGCTGACGCCGCTGCCGGTCGTGTTCTGGGACGAGCGGATGTCGACGCTGGCTGTGACACGCACCCTGCTCGCCGCCGACGCCTCGCGGGCGCGCCGCGCCGAGGTGGTCGACAAGATGGCGGCGTCCTACATCCTGCAGGGCGCTCTCGACCGACTCGACCGCCTCGCCCCGCCGGATGACGGGAACGAGGCGTTCTGAGCCGGGCGTGGGCTTCAGTCGATGACGTAGCCGCGCTTCAGCGCCTTCTTCTGCGCGTCGCGATGGTTCTTGAGCGCGCGCTTCTGGTCCTCGACGCTCATGCGGTTGACCGGATTGCCGTAATAGCGCTCGGCCGGGCTCTGGCGGTAGCCGCCATAACCGTAGCCGTCCGAGCGACCGCGACCCCGATCATAGCCCTCGTCGCGGCGGCCGCGCTCGTAGCCGCGATCATAGCTGCGCTCGACCTCGCGGCGCTCATAGCTGCGGCGGTCGTTCTCGTAGCGATGGTCGTAGCGGCGGTCATAGTCGTCGCGGCTGTAATACTGGGCCGAGGCGCCTGCGCTCCACATCGCGGCCAGCACGAGGGCGCCGCAGCCGGTAGCCAGCATCTTGAGGGAAGGCTTCATCTCGATCTCCGGTGAACGGTGCGTCTCGCCATCGTCGCAAGGCGCTGCCGGCGTCCTGGCGGGCGCCGGCAGACGATCTAGCCGCAAAGGGCTTCAGGATTGCTTAAGCCGGGCCGGTTCAGCGGTTGCTGCCGCCGGCCGGATCGCGGGCATTGTTGGGATAGTACTGGTAGCGCGGGCCGTAATAGCGGCGCGGCGCGACATAGACCGGCTCTTCCTCGACATAGTAGCCGGGCTCGTAGCCGTAGCCATAGGCCGGCTCGGCATAGCCGCCGCGGCTGGCGGCGATGGCAGCGGCGCCGAGAACGCCGAGGCCGACACCGGCGGCGATCGCAGCGTTGCGGTTGCCGCCGCGCCAGCGGCGATACTGGCTGTATTCCGCCGGGGCGGTGTCGAGACGCGCGGAATCGAGCGCGACCGGCCGGGCGGGGTCGCGGGCCATCGCCGGGGCGGCCGGCAGCACGAACAGGCTGCCCGCCATGGCGGCGGCGAGCGCGATACGGACCGTGGCAGTCCGGGCATTACGGGTGGCGAGCATGGCTCTACTCCTGTCGGCGGTTCGGCCGCCTCACGTCAGGAAGACTGGTCCGGGGGCCTTGAACGGCGGCTGAACCAAAAACGGCGGAACCTGGGCTGGCGATACAACCCGCGACGCACCGCCGGGTTCCGGACAGGGCCTGGCACCGCCCAAGGAATAATACACGCGCAGATTGCAATTCCGTTGCGGCATCTGCGATAGTTCCAGTGTCCGCGTCAGGCGGCGGTGGAATCGCGGCGCCGAAGACCGGCGCAAAACGCCCTCCTCCGGCGGCACCCGAAGCCTGATGCCAAGCGGCGGTAACCGAGCGAGATCAGAGGGATAATGAGCAGTTCCGACAGAACGATTCATCCCGCGCCGATCGCCCGGCCGATGTCGGCGCCCTCCGGGCCGGGCATGCAACGCGAGGTTGCGTCCTATATCGCGGAGATCAGCCTCGAACTCAGCGCGCTGGCCCGCGGCGTGCGCCTCGATACGCTGGCCTACTTCATCGACATGGCCCGGATCGAGGCCGGCATCACTTGCCGGCGGCTCGACGGCGCGGCCGGGCAGGACGGCACGCCGTCTCCAAAACCCCGCGGCTGAGCTTCGCCTTGCGCCTCAGGCCCGACGCGTCAGGCCGCCGCCGGCGTGACGCTGAACCAGCCCGTCCAGCTCCAGCTCCATGACGAGGCGGCTGACCTCGCGTACCGGCACGCCGCTCGCCCGCACGAGATCGTCGAGCGCTACCGGCGCGAGGCCGATCAGCGAGAGGAGACGCGTCCGGTCCTCGCCTTCGGCCGGCACCGCCTCGCCGCGGGACGCGGCCGGCGCGATGCGCGGCGCGGCATCGATCCCGGGCAGGTCGAGCTCGTCCCAAAGCGGCTCGGCGCTGTCCGCCCCGCCCTCGCGCGCCTCATAGCCCGCCTGCGGAAACAGGTCGGGCTGGCGCACCATGGGCGCCAGGACCTCGACGATATGGGACGCCTCGGCGCAGAGGATCGCGCCCTCGCGGATCAGGTGGTTGCCGCCCTCGGCACGAGGATCGAGCGGCGAGCCCGGCACGGCGAAGACCTGCCGGCCCTGCTCGTTGGCGAAGCGCGCGGTGATCAGCGAGCCGGATTTGCGCGCCGCCTCGACCACCACGGTGCCGAGCGAAAGCCCCGAGACCAGCCGGTTGCGGCGGGGAAAGTCGCGCCCGCGCGGCACCCAGCCGAGCGGCATCTCGCTCACCACGGCCCCGCCCTCGACGATGCGGGCCAGAAGCGGCAGGTTCTGCGGCGGATAGGGCTCGTCGAGCCCGCCGGCGAGCACGGCCGCCGTGCCGGTCGGCAGCGAGGCCTGATGCGCGGCAGCGTCGATGCCGCGCGCCAGCCCGGACACTACGGTGAAGCCGGCCTCGCCGAGATCGCGCGCCAGCGTCGCGGTCAGCTTCAGCCCGGCGGCGGAGGCGTTGCGCGAACCGACGATCGCGACGCAGGGCCGCGACAGCACCGCCGGACCGCCTTCGACAGCGATGAGAGGCGGCGCGGAATCGATCGCCTGCAAGGGCAGCGGATAGTCGGCCTCGCCCAGCGCGATCAGGCGCGCGCCGCGCCGGCGCAGCCCCTCGAATTCGCGCTCGGCCTCGGCCTGCGTGCACAGCTTGATAGAGCGACCGGCCTGGCGCGCCAGATCCGGCAGGGCCGCGAGCGCGCCGGCCGCGCCGCCGAAGCGGTTGAGCAGGCTGCGGAAAGTGCGGGGTCCGATGCTTTCGCTGCGGATCAGCCGGAGCCAGTCGAGGCGCTGCCGATCGTCGAGAGCAGGCCCCGCCATCCGGCTAGCCCTTCTGTCCTATCCGGCCCTCGCGGCCGGCGAGCAGCCGGGCGATGTTCTCCCGGTGCATGAACCAGAGCAGCAGGGTCAACAGCGCCATCAACCCGGCGGCCGGCAGGTCGCCGGCGGCGAGCCAGAAGATCAGCGGCACCAGCAGGCTGGCGACCAGCGCCGACAGCGAGGAGTAGCGGCTGAGCTTGGCGGTCAGCAGCCAGATGCCGGCGAAGGCCAGCGCCACCAGGACATTGAGGCCGATCAGCACGCCGAGATAGGTGGCGACGCCCTTGCCGCCCTTGAAGCGCAGCCAGACCGGGAAGACATGCCCGAGGAAAGCGCCGAGCGCCGCCACGAGCGCGGCGTTGCGGCCGCCGAGCAGCGCGCCGGCGAGCAGCACGGCCACGGTGCCCTTGAGCATGTCGCCGGCGAGCGTCGCCGCGGCGAGCTTCTTGTTGCCGGTGCGCAGCACATTGGTGGCGCCGATATTGCCGGAGCCGATGCCGCGCGGATCGACGCCGCCGGTCAGCCGGGTGAGCACGATGCCGAACGGGATGGAGCCCAGCAGGTAGCCGAGCAGCAGGGCGACCGCGCCGGAAGGGCCGGACAGCGCCCAGCTCAACGTCTCAGCCATGAAGCCTCCCCTTGCCTTCGCGACAGCCTAGGCCGCCTCGGCCCGATATGCCAGCCCGCCGCCGACCCAGGTAGCCTGGACGATGCCCTGCAGTCGGGCCTGGTCGAAGGGCGAGTTCTTGGCGCGCGACTTCAGCGTCATCTTGTCGACGACGAAGGGCGCGTCGGGATCGAGCAGCATGAGATCGGCCGGCTGGCCGCGCTCGAGGCGGCCGGCATCGAGGCCGAGCAGGCGCGCTGGCCGCGCCGAAAGCGCCGAAAGCAGCGCCGGTAGCCCGACCTGCCCGGCGTGGAACAGGCGCAGCGCGGCCGGCAGCAGCGTCTCGATGCCGAGGGCGCCGTTGGCGGCGTCCGCGAAGGGCTGGCGCTTGGTCTCGACATCCTGCGGATCGTGGTCCGAGACGATGACGTCGATCAGCCCCTCGGCCACGGCCGCCACCATCGCAAGCCGCTCCTCCTCGGTACGCAGCGGCGGCGAGAGCTTGCAGAAGGTTCGGTACTCGCCGACGTCGATCTCGTTGAGGGTGAGGTTGTTGATCGAGACGCCGCAGGTCACCGCCAGCCCGTCCGCCTTCGCCCGGCGGATCAGGTCAAGCGAGTCTGAGCAGGAGATCATCTCGGCGTGGTAGCGGGCGCCGGTGGCCCGGGCGAGACGCAGGTCGCGCTCGAGCATGATGGTCTCGGCCTCGACGGGGATGCCCGGCAGGCCCTTGCGGCTGGCGAACTCGCCCTCGTTCATCACGCCGACGCCGCGCAGGTCGGCATCCTCGACATGGTTCATCACCAGCGCGTCGAAATCGCGGGCGTAGATCATGGCCCGGCGCATCACCTGCGGATTGCGCACCGCCGCCGCGCCATCGCTGAAGGCGACGGCGCCGGCTTCGAGCAGCATGCCGAATTCGGTGATCTCCTTGCCGTGCAGGCCCTTGGTCAGGCAGGCAGCCGGCAGCACGTTGACCACCGCCTTGTCGCGGGCGCGCCGCTTCAGGAAGTCGATCACGGCCGGATCGTCGATCGGCGGGCTGGTGTCGGCCCGGCAGATCACCGTGGTGACGCCGCCGGCGGCCGCGGCGTGCGAGCCGGTGCCCAGCGTCTCGCGGAACTCCGCTCCCGGCTCGCCGAGGAAGGCGCGCAGGTCGACGAGCCCCGGCGCCAGCACGAGGCCGCGTCCGTCGATCGTCTCCACGCCGTCGGCCGGCACAGGCGCGGCCCCCCAGACGATGTCGGCGATGGTGCCGTCGCGGACCAGGAGCGAGCCGCGTCCCTCGCGGCCGGCCGCCGGATCGACCAGCGTCGCATCGAGAACGGCGAAGTCACGCGCCTGCGTCATCGGGGCCTCCCTGCGGCCTGCCCTGCCGGGCGGCCTGTTCGATCTGCTGCGCGGTTTCGCTCATCCGGTCGACATGGACCCAGAAGCGCCAGGCGGCGCCGGCCAGCACCGCGGCGATCAGCCAGCCTATCGGCGAGCGCGGATCGGTGATCACGAAGAGCACGGCACCGAAGCCGAAGACGCAGGCGACGACGAGGCGCGCGCGCCGCAGCAACCCGAGCGACCAGCCGAAGAAGCGTGAGAGGAACCACGCCACGGCTCAGGCATTCGGCAGGTGCTGGGCGAGCGCGTCCAGCACCGCCATGCGCACCGCGACACCCATCTCGACCTGCTCCCGGATCAGCGACTGCGCGCCATCGGCGACCTCCGAGGAAATCTCGACGCCGCGGTTCATCGGGCCGGGATGCATCACCAGCGCGTCGGGCGCGGCCAGCGAGAGCTTGTCGCGGTCGAGCCCGAAATAGCGGAAATACTCCTTGGAGGACGGCACGAAGGCGCCGTTCATCCGCTCGAGCTGCAGGCGAAGCATAATGACGATGTCGACGCCCTCCAACCCCTTGCGCATGTCGCGGAAGACTTCGACGCCCATGCGCTCCACGCCCGGCGGCAGCAGCGTCGAGGGCGCGACCAGCCGGACCTTGGCGCCGAGCGCGCTCAGCAGGATGATGTTCGAGCGGGCGACGCGCGAATGCAGGATGTCGCCGCAGATCGCCACCGTCAGCCCGGTGATGCGGCCCTTGTTGCGCCGGATGGTCAGTGCGTCGAGCAGGGCCTGCGTCGGGTGCTCGTGAGCACCGTCGCCGGCATTGACCACCGAACAGTCGACCTTGCGGGCGAGCAGGTTCACCGCACCCGCCGCGTGATGCCGCACGACCAGGATGTCGGGGCGCATCGCGTTCAGGGTCGCGGCGGTGTCAATCAGGGTCTCGCCCTTCTTCACCGAGGAGGAGCCGACCGACATGTTCATCACATCGGCGCCGAGGCGCTTGCCGGCCAGCTCGAAGGAGGCCTGTGTGCGCGTCGAGGGCTCGAAGAACAGGTTGATCTGGGTGCGGCCGCGCAGCGTCGCGGTCTTCTTCTCGACCTGGCGGGAGAGCGCGACATAGGCCTCCGCCCTGTCCAGAAGCGCCTCGATGTCGAGATGGGACAGCCCCTCGATCCCGAGGAGGTGCCGGTGCGGATAGTGCGGAGCGGAGGATGTCATTTGAAGATGGCTGTTTAGGCCCGAGTCGCCCCCTGCGCAAGGCGTGGCGGCGGTGCATCGCCGGCCGGGGCTGTTGCATTGGCGGCGCGATCCCTATTTGACACCGGCTGCGGGCTGAACCACTTTCGCGCGCAATCCGAACAACCAGCCGTCCCGGCTCGAGAGAGCCTTGCCGGCGTGCTGACCCCGGCACGTCTGCAAGCGAGGCGGATTGCCGTTTACGAGATTTGAAGCGCCATGAAACTTCTCGTCGTCGAGTCGCCGGCCAAGGCCAAGACGATCAACAAATATCTGGGCTCCGACTACGAGGTCATCGCCTCCTTCGGGCATATCCGCGACCTGCCGGCCAAGGACGGCTCGGTCGATCCCGAGAACGACTTCGCGATGATCTGGGAGACCGAGGGGCGCGGCGCCAAGCAGGTCGCCGAGATCGCGCGAGCGGCGAAGAATGCCGAGAAGGTCATCCTGGCGACCGACCCGGATCGCGAGGGCGAGGCCATCTCCTGGCACGTTCTGGAGGCGCTCAACCAGAAGCGCGCGCTGAAGGGCGTGCCGGTCGAGCGCGTCACCTTCAACGCCGTCACCAAGGACGCGGTGCAGAAGGCGCTCGCCAATCCCCGGCCGATCGACCAGGCGCTGGTCGACGCCTATCTGGCGCGCCGCGCCCTCGACTATCTCGTCGGCTTCACCCTGTCGCCGGTGCTCTGGCGCAAGCTGCCCGGCGCCCGCTCGGCCGGCCGCGTGCAGTCGGTCGCGCTTCGGCTGGTCTGCGACCGCGAGCGCGAGATCGAGGCCTTCCGGGCCCGCGAATACTGGTCGCTGACCGCGACGCTCGCCACCGGCACCGGCGCGACCTTCGACGCGCGCCTGGTCGGAGCAGACGGCAAGAAGATCACCCGCCTCGACATCGGCACCGGCGAGGAGGCCCATGCCTTCAAGGCCGCGCTCGACACCGCCGCCTTCTCGGTGGCGGAGATCGAGGCCAAGCCGGTCAAGCGCCACCCCTACCCGCCCTTCCAGACCTCGACGTTGCAGCAGGAGGCCTCGCGCAAGCTCGGCATGGCGCCCGCCCGCACCATGCAGGTCGCCCAGCGGCTCTATGAAGGCGTCGACATCGGCGGCGAGACAGTCGGCCTCATCACCTATATGCGTACCGACGGCGTCGACATGGACGGCTCGGCCATCGCCGCGGCACGCCGGGTGATCGGCAAGGAGTTCGGCGAATCTTACGTGCCGGGCGTGCCGCGCAAGTACACGGTCAAGGCCAAGAACGCGCAGGAGGCCCACGAGGCCATCCGCCCGACCGATCTCGGCCGCCTGCCCGCCATGGTGGCGCGGAAACTCGAACCCGAGCAGGCCAAGCTCTACGAGCTGATCTGGAAGCGCACCATCGCCAGCCAGATGGAATCGGCGCAGCTGGAACGCACCACGGTCGACATAGCGGCGAGCGTCGCCGGGCGCGATCTCGAGCTGCGCGCCACCGGCCAGGTCGTGCTCTTCGACGGCTTCCTGACGCTCTACCAGGAAAGCCGCGACGACGAGGAGGACGAGGACTCGCGCAAGCTGCCGCCGATGAAGGCCGGCGACGCGCTGGAGAAGCGCGCCATCGCCGCCGAGCAGCACTTCACCGAGCCGCCGCCGCGCTATTCGGAAGCCAGCCTGGTCAAGCGCATGGAAGAGCTCGGCATCGGCCGGCCCTCGACCTATGCCGCGACACTGGCGACGCTGCGCGACCGCGAATATGTCCGCATCGAGAAGAAGCGGCTGATGCCCGAGGACAAGGGCATGCTGGTCACCGCCTTCCTCGAGAGCTTCTTCAAGCGCTATGTCGAGTTCGACTTCACCGCGAGCCTCGAGGAGAAGCTCGACCGCGTCTCGAACGCCGAGATCGACTGGAAGGTGCTGCTGCGCGAGTTCTGGGCGGAGTTCACCCGGACGATCGGCGAGACCAAGGACCTGCGCGTCTCCGAGGTGCTCGACTCGCTAAACGGCATCCTCGGCGATTATGTCTTCCCGCCGCGGCCCGATGGTGGCGATCCGCGCCGCTGCCAGCAATGCGGCACCGGCACGCTCTCGCTGAAGCTCGGCAAGTTCGGCGCCTTCGTCGGCTGCTCGAACTATCCCGAATGCCGCTTCACCCGCCCGCTCACCGTCTCGGCGGCCGAGGGAGACGGCGAAGGCGGCCAGGTCGTCAACGGCGTGCGCATGCTCGGCACCGATTCGGCCAGCGGGCTCGAGGTCAGCGTGCGCGAGGGCCGGTTCGGGCCTTACGTGCAGCTCGGCGAGGGTGAGAAGCCGAAGCGCTCCAGCCTGCCCAAGGGCGAAACCCCGGCGACACTGACGCTCGACAAGGCGCTCGCCCTGCTGTCGCTGCCGCGCGAGGTGGCGAGGCATCCCGAGAGCGGCGAGCCGATCCTCGCCGGCATCGGCCGCTACGGGCCTTACGTCCAGCACGGCAAGACCTACGCCAATCTCGACAAGGCCGACGACGTGCTCGACATCGGCGCCAACCGCGCCATCGACTTGATCGTCGCCAAGGAAAGCGGCGCCGGCCGCCGCTTCGGCCGCGGCGGCGACACGCCCGGCCGCGAGCTCGGCGAGCATCCGGACGGCGGCATGATGTCGGTGAAGGCCGGCCGCTACGGACCCTATGTCGCTTGGGGCAAGGTCAACGCCACCCTGCCGAAGACAATGACGCAGGAGAGCATCACCGCCGAGCAGGCAATCGAGCTGGTCAACGCCAAGGCCGCCGCCGGCGGCGGCAAGACCAAGCGCGCGCCGGCCCGGAAGCCTGCGGGCACCAAGGCCGCCGGCACGAAGGCTCCGGCCAAGAAGGCCGCCGCCAAGACGGCGACCGAGAAGGCCGGCGCGACCAAGGCCAAGGCGCCTGCGAAGCCTAAGGCCGCCGCGAAGAAGGCTGCTGCCGAGGGCTGAAGCCCCTCGGCGGAGAGGCCGCTTCGCGCGTCATGGTCGGGCTTGTCCCGGCCATCCAAATCGTCGGCCTGGACCGCGCGTGCGCTGGGTCGGAATGCTGGCGGCGCGATCGCTGGACCGGCGTCGTGTTCATGGGTTCCGGGCTCGGGCCTTCGGCCCGCCCCGGAATGACCGGGGTGGTTCCGGAGCGGGGTGTCCGTCGCCGCACAGCATGAGCCATGGCGTCACGGCTGCATCAGCCACAGCGCCAATCCTGCACCCTTTGGCCGTATCGGCATTGTCCTTGCGGCCTGCCTCGCCATCGTTCCGGGGCTTCGCGCAGCGAAGAGCCATGACAGCAAGGCTTGTCGACTGTCGCGCCGCCGCTACCGCGGCTCAGCGCCGCTTCCGCTGGAGATTACAGACCTTGACGCGGCCGCCTCGACCGTCGGCGCGCCAGCTGCAGCCGGGATTGCGCGGGCGGCCTTCATAGATGTGGTAGACGCCGCGATTGCGCCGGTCGAAGCGCTGGTTCGAGACGTCGTGACCGCCGATGCGGACATTGTTGCCGAAGCGGACCTCGGCGCTCGCCGGCACGGCACTCCCGAGGACCAGGGCAGCGAGGCCGAGACCGGCGAGACGGCATACGAGGCGGGGCGAGATCGTCACGGCTGAGGCTCCGGCGCAGGATGCGGGCGGGACAGGCCCGCGCGCCGCGCCACTGTCCGCCGGGAATGGGACGCTGCCGTGGCGGCGTGGTCAGCCGCGGCCTGAGACCACGACCAGCCGCTTGACCTCACCGCGCAGGAAGGCCTGCAGGAAGCGGTCGTAATCCTTGATCGAGACGCAGCCATTGGAGTCGCCGCGCGGCCCCAGCAGATAGCTGTGCACCAGCAGGCCGGTGCGCCCGAAGATCCTGCCGGGCCCGCCGACCGGATGCATGCGGATGGCCCGCACGCCGTGGAACAGCGCCTCGCGCTCGGTCAGAGTGTAGATATGCGGCGGCGTCGGCCCGTGCATCCGGACATGGACGTAGCGCAGGTCGTTCATCTTCTCGCCCAGGCCGGAATTGGCCTCGAGCTTCTCGCCGTTCGGCAGGTACACCGTGCGGGCGCTGATGTCGTAGACCGCCGTCTTGGCCGCCATCAGGTCGGCCGGGACGCCGGGCGAGGCCGGTGCGACGGAGAGGCCGCTGCCGCGCATGCGGCTGCCGATATCGTCCTGCGCCGGGGCGTAGGCCATGCGCGTGCCGCTGTCTTGGCCCGGCTGCTTCGCGCCGAAGAGTTTCTCGAGGAAGCTGCGATTATCGACGGGGGCCGGCGTGGGCGCAGCCACCGCGGCAGCGGCGCGGCGACGGTTCGGGCGCTCGGTCCTCTCGGGCTGGGCCGGCGCCGCCGGCGGGACGACACGGGTTTCCTGCGGTGAGATCAGCTTGAGCGTCGCAGGGCGCGGCACGGGCAGCGGCGTCACCAGCCGCGAGACTGCATCGTCCGGGCGCGCCACCGGGGCGATGCTGCCGGTCGTCATCGGATCGGCGACGGACCGGGCGACGAGCGCCTGGGCAGGGGCCGCCGCCGGCTGCGCGGCCGGCGCGGGCTGCGCCGTGGCGGATTGTGCGAACTGACCCTGTAGCGGAGCGACGAAACGTGGATCGTCGCCGGGCGCCAGCGCGGCGATGCGCACCGGCGCGAACATGGTGAGGATGGCGGGCCGCTCCTGCGATCCCGCTTGCGGCGCATGGTGGCGCAGGCCCGAGAGCAGGCTGGACGGCTGGCTCGACGGTTGCTCAGGCCCCGCACGCCAGACGTTCAAGCCCGCGAGGAGGCCCGCCCCGATCGCCATGACGGCACCGAGCCGCAGGAAGGGGCCGGCCATGCGGCGTCGCCGCCGAATCCGGGGAAATGAACGCGTGGAGGACCGCATACGCAACGCCTTCGGAGCACGACGCGCGCCCGGCACCGGCCGGACGCGCGCTGATGTCACGAAAGCATTGAGCAATGCCGTGGTTAATCCGCGATGAATCGCAACGCGATTTTTTCGCGCAATCCCCCTCCGCCTGCGGCCTTGCCGCGACCGGCCCGAACGGCGGCCGGCCACGGTGCCGCACACCGTCAGCCCAGCGGCTTCAGCCCCGCCTCGATAGCGGCGCGCTTGGGCTCGAGGAAGGGCGGCAGCGCCAGCTTCTCGCCCATGGTCTCGGCCGGTTCGTCGGTGGCGAAACCGGGGCCGTCGCTGGCGATCTCGATCAGGATCCCGTTCGGCTCGCGCAGATAGAGCGAGCGGAAATAGAACCGGTCGACCGGGCCGCTGTTTGGATAGCCCGACTCGCGCAGCTTCTCGGCCCAGGCCTCGTACTCGCCGAAGCTCGGCGTGCGCAGCGCCAGATGGTGGACGCCGCCGGCGCCTTCCCGGCCCTGCGGCAAATCGGGCTCGACCGCAACATGGAGCTCGGCCGCCGGGCCGCCCTCGCCCATGCGGAAGACGTGGATGTCGCCGCCGGCATGGGTCGCGTGGCGGTAGTCGCCGGTGCGCTCCAGCCCGAGCAGCTTGGTCAGGACGATCTCCGTGCGATCGAGCTGCGGCACCGAGATCGTCACCGGGCCGAGGCCGCGGATCTGATGCGCGACCGGCACCGGGCTCTTCTCCCAGGGCACGAAGTCGATCGCGCCGCCATCGACGACCAATGTCAGGCGCTGGCCTTCCGGATCCTCGAAATCGACGGCGGCGCGGCCGTTGATCGTGACGATGTCGGAGACCGTGACGCCGGCCGCCGACAGCCGCTCGCGCCAATAGGCCAGCGCGGCCTCGTCGGCGACGCGCAGCGCCGTGCGCGCGATCATGTGCGTGCCGCGGCGGGCCGGCGCGGCCGGCCAGTCGAAGAAGGTTAGGTCGGTGCCCGGCGAGCCGGCGCCATCGGCGTAGAACAGGTGATAGGCCGAGGTGTCGTCCTGGTTCACCGTCTTCTTCACCATGCGCATGCCGAGCGTCTGAGTGTAGAAGTCATGATTGCGCGCAGCCTGCGCGGTGATGGCGGTAACGTGGTGGATGCCGGTCAGCTGCATGATGCGGGTCCCTTTTGCTGGAGGCCCGCGAAGCAAGGCGGGCGCGAACGCTGTCTCGCCGCCTTAGATAGGGGTTGCAGGCGCTCAAGTCAGTGCAAAGAACGGCAATGAGATATTGCACCTCTGCAATATCGCCCGCCTCCGCCTGCTGAACGCAGGCGCGCCGCGGCCGGGATCAGGCCGCGGACGGCTCGCGCCCGTGCCGGGTCGGGCGGCCCTTCAGGCGCAGGGCCTCGATGTCGGCGCGCTCGCGCGGCATGTTGCGCATCAGCTGGTCGCGGCCGGGCTCGTACTGCACCGGCTGCGGCGCCTCGACGCCGTACCAGGCGGCCGCGCGCAGCACGAAGGCGGGATCGACCAGATGCGGCCGGCCGAGCGCCACGAGATCGGCGCGCCCCGCCCCGACGATGGTGTTCGCCTGGTCGGCCGAGGTGATCGCGCCGACGCACATGGTGGCGACGCCGGCCTCGTTGCGCACGAGGTCGGCATAGGGCGTCTGGAACATGCGGCCGTAATGCGGGCGCGCCGCCGGCGTGGTCTGCCCGGTCGAGACGTCGACGAGATCGCAGCCCGCAGCGGCGAAGGCCTCGGCGATCGCGACCGTCTCGGCCTCCGAGATGCCGCCCTCCTGCCAGTCCGTCGCCGACACGCGCACCGAGACCGGCCGGTCCTGCGGCCAGACCTCGCGAATCGCCGCAAAGACTTCCAGCGGGAACTTCATCCGGTTTTCGAGCGAGCCGCCATAGGCGTCGCTGCGCTGGTTAGTCAGCGGCGAGAGGAAGCTGGCGAGCAGGTAGCCATGGGCGCAGTGCAGCTCGATCATGTCGAAGCCGGCGCGCAGGCCACGGCGGGCGGCAGCGACGAAATCGGCCTTCACCCGGTCCATGTCCTCGCGCGTCATCTCGCGCGGCACCTGGCTTTCCGGGTAGTAGGGCAGCGGCGAGGCTGAGACGAGCGGCCAGGCGCCCTCCGCCAGCGGCCGGTCCATTCCCTCCCACATCAGGCGGCTCGCGCCCTTGCGGCCGGCGTGGCCGAGCTGGAGGCAGATCTTCGCGGCCGAATGGGCGTGGACGAAGTCGACGATCCGCGCCCAGGCCGCCTCCTGCGCGTCGGTATAGATCCCGGCGCAGCCGGGGGTGATGCGGGCATCGGCCGAAACGCAGGTCATCTCGGTGAAGACGAGCCCGGGACCGCCGATGGCGCGGGCGCCGTAATGCATCAGGTGCCAGTCGCCCGGCAGGCCGTCCTGCGCCGAATACTGGCACATCGGCGAGACCACGAAGCGGTTGGCGAGACGCAGATCGCGCAGGCGCAGCGGCTGGAAGGCCGGTGGCACAGGCGTGCCGTCGGTGCGCAGCGTCTGGTCGGCCCCCACCTCGTCGGCGACCAGCCGGTCGAGCGCGGCGACGAAGTCCGGCGCCCGCAGAGCGAGGTTGTCGTAGGTGATCGCCTTGGAGCGCGTCATCAGGCCGAAGGCGAAGCGCAGCGGATCATAGTCCTGGAAGCGCTGCAGATGCTCGAACCAGACCAGCGACACGTCGGCCGCGTGCTGGGTCTTCTCGACCTCCTCGCGCCGCCCGGTCTCGAAACGCGAGAGCGCCGCCGGCACGTCGAGCCCGGCGCGACGGAAGGCGCGATGCAGCGCGATCGCATCCTCCATGGCGAGCTTGGTGCCCGAACCGATCGAGAAATGCGCCGTCGCCTTGGCGTCGCCGATCAGCACGACATTGTCGGCCACCCAGTTGCGGCAGCGGATCATCGGGAAGCGGCGCCAGAGCGAGCGGTTGGCGATCAGCCGGTGACCCTCGAGCTCCTCGGCGAAGACGCCTTCGAGGAAGGCGACCGACTGCGCCTCGTCCATCGCGTCCAGCCCGGCGCGGGCGAAGGTCTCCGGATCGGTCTCCAGCACCCAGGTCGATTGCCCGGCTTCGTACTGGTAGCAATGGGCGATGAAGACGCCGTGCTCCGTCTCGCGGAAGAAGAAGGTGAAGGCGTCGAATGGCCGGGTCGAGCCCATCCAGACGAAGCGGTTGGGTCGGAGGTCGACCTCGGGGGCGAAGCGCTCGAGATCGCCCTCGCGGATGCGGCTGTTGATGCCGTCGGCTCCCACGACGAGATCGTAATCGCGCTTCAGCGCCGCGATGTCCTCGATCTCGTTCTGGAAGACCAGATCGACGCCGAGCGCCCGGGCGCGCTCCTGCAGCAGCATCAGCAGGGTGCGGCGCGAGCAGCCGCAGAAGCCGTTGCCCGGGATGCGGTGAACCGTATCGCGGAAGCGGATCTCGATATCGTCCCAATAGGCGAAGCTCGCGACGATCGCCTCGTAGCTCTCGCGGTCGGCCTGGCGGAACAGGTCGAGCGTCTGGTCGGAGAAGACGACACCGAAGCCGAACGTGTCGTCCGGCCGGTTCCGCTCGAAGACGGTGACCGAGAGCGCGGGCCAGTCCCGCTTCATCAGCAGCGCGAAATAGAGGCCGGCCGGCCCG
Source organism: Allobosea sp. TWI1241 (assembly GCF_039673065.1). Lineage (NCBI taxonomy): Bacteria > Pseudomonadati > Pseudomonadota > Alphaproteobacteria > Hyphomicrobiales > Alloboseaceae > Allobosea > Allobosea sp. TWI1241. Next base: position 145,335 of record NZ_JBDJKW010000009.1, on the reverse strand, counting down.
CCACCCACCACGGCAATGCGCATTTCGCGACCTCCCTCGCTCGACGAATTATTTTAGACCTAAAATATTTTCTCCAGCAACGGGCAATCGCACGGGCCCTCCCCTTTCAGGACTTGAATCACGATCATGCCGCAAGCAGCTATGAATGAACGTGTTTTTCAGAAGTCCGCCGCACCTGCCTCGGCTGGAGACACCACCCTTGCCAAATGTTTGAGGCCTAAAATATAGTTGCCTCATAACGAGGAAAGGAACGGCATGTCGGCACCCTTGGCGGGACAGCATGCGCTGGTGAGCGGTGGAGGACGCGGTATCGGCCGCGCCGTCGCCCGCGCCCTGCGCGAGGCCGGAGCCAGGGTGACCATCCTCGGGCGCAACGATGCCGTCCTGCAAGAGGCCGTGCTGGCGGGCGACGCCGATATCGGCCAGGCAGTCGACGTCACCGACGAGGCCGCGGTCGCGGAGGCGATGCGCGGGCTTTCCGCCGCCCATCCGTTCGACATCGTCGTCGCCAATGCCGGCGCGGTCGAGAGCGCCACCTTCCCGCGCAGCGACGCCGCCCTGTTCCGCCGCATGGTCGAGATCAACCTGATCGGCGCGGTGAACTGCTTCCGCCCGGCCCTGCCCGGCATGGTCGAGCGCGGCTCCGGCCGGCTGATCGCCATCGCCTCCACCGCCGGCCACCGCGGCTACGCCTATGTCAGCGCCTATGCGGCGGCCAAGCACGCGGTGATCGGGCTGGTGCGCTCGCTGGCGCTGGAGACCGCCCGCAGCGGCGTCACGGTCAATGCCGTGTGCCCCGGCTATACCGACACCGAGATGGTCGGAAAAGGGCTGACCACCATCGCATCCCGCACCGGCCGCACGCGCGACGAGGCGCTGGCCGAGCTGGTCCAGGCCAATCCGCAGCGCCGGCTGATCGAGCCGGCCGAGGTCGCCGCCGCCGTCATCAACCTGTGCAGCCCGACGAGCCGCGGCATCACCGGCCAGTCGGTGATGATCAATGGCGGGGAGTTCTGAGCATGGACATGCCGGCCGCCCAGCCGCTGGACCGCGAGAGCAAGGCGAGCGAGCGCCCTGCCGACCATAAGGACGAGTTGCGGCTCTGGCTGCGGCTTCTGACCTGCACCACGCTGATCGAGACCGAGATCCGCTCGCGCCTGCGCGAGGAATTCAAGACCACGCTGCCGCGCTTCGACCTGATGGCCCAGCTCGACAAGTCGACCACCGGCATGACGGTCGGCGAGGTCTCGCAGCGGCTGATGGTCTCCAACGGCAACGTCACCGCAGTCGTCGCCGGCCTGCTCGCCGACGGGCTGGTCGACAAGCGCCCGGCGGCACAGGACCGGCGCGTGCAGGTGCTGACGCTCACCGCCCAGGGCCGCCGCGCCTTCCGCGCCATGGCCGAGCGTCATGAGGACTGGGTGGCCGAGCTGATGGCGGGGCTCGACCAGAGCGAGATCGTGCAGCTCTTCCGGCTGCTCGGACAGACCAAGACCTCGCTTCACGAGGCGATCGGCCGGCGCCAGAGCCAGGCCCAGGCCCGCGCGGCCCAGGGAGACACCGCATGAGCAGCAGCGCCAACCCCGTATCCCTGCCGCTGTCGGGCTTCACGCCGGCGCATTTCGGCCTCTCGATCGCCGGCAAGGTCGCGACCGTGACGCTGAACCGGCCGGAGAAGAAGAACCCACTGACCTTCGAGAGCTATCGCGAACTCGGCGATTTCTTCCACGCCGCCCAGCGCGACGAGGCGATCAAGGCGATCGTGGTGACGGGGGCCGGCGGCAACTTCTCCTCCGGCGGCGACGTGTTCGAGATCATCGGCCCGCTGACCGAGATGGACACCAAGGACCTGCTCGCCTTCACCCGGATGACCGGCGAGCTGGTCAAGACGATGCGCGCCTGCCCGCAGCCGATCATCGCGGCGATCGACGGCGTTTGCGCCGGCGCCGGCGCGATCATGGCGATGGCGAGCGACCTGCGCTTCGGCACCGCCGGCACGAAGATCGCCTTCCTGTTCAACCGCGTCGGGCTGGCCGGCTGCGACATGGGCGCCTGCGCGATGCTGCCGCGCATCGTCGGCCAGGGCCGCGCCGCGGAGCTGCTCTATACCGGCCGCGTGCTGCGCGGCGAGGAGGCGGAGCGCTGGGGCTTCCTCAACCGCCTCGTCGCGCCGGAGGCTTTGCTGGCCGAGGCCGTCGCGCTGGCGGGCGAGCTCGCCGACGGCCCGACCTTCGGCAACGCCATGACCAAGCGCATGCTCGAAATGGAGTGGGCGATGTCGGTGGAGGCGGCGATCGAGGCCGAGGCCGTCGCCCAGGCGCTGTGCATGCAGACGGAGGACTTCCGGCGCGCCTACAGGGCCTTCGCCGAGAAGCGCCGCCCGGTCTTCGAAGGAAACTGAGATGATCGCGCGCGGCGACACGCTGGACTGGCCCTTCTTCGAGGCCCATCACCGCAGCTTCGCCGAGCGCCTGTCGGACTGGGCCGACGCGACGCTGCCCGGCCTGCCTCATGACGATGTCGACGCCGCCTGCCGCGCCCGCGTCCGGGCGCTCGGCGAGGCCGGCTTCCTGCGTGCCGCCGTGCCGTCGGCGCATGGCGGGCTGCATGAGCGCCTCGACGTGCGCACGCTCTGCCTCGCCCGCGAGACGCTGGCGGCGCGCGACGGGCTCGCCGATTTCTCCTTCGCCATGCAGGGGCTCGGCACCGGGCCGATCACGGTCGCCGGCGACGAAGCGATGCGCGCCCGCATCCTGCCCGCCGTCGCCCGCGGCGAGCGGATCGCCGCCTTCGCGCTCTCGGAAAAGGCCGCCGGTTCCGATGTCGCGGCGCTCGCTACCACCGCCACGCCGGACGGGGCCAGCCATGTCCGCATCGACGGCGAGAAGAGCTGGATCTCGAATGGCGGCATCGCCGACCATTACGTCGTCTTTGCCCGTACCGGCGAGGCGCCCGGCGCGCGCGGCCTTTCGGCCTTCCTCGTCGATGCCGACACGCCCGGCTTCGCCGTCACCGAGCGCATCGACGTGATCGCGCCGCACCCGCTGGCCTCGCTGCGCTTCGAAGGGTGCCGCGTGCCGCTGGCCAACCGCATCGGCGGCACCGGCGACGGCTTCAGGATCGCCATGGCGACGCTCGACATCTTCCGCTCGACGGTCGGCGCCGCGGCGCTGGGCTTCGCGCGGCGCGCCCTGCACGAGACGCTGGCGCATGCGGCGGGGCGCAAGCTCTTCGGCGGCACGCTCGGCGACCTGCAGCTCTCGCAGGCCGCGATCGCCGACAGCGCTGCCGAGGTCGATGCCGCCGCCCTGCTGGTCTACCGCGCGGCCTGGACCAAGGATCGCGGCGCCGCCCGCGTCACCCGCGAGGCGGCGCTGGCCAAGCTGGTCGCCACCGAGAACGCCCAGCGGGTGATCGACCGCGCGGTACAGATCCATGGCGGGCTCGGCGTGACGCGCGGCGTCAAGGTCGAGGAACTCTATCGGGAAATCAGGGCACTGCGCATCTACGAGGGCGCCAGCGAGGTCCAGAAGATCGTGATCGCCCGCGAGCTGCTGAAGGCGGCCGGCGCGGCGAAGGACGGCGGATAACCGTCGGCGACACCGCCCCGGGAGCCGCCGCACGGCGAGCCTTCCGGGATGGGGTAGCCGGCCCATGACAGGCAAAATTGCCAGGGGAACGCGATGACAGCCGCAGATGCCTCGCGGTCGGGCCATCGGGACAGCTTTGCGCGCGACAACCTGCCGCCGCGCGAGAGCTGGCCACGGCTCGACCTCGCCGCCGCCGGATTGGGCTATCCGGACCGGCTCAACGTGGTGACCGAGCTGGTCGACCGGCACGTCGCCGAGGGACGCGGCGGGCGCGATGCGGTGATCGGCCCGGCCGAGACCTGGAGCTATGCCGGGCTGGCCGAGCGGGTGAACCGGATCGCCAATGTGCTGACGCGCGATCTCGGCATGGTCACCGGCAACCGGGTTCTGCTGCGCGCCGGCAACACGCCGATGATGGTCGCGGCCTATCTCGCCGTGCTCAAGGCGGGCGGCATCGTCGTCGCCACCATGCCGATGCTGCGTGCCGGCGAACTGGCCTATCCGATCCGCAAGGCGCGGATCGGCCTGGCGCTGTGCGACGGCCGCATCGCGGGCGAACTCGAATCGGCACAACGGCTTGCGCCCGAACTCTCACGCATCGTCACATGGGGCGACGGCGCGCTCGAAGCGCTTATGGACCAGCCGGGCTATGAGCGCTTCGAGGCAGCCGACACCGCGCAGGACGATGTCTGCCTGATCGCCTTCACCTCCGGCACCACCGGCGAGCCCAAGGGCACGATGCACCTCCAGCGCGACCTGCTGGCGATCTGCGACAGCTATGGCGCCCGCGTGCTGCAGGCCACGCCCGACGACCGCTTCATCGGCTCGCCGCCGCTGGCCTTCACCTTCGGGCTCGGCGGCATCGTGCTGTTCCCGCTGCGGATCGGCGCGGCCTGCGTCCTGCCGGAGAAGACCTCGCCGCCGGACCTGATCGAGGCGATCGAGCGCTACCGCGCCACGGTCTGCTTCACCGCGCCGACTGCCTATCGCGCCATGCTGGCGCGGATGGAGGGCCGGGATCTGTCGAGCCTGCGCATCTGCGTCTCGGCCGGCGAGACCCTGCCCAAGGCGACCTTCGAGGCCTGGCAGGCGGCGACCGGGCTGCCGCTGATGGACGGCATAGGCGCCACCGAGATGCTGCACATCTTCATCGGCGCGCCCCGCGACAGGATCAGGCCGGGCTCCACCGGCCTGCCGGTTCCTGGCTACGAGGCGAAGATCGTCGACGAGACCGGCGCCGAGGTGCCGGACGGCGTGCCCGGCCGGCTGGCGGTGCGCGGCCCCACCGGCTGCCGCTATCTCGCCGACCCGCGCCAGGCCGCCTATGTCCGCGACGGCTGGAACATCACCGGAGACACCTATCTGCGCGATGCCGACGGCTATTTCTGGTATCAGGCCCGCTCGGACGACATGATCGTCTCGGCCGGCTACAACATCGCCGGCCCGGAGGTCGAGGCCTGCCTGCTTCAGCACGAGGCGGTGGCCGAATGCGGCGTGGTCGGCGCCCCTTGCGCCGAGCGCGGACAGGTGGTGAAGGCCTATGTCGTGCTGCGCGAGGGCTTCGTGCCAGACGACGCGCTCGCCAGGACGCTGCAGGAACACGTCAAGGCGACGATCGCGCCCTACAAGTACCCGAGGGCCGTCGCCTTCGTGACAAGCCTGCCCAAGACCACGACCGGGAAGCTCCAACGCTTCGCACTGCGCGAGATCGCGCGCGACGAGGCGACGGCTGCCCCTTAACCCAGACCGAAAGACGACAGGAAACGCCATGAGCAGCGGCGCGCCGCCCCAAGCCCCGACCACCTCGCCGGGGGCCCGCCCGGTCCTGCCGGAAGGCTGGCCGCAGCCCCGCGGCTACGCCAACGGCATGATCGCCGAGGGCCGGCTGCTGGTGACGGGCGGCCTCGTCGGCTGGAACGAACAGGGCGTCTTCGCCGAGGGCTTTCTCGCGCAGATCGGCCAGACCTTCGCCAATATCAGGGCGGTGGTCGAGGCCGGCGGCGGGCGCGTCGAGGATATCGTGCGCCTGACCTGGTACGTCACCGACATCGAAGCCTATCGCTCCTGCCTCTCGGAGCTCGGCCCGGTCTACCGCGCCCATTTCGGCCGGCACTTCCCCGCCATGGCGGTGGTCGCCGTCTCGGCGCTGGTCGAGCCGGCCGCGCTGGTCGAGATCGAGGCGACGGCGGTCATCCCGCGCTGACAGCGGGAACCTTCCCGCGCGGCGCCACGTTTGTCTCCCGCAGGGGCGCAGCCGGCAACGGCGGTCGCCCCGAGATGGACGAGCGAGGGGAGGCCTATGACGAATACTCAGGACAGCCCGGCGGTGAAGAGCCTGCGCAAGGAGCAGCAGGCGCAGAAGCAGGCCGGGGCCAAGTCGGCCGACAAGGAACTCGACAAGGCGCTGGCCGACAGCTTTCCGGCGAGCGACCCGGTCGCCCCGGCGACCCCGACCAAGGCCGGCGCGCCCAAGGAGCGGCGCGGCTGACCACCGGCGTAGCGCAGAACAGTACGAAACGAAGAAGCCCGGAGGACGTCCTCCGGGCTTCCTGTTTATGGCTGGATGGCTCGTGAGCTGGCAGCGGCGCTGCGCGCCACGAGCCTCACCACATGTCGAGGGCGACGCGGGCCTCGTCCGACATGCGCGACTGATCCCAGGGCGGGTCGAAGGTCATGTTGACCGTGACGCCCGAGACGCCGCCGACCGTGCCGACCGCGTTCTCGACCCAGCCGGGCATCTCGCCCGCGACCGGGCAGCCCGGCGCCGTCAGGGTCATGTCGATGCTGACATGGCGATCGTCGGCGATGTCGACGCGGTAGATCAGGCCGAGCTCGTAGATGTCGGACGGGATCTCCGGATCGTAGACGGTCTTGAGGGCCGCCACGATATCGTCGGTCAGGCGGTCGATCTCCTCGGGCGGCAGGCCGGAACTGGCGCCGAGAGTCGGCTGGTTCGGCTTCAGGTCGTCGGCAACTCTGTCGGTCATGATGAGTGTTCCATCCGGCGCGAGCCCGCTCAGGAGAAGAGCGTCTCGGCCTTTCGCAGGGCTTCGACCAGTGTATCGACTTCGGCGAGCGTGTTGTAGAGCCCGAAGGACGCACGGCAGGTGGAGGTCACGCCATATCGCGCCAGCAGCGGCATGGCGCAATGGGTGCCCGCCCGCACCGCGACGCCAGAGCGGTCGATGACGGTGGCGACGTCGTGGGCATGCGCGCCCTTCATCTCGAAGGAGACGATCGAGCCCTTGTCACGGGCGGTGCCGATGAGGCGGATCGCGTTCATCTCGCCGAGGCGCTGCATGGCGTAGCGCGTCAGCTCGGCTTCGTGGGCGGCGATGTTCTCCAGGCCGAGCGCCATCATGTAGTCGAGCGCCGCGCCGAGCCCGACCGCTTCGATGATCGCCGGCGTGCCGGCCTCGAAGCGATGCGGCGGATCGTTATAGGTGACCGCGTCCTCGCTGACGGTGACGATCATCTCGCCGCCGCCCTCATAGGGCGGCAGCTTGTCCAGCCATTCCCGCTTGGCCCAGAGGATGCCGGAACCGGTCGGCCCATAGGTCTTGTGGCCGGTGAAGGCGTAGAAGTCGCAGCCCAGCGTCTGCACGTCGATCGGCATGTGCACCGCGCTCTGCGAGCCGTCGACGACAAGCGGGATGCGGTAGCTCTGGCAGATGCGCGCCACCTCCGCGATCGGCACGATGGTGCCGATCGCGTTCGACATGTGCGTCATCGCCACCACCTTGGTGCGCGGCGTGATAAGCTTCTCGAACGCGTCGAGGAGGAAGTTTCCGTCCTCGTCGACCGGCGCCCATTTGATCACGGCGCCATGGCGCTCGCGCCAATAGTGCCAGGGCACGATGTTGGAATGGTGCTCCAGGATCGAGAGGATGATCTCGTCGCCTTCCTGGATGCGCAGATGCCGCCCCAGCGAGGAGGCGACGGTGTTCAGCGCACCGGTGGAAGAGCGCGTGAAGACGATCTCCTCGAGATGGGCGGCGTTGAGGAAGCGGCGCGCGCTTTCGCGGGCCGCCTCATAGGCCTCGGTCGAGGCGTTGGCGAGATAGTGCAGCCCGCGATGGACATTGGCATAGTCCTCGCGCATCAGCCGCGTCATCGCCGCGATCACCGCCTCGGGCTTCTGGGCCGAGGCGGCGTTGTCGAGATAGGTCAGAGGCTTGCCATAGACCTCGCGGGAGAGGATCGCGAAATCCTTCCGGACGGTCTCGACGTCGTAGGGCTTCGCGATCGTGCTCATCTCAACCCTTAGCAGCCGGCGCGGCGGGACGATCGGCCACGAGCTGGCCGGCATGGCCCCAGTCCTCGCGGTTGATCTCCTGGATCACGATATGCGTGTTCTGCGGGTTCTTGCCGAGCACGCGCACCAGCGTCTCGGTGAACTCCTTGACCACCTGGGCCTTCTGCTCGCGCGTCACGCCGGCGGTGATCTGCAGGTTCACATAGGGCATCAGGCGGCTCCGGACTTGGGAGCGGCGCCGCGCTGGGCCAGCCAGGCGTCGATCTCGCGGCCGATGATCTCGCGCACGCTTTCGTCGCCGACGAATTCGGTGACCTCGCCAACGAAGGCGGCCAGGACGAGCGATTCCGCCACCGGCCGCGGCAGGCCGCGCGCCATCAGGTAGAAGAGCTGCTCGGAATCCATCTGGGCGACGGTCGCGCCATGGCCGCAGACCACGTCGTCGGCGAAGATCTCGAGTTCCGGCTTGTTGTACATGGTCGCGCCCTCGTTGAGGAGCAGCGCGTGGCTCTTCATGCCGCCATCCGTCTTCTGCGAGTGCGGGCGGACGATGACCTTGCCCTGGAAGACGCCGGTGCCCTCGCCTTCGGCGATGGTCTTGAACAGCTCGCGGCTTTCGCCATGCGCCGCGGCGTGGTCCATGACCAGCGTGACGTCGCAATGCTCGCGGCGGCTGAGCAGGTTGATGCCGCGCAGCGCCGCATTGCTGTGCTCGCCGGCATAGCGCACGAAGCTCTGCTGGCGCAGCACGCCGCAGTTCACCGCCAGCGCCACCGAGGCGAAGTTCGCCTCCTTGCCGATCTCGACGATCAGCGACTGGACCTGGACGGTCTCGGCCCGCTGGCGCGTGACGATGCGGACATGCTGGACCTCGGCCCCGTCGGCGACGGAGAAGGCCAGCGCCTGGTTGTTCTGCGTCGGGCTGGGCCCGAGGCTCTCATGTACCTCGACCACGGCAACCTTGGCGCCGGCGCCGACGACCACGCGCGAGCGCGAGACGATGGCGGCCTCGCGCGCGCCCGAGCCGAGCGACAGGATCAGCAGCGGCTGCGCCAGCGCGACGCCGGGTGCCACCTCGATCAGCACGCCGTCGCTCGCGAAGGCGGCATTCAGCATCAGCGCGCTGTCGTCGCGCGCGATCTCCGGCAGGTCGAAAGCCGCGGCGAAGGCGTCTGGCGCCTGGGCCAGCGCCTCGGACAGGCTGCGCACGGTCACGCCCTCGGGCAAGCCCTGCAGGTCGGAATCGGCGGCACTGAACCAGCCGTCGATCAGCACGAGGCGGGGCCCCGAGATCGTCTGGAGCGCCAGCCGATCGGCGATCGCCTGCGGCCGCTCGCCGGCCTGGGCCGGCGGCATGGCCTCGCGCAGCATCGAGCGCAGATCGGTATAGCGCCAGGATTCCAGGCGGCGATTGGGCAGGCCGCGCGCCTCGAAACCGGCGAAGGCCTCGTCACGCAGCCTGGCGACGGCACCGGCGCCCGGAAGGGTCGCCTTGGCCTGGGCGAACTGCTGGGAGAGCTGCTGCTCCGCAGCCGTCTTCAACGGAGTGACCACGGCCATCACGCGGCCTCGGTGTAGGACGCGTAGCCGCTCTTCTCGAGCTCGAGCGCCAGGTCCTTGCCGCCGGTCTTCACGATGCGGCCCTTCGACATGACGTGCACGGTGTCGGGCACGATATGGTCGAGCAGGCGCTGGTAGTGGGTGATGACCAGGAAGCCGCGGTTCTTGTCGCGCAGCGCGTTGACGCCGTCGGCGACGATGCGCAGGGCGTCGATGTCGAGACCCGAGTCGGTCTCGTCGAGGATGCACATGGACGGCGCCAGCAGCGCCATCTGCAGGATCTCCATGCGCTTCTTCTCGCCGCCGGAGAAGCCGACATTGAGCGGGCGGCGCAGCATGTCGCGAGCGATGCCGAGCTTGTCGGCGGCCGCGTTGACCTGGCGGATGAAGTCCGGCGTCAGCAGCTCGGCCTCGCCGCGCGCCTTGCGCTGGGCGTTCATCGCCGCCTTCAGGAAGGTCATGGTGGCGACGCCGGGGATCTCCAGCGGATACTGGAAGGCGAGGAAGACGCCGGCGGCGGCGCGCGCATCGGCTTCCATCTCCAGGATGTTCTCGCCGTTGAGCAGGATCTCGCCGTCGAGGACCTCATAGTCCTCCTTGCCGGCGATGACGTAGGAGAGCGTCGACTTGCCGGAGCCGTTCGGCCCCATGATCGCGGCGACCTCGCCATCGTTCACGGTGAGGTTGAGCCCGTTGAGGATCTGCTTGTCCTCGTCGGCGATCTTGACGACCAGATTGCGGATTTCGAGCATTGTCAGTGTTCCATTCTGCTGAAGATGCTCGGGCTAGGCCCGACCATGACGCGCTTCATCCCGGCGCCATGCCCGGGCTCGGCCCGGGCATCTCGAAAACGATCGATCGGATCAGCCCACAGAGCCTTCGAGGGAGATGGTGATCAGCTTCTGCGCCTCGACGGCGAACTCCATCGGGAGCTCCTGCAGGACCTCCTTGACGAAGCCGTTGACGATCAGCGCCACCGCCTCCTCCTCGGAGAGCCCGCGCTGCTGGCAATAGAAGAGCTGGTCCTCACCGATCTTCGAGGTGGTCGCCTCGTGCTCGAAGATCGCGGTCGCGGTCTTCGCCTCGATATAAGGGATGGTGTGGGCGCCGCACTGGTCGCCGATCAGCAGCGAGTCGCAATTGGTGAAGTTGCGCGCGCCGGTCGCCTTGCGGTGGGCCGAGACGATGCCGCGATAGGTCGAATCCGACTTGCCGGCAGCGATGCCCTTGGCGATGATCTTCGAGGTGGTGTTTTTGCCGAGGTGCAGCATCTTGGTGCCGCTGTCGACCTGCTGGGCGCCGTTCGACACCGCGATCGAGTAGAACTCGCCGCGCGAGCCGTCGCCGCGCAGGATGCAGGACGGGTACTTCCAGGTGATCGCCGAGCCGGTCTCGACCTGCGTCCACGAGATCTTCGAGTTCCGGCCGCGGCAGTCGCCGCGCTTGGTCACGAAGTTGTAGATGCCGCCCTTGCCCTCGGCGTCGCCGGGGAACCAGTTCTGCACGGTGGAATACTTGATCTCGGCATCGTCGAGCGCGACCAGTTCGACCACCGCGGCGTGCAGCTGGTTCTCGTCGCGCTTGGGCGCCGTGCAGCCTTCGAGATAGCTCACATAGGCGCCCTCGTCGGCGATGATCAGCGTGCGCTCGAACTGGCCGGTGTTCTGCTCGTTGATGCGGAAATAGGTCGAGAGCTCCATCGGGCAGCGCACGCCCTTGGGCACGTAGACGAAGGAGCCGTCGGTGAAGACCGCGCAGTTGAGGGTGGCGAAGTAGTTGTCCGTCACCGGCACGACGCTGGCGAGGTACTTCTTCACCAGCTCGGGATGCTCGCGGATCGCCTCCGAGATCGAGCAGAAGATGACGCCGGCCTTGGCCAGCTCCTCCTTGAAGGTCGTCACCACCGAGACGGAATCGAACACGGCGTCGACGGCGACGCGGTTCTCGGGCGCCACGCCGGCCAGGATCTCCTGCTCGCGCAGCGGGATGCCGAGCTTCTCGTAGGTTTCGAGGATCGCCGGGTCGACCTCGTCGAGCGACTTCGGCGAATCGCCCGTCTTCGGCGCCGCGTAATAGTAGAGGTCTTGATAGTCGATCGGCGGGTACTGGACGCGCGACCATTTCGGCTCGGTCATGGTCTGCCAGCGCCGGAAGGCGTCGAGGCGCCATTCCAGCATCCATTCCGGCTCCTGCTTGCGGGCCGAGATGTAGCGGACGGTGTCCTCGGTCAGGCCCTTGGCGGGCTTGTCGACCTCGACCTCGGTGACGAAGCCGTATTTGTACTCGGTCACGTCGATCGACTTGACCTGATCGATGGTCTCCTGGACCGCTGCCATGTCTGCACTCCTGTCGCGGGTTCAAGGCCCGCCGGTTCGGTCTTCGTGTTGCGGCTCGCGTCAGGCGGCGACCTGGGCGCTCCGGTTCGGTGTCGCGGCCAGCGCTTTCGCGTAGGCCGTCAGAAACGCGTCGATGTCCGCCTCCGAGGTGCTCCATCCGAGCGACGCGCGCAAGGCCCCTTCGCTCATGGCCGGGTCTACTGCCATGGCGTCGAGCACATGGGAACGCCGGACCTTGCCCGACGAACAGGCCGAGCCGGAGGAGAGCGCGACGCCGGCGAGATCGAGCATGATCAGCGCGGTCTCGGCCTTCACGCCCGGCGTGGCGAACGCGCTAGTGTTGGGAAGGCGCGCGGCTCCGCGGCCGAAGACCACGCTGTCGGGCGCCAGGGCGAGCACGCCGGCCTCCAGACGGTCGCGCAGGCCGGACAACCGCGCGGATTCGCGCGCCTGCGCCTGTTTCGCCTCGCTCGCGGCGACGCCGAAGCCGACGATGCCGGCGACGTTCTCGGTGCCCGCCCGCCAGCCACGCTCCTGCCCGCCGCCGCGTAGCAGCTTGCCCGAGAGCTCCAGCGCGCCGCTACGGAACACCACGGCGCCGACGCCCTTCGGCCCGCCGAGCTTGTGCGCCGAGAGCGTCAGCATGTCGGCGCCGAGCGCCTCGATGTCGAGCGCGAGCTTGCCGGCGGCCTGCACCGCGTCGGAATGAAGCAGGGCGCCGTGAAGGCGCACGATCGCCGCCGCCTCGGCCAGGGGCTGGACGACGCCGGTCTCGTTGTTGGCGAGATGGATCGAGACCAGCGCGCGCTCGCCCGGCCGTTCCTGCGCGAAGCGAGCCAGCCTCTTCGCGAGCCAGCCCAGATCGACCACGCCCTGCGCGTCGACGGGAATCGCCTCGGCCTGCCCGGCCGGGAACCGGTGGCCGTCGTGCACGCAGGCATGCTCGGTCGCGGCATGGAAGAGCGTGGTGACCGGCGCGCGGATGCAGTCGCGCGCGCCGCTGCAATCGCTGAGGCCGGGCGCGAGCACGAGCGCGTTCGCCTCCGTGCCACCGCTGGTGAAGACGACATTCGCCGCGCGGGTGCCGCACAAGGCCGCGACGGCCTCGCGGGCGGCCTCCATGGCGCCGCGCGCCGCGCGGCCCTCGGCATGGACGGAGGACGGGTTGCCCGGCATCTGCAAGGCACGCAGCATGGCCTCCGCCACGGCCGGGCGAACCGGAGTCGTGGCGTTGTGGTCCAGATAGCTGCGCGTCACCGCGAACACCGGTCTTTCCGCTCCCGTTTCCCTGCGCCGCCTTTGGCCTCCGGCACGAAATGCTTGAAATCGCACCCCGCCGCCGTGCTATAGCCGCGCGTCCGTGCCGCGATGCCCGGAGCGGCAAGCGGCGAGACGCCCTTCCGTTCCGGTCTTGTTCACGGCCATTAGAACCATTCTAAGCGCCTGATTTAGGGTGCGAGCGGCGTAGCCGTCAAGGGCGGGCGGGCCTGCGGACCTCGGTCCGGCACGGCTCCAACCGGTTTTTCGGCGGCGAGGCCGAGCAAGAGGCGAGAGCAGATGCCCGAGGTGATCTTCAATGGACCGGCCGGCCGTATCGAAGGCCGCTACCAGCCCGCCAAGAAGCGGGGCGCGCCGCTGGCGATCATCCTGCACCCGCACCCGCAGTTCGGCGGGACGATGAACAACCAGATCGTCTACAACCTGTTCTACACCTTCGTGAATCGCGGCTTCTCGGCGCTGCGCTTCAACTTCCGCGGCGTCGGCCGCAGCCAGGGCCAGTTCGACCATGGCGCCGGCGAGCTCTCGGACGCGGCCGCCGCGCTCGACTGGATGCAGGCGCTCAATCCCGAAGCCAAGAGCTGCTGGATCTCCGGCGTCTCCTTCGGAGCCTGGATCGGCATGCAGCTGCTGATGCGCCGCCCGGAGATCGAGGGATTCCTGTCGATCGCCGCGATGGCCAACCGCTACGATTTCTCCTTCCTGGCGCCCTGCCCTTCCTCGGGCCTGTTCGTGCACGGCTCGGAAGACCGCGTCGCGCCGGTCAAGGAGGTCATGGCCGTCATCGAGAAGGTGAAGACCCAGAAGGGCATCCAGATCGAGCACGCTGTGGTCGAGGGCGCCAACCACTTCTTCGACGGCCGCGTCGAGCAGCTGATGGAGCAGGTCGGCACCTATCTCGACGAGAAGGTCGGACCCGAGATCCTCAAGACCGAGCAGGAACAGGCCTGAGCACCAGCGCGCGCCGGTTCGCTGCCGTGGCGGGCCGGTGCGTCAGGCAGACGACCTTGCGACCAGCCGAGACGTGGATGGTCGGGCCAAGCCCGGCCATGACGCGAACACCGTGACGCGAACACCGCCAAACCATCGAGCCCCGTCATGACCGCCTTCAAGTCCGACTTCCTGCGCACCCTCGACGAGCGCGGCTTCATCCACCAGATCTCCGATCCGGAGGGGCTGGACGCCCGGGCCGCCAAGGGGCCGATCGCTGCCTATATCGGCTACGACGCCACGGCGAGCTCGCTCCATGTCGGCCATCTGATGCAGATCATGATGCTGCACTGGATGCAGGAGACCGGCCACAAGCCAATCGCGCTGATGGGCGGCGGCACCACCATGGTGGGCGACCCCTCCTTCAAGGACGAGGCGCGCAAGCTGCTCGGCGTCGAGGATATCGCGGAGAACCTGGCGGGCATCCGCAAGGTGTTCTCGCGCTATCTCGACTTCGACGGCGCGGCCAGCATGGTCAACAATGCCGACTGGCTGCTAGGGCTGAACTATCTCGAATTCCTGCGCGATGTCGGCCGGCACTTCTCGGTCAACCGCATGCTGTCCTTCGACAGCGTGAAGCTCAGGCTCGACCGCGAGCAGTCGCTGTCCTTCCTCGAGTTCAACTACATGATCCTGCAGGCCTACGACTTCGTCGAGCTGAACCGGCGTACCGGCTGCATCCTGCAGATGGGCGGCTCCGACCAGTGGGGCAACATCGTCAACGGCATCGACCTCGGCCATCGCATGGCCGACGTCCAGCTCTACGCCCTGACCTCGCCGCTGCTCACCACCGCCTCCGGCGCCAAGATGGGCAAGACCGCGTCGGGCGCCGTCTGGCTCGATGCCGAGCTGCTGCCGGTGTTCGAGTTCTGGCAGTACTGGCGCAATACCGAGGACGCCGATGTCGGCCGCTTCCTCAAGCTGTTCACCAAGCTGCCGATGGGCGAGATCGCGCGGCTCGCGGCGCTGGGCGGCGCCGAGATCAACGAGGCCAAGAAGGTGCTCGCCACCGAGGTCACGGCGCTGCTGCACGGCCGCGAGGCCGCGGACGCCGCTGCCGAGACCGCGCGCAAGACCTTCGAGGAAGGTGCCACCGCGCAGGACCTGCCGAGCATCGACGTGCCGGCTGCCGAACTCGATGCCGGCCTCGGCGTGCTCAGCGCCTTCGTCAGCGCCGGCCTCGTGCCGTCGACCGGCGAGGCCCGCCGACAGGTCAAGGCGGGCGGCCTGCGCGTCAACGACGTTCAGGTCGGCGACGAACGCGCGACGCTGACGACGGCCAATCTCGTCGACGGCGCGGTGAAGCTCTCCTTCGGCAAGAAGAAGCACGTGCTGCTGCGGCCCGTCTGAGGCCTGCCCTCCGGCGCCCTCGGGCGCCGGCCCTGCTCATGGACTGAAACGGACCAGTGCCGCCGGCCTCAGGGCCGCGCGGGGCGCGGCGGTGGCATCGGCGCAGGCGCCTGCTGCGGGGCGGGCACGGTCGCGGCGGGCGCGTTCTGCCCGAGCGGCGCGCCGCCGAGGGGATCGACGAAGCGCCGCAGGATGCCGGGCGCGATCGCCGAGAGCGGGTTGATCGTCATGGTCGGCGCGCTAGCCGCGCCCGATATGCGGAAATTGACGGCGAAGAGCCCGCCATGCTGTCCGCCGCCGCCCAGGATCATGCCGACGATCGGCACCTGCGCGAAGGCATTGTTGAAGGCGTAGCCCGGCACGAAGGTGCCGCCGATATCGACGCGGTCGCGGCCGTAATCGACGCTGCCCTTGATGGTGAAGCCGACCTGCTGGCCCCAGAGCACCGCGTCGCGGATGTCGATGCGGCTGTCGCTGCGGGTGAATTCGGCGCGCATCTTGGTGAATGGCACCTCGCTGACATCGACGCGCGCCTGCGGCTGCGCCGGGTCGGTGCGGTCGAAGGCCTGGGCGCGGCTCTGCGAGGCCGTGACGCGGCGCAGCGCCGGCTCGTCGCGCACCACGAAATTGCGCATCATCAGGTCGCCGTCCTGGCTGGCGCCATCGCCGAGCTGCAGCACGAGGTCGCCGCCATAGGCCCGGCGGTAGAGATCCAGGAAGCGCAGGGTCGCGCCGCCATTCTCCGATTGTAGCAGCAGGATCGTCGCGGCGCCGGCCTGCTTGACCTGCCTGAGGCTGATATCGGCCTTGCCGATGCGCCCGCCGAAGGCGACCGAGCGGATCGTCCCGCCGCGGCGCGAAAGCTTGAGCTGGGCGTTGCCGATCGCCTCGTTGTTGAAGCCGGTCAGGATCGGCACGTCGAGATCGATCTCGATATCCGGGCCGGCAGGCTCGGGCGCACGGGCGCGGCCACGCGCCGCGGCCCGCGCCGGCGTCGGGGCCGAGACCAGGTCGCGGATGAAGGGCCTGGCGTCGAGCACCGCGCCGCGCACGGTGATCTTCGTCGCCGAGCCGTCGCGCTGGATGTCGACCTTGCTGAGATTGTCGCCCGGCGACAGGCGCAGCTGCGTCAGCGAAGCGCTTTCGAAGGCGTTCTGCTTGTCGAGCGAGACCCGCCCCTTCACCAGCACCGGCGCGGCGTCGATGGTCAGGTCCTCGATATCGGGACCGTCCTTGTCGGCGACATAGGTGAAGCTCGCGCGGCCGGGGCGCCCGGCCGGCTTGGTGAAGCCGGGGATGGCGCCGGCGATCGCGGCGCGGGTCAGGTCGAGCTCGATGCGGGGCGGCGCCTCCGGCGTGCGGCCGAGCGGCTGCAGCACCTTGACCTGCACCGGGCCGCTGATGCCGGCTTCCGGGCCGATGCCGCGGCGCTGGCGCGCGGCGTTGTCGAGCGTCATCGTCAGGCCGGCTTCGCCGCGCCCCTTGGCGTCCTGGCGCAGTTCGATCGCGCCGCGCTCGCCGCCGACGCGCCCCTCGCCGCGGATGGTGAGCTGGCCGCGATCATAGGTCATGGCGAGATTGCCGCCCTCGAGCTTCTCGGTGCCGAGCAGCGTGTCGGAGGCAATATTGGTCAACTGGCCCGTGCTCTCGATCTGCACATCCTCGAAGCTGACATCGTTGACCAGCGGCAGGGCGATCCGGCTGGTCAGATCCACCGTGCCGCGCAGCGCCGCGGCATCGGCCTTCAGCGGCGCATGATCGCGCAGGGCCGGGAAGGCGAAGAGCGCCATCAGCGCATCGGCGGTGCCGGTGCCGCGGAATCCGACCTTGGCGTCCGGGCGCTTGGCCCAGGTGTCGGCCACGGAGAAGCTGCCCTCGGAGAGCGTGAGGAAGCGCCCCTCGCCGAGCTGGGCCCGCGCCTGCGGGATGACGAGTTGGGCGGTGCGCCCTGTCGCGTTGCCCTCGACGCGCGCCTCCACCAGCAGCGGCAGGCCGGGATCGGGCTGGAAGCTGACGCCCGAGCTCTTCAAACGGACCGCGACGGCATCATCGTCCATGCCCAGCCCGCGGTCGAGCCGCTCCGACGCTTCGTGCGTCATCGTCAGCGCGACATCGATCTCCTCGATGTGGCCGCCCTTCAGCATTTCGGTGAGCGCGGCGTGCAGGTCCGGCGAGGTCACGGCAGGCCACACCGCCAGCGCGGTGCGCATGTCGGTGTCGACTGCGCGCAGGCGCAGGGCGTGCGAGCCCTTGCCGTCGACCCGCCTGCCCTCGCCGGTGCCGACGACGTTGAGGCCCGGCCCGGTCAGCGCCAGATGGGTGATGCGCAGCTCGCCGAGCGCCGGCTCGACCTCGAAGCGCCCGTCCAGCCTGTCGATGGTGACCGGCTTGTCGTGCTCATCCACGCCGGCGAGCTGTCCGGCGCCGTCCAGCGCGACACGCCAGATGCCGTTCTCGTTGCGGGCCTCGCCCTTCGTGCTCAGCTTCGTCGCCCCGGCGGACAGCTCCATCGCGAGGATGCGCACGGAGGCCATGCCGTCATCGCTGGCGAGGTCCAGCTTCGCCCCGTCGACGGCGAAGGGCTTCATCTCCGAATTGGGAATGTCGATCGTGCCCGGCGCCACCGTCACGCTCATGCCGATGCGGCGCTGGCCCTGGGGGGTCTGCGTCAGCGAGATCCTGCCGCCGAGCGCCAGCCCGTCCAGCGTCACGCGGGTGTTGCCGAAGGCGAGCGCCACGGCTTCCGACGGCTCGAAGCGGCGGATATCGACCACGGCGCTGCGCGAGCCGTCCGGCGCGCTGCTGACGTCGATGCCGAGATCCTTCCAGCGGCTGCCATGGCGGCCGCGCAGGTTCAGCCGTGCCACGCCGTTGCCGGCACGCTCCAGGGAGATGTCGACATCCTCCAGGCCGGAGCGCTGGTTGCCGCGCGGATCGACCAGCGCGACCCGCGCCCCGGCGATGCCGGCGCGCTCCAGCGAGCCAAGCAGGCCGTCGCTCGCCGCAAGGATGCCGATCGCATTCATCACGCCGGCGAAGGCGTCCCAGTCGGCGGGGTCGCCGACGACGGGCGTGCTCGCCGGGGCAGCAGGCTCGGCGTTCTGCTCGAGCACGAGCGCGCCGTCCTGTCTCACGCCGAGCTTGATGTCGACGCCGCGCAGATCGAGCGAGACCAGCCGGATGTCGCCGCGCAGCAGCGAGATCGGATCATAGCCGAGGAAGGCCTCGGGCGCCTGGAAGGAGGCGCCACCAGTATGGCGGAACAGGAGATGGCGGGCGCTGAGCCGGGCATGGCCGCCCTTGCGCTCGAGCTGGGCCTGGCCGACCGAGACCTGCCAGTTCGGGCCGAGCCGCTCCTCGATCGTCGAGGAAATGCGGCCTTCGAGGCCCGAGAGCGGAATGAAGCCGTTCACCAGCAGCACCGCACCGGCGAAGACCAGGGTGACGATGGCGACGGTGACGGCGACGGCGATCGTGACGATGCCCTTCCAGGCCCGCTTCACGACGATCGAGGCCTCGCTGGCCGGTTCGCCGGCCTGCGGAAGTGCCGGGCTATGCCTGCCGTCTTCGCTCAACGATGCGATCGCTCTCTTCGTGGGTTGCGGACGAACCGGCCGTCGCGGGCCGCAGACTCAACCGTTCCGCGAGGAACGCCCGAACCGGCCACGATCGTAACCGATTCGGCGACGCCGCGTTCCATGCTCTCTGGCGCGAGGCGCGGCAGGCCCCTATGTGATAGCCAGCCCTTGGGGGGCGATCTCGACCAAAGGAAGGCGGACATGGTCCTGAACGAAGGCAGCGCGGCCCCGGATTTCACGCTCCCGCTCGCGGGCGGCGGCACCCTGACCCTTTCCGCGCTGAAAGGGCGGAAAGTCGTCCTCTATGCCTATCCGAAGGACGACACCTCGGGCTGCACCAACGAGGCGCTGGACTTCACGCGCCTGCGCAAGGCCTTCGCCGCCGCCGACACGGTGATCGTCGGCATCTCGCCGGATTCGGTCGCGCGGCACGATCGCTTCAAGGCGAAGTACGCGCTCGACATCGACCTCGTCGCGGACGAGGAACACACGGTGCTGGAGGCCTATGGCAGCTGGGTCGAGAAGAGCATGTACGGCCGCAGCTATATGGGCGTGGACCGCAGCACCTTCCTGATCGATCGCGACGGCAAGATCGCCCGCATCTGGCGCAAGGTGAAGGTCAAGGGCCACGCCGAAGAGGTTCTGCTCGCCGCCGAGGCGCTATAGGGCGCCCCACGCCGGCCGGCACGCAGTGTTGGCCGGCACCCTGCTCCGTGCCGGTCAGCCCGCCCGCGCCAGCAGCGACGCGTCGCCATAGGAGTAGAAGCGGTAGCCGTCGGCGATCGCGTGGGCATAGGCGCGCTGCATCGTCTCCAGGCCGGAGAAGGCCGAGACCAGCATGAACAGCGTCGAGCGCGGCAGGTGGAAGTTCGTCATCAGCAGGTCGACCGCCCGGAAGCGGTAGCCCGGCGTGATGAAGATCGCCGTATCGCCCGAGAAGGGCCGCAGCACGCCGTCCTCGCCCGCCGCGCTTTCGAGCAGCCTGAGCGAGGTGGTGCCCACGCAGACGATGCGCCCGCCCTGCGCCTTGACCGCGTTGAGCGCCTCGGCCGTCGCCGGCGAGACGGTGCCCCATTCGGCATGCATGCGGTGATCGTCGGTATCCTCCGCCTTCACCGGCAGGAAGGTGCCGGCACCGACATGCAGCGTCACGAAATGCCGCGAGACGCCGCGCGCCCCCAGCGCCGCGAACAGCTCCGGGGTGAAGTGCAACCCTGCGGTCGGAGCGGCGACGGCGCCTTCCTCGCGGGCATAGGTCGTCTGGTAGTCGGCGGCGTCGGCCGAATCCGTCGCGCGCTTGCCGGCGATATAGGGCGGCAGCGGCAATTCGCCGAGCCGGGCGATGGCCTCGTCGAGATAGGCGCCGGCGAGCGAGAAGCGCAGCAGCACCTCTCCCCCTTCGCCCTTTTCCTCCACCATCGCGCGCAAGCGCATCAGCTCGCAGGCATTTCCGGCGCCGTCCGTATCGAAGACCACATCCTCGCCGAGCGCGATCTTCTTGGCCGGCCGCGCGAAGGCGCGCCAGAGATCGGCCTCCTCGCGCTTGTGCAGCATGATCTCGATGCGCGCCGCGCTCTCGCCGCGATGGCGCCGACCGTAGAGCCTGGAGGGGATCACCTTGGTGTCGTTGAGCACCAGCGCGTCGCCCGGCCGCAGCAGGCCGACCAGGTCGCGCACGCCGCGATCGGCGAGTTCCGGCTCGGTGCCGGGCGTGACCACGAGCATGCGCGCCGCATCGCGCGGGCTGGCCGGCCTGAGCGCGATCCGCTCCTCGGGCAGTGCGAAATCGAAGAGGCCGACATCCATTGCGCCGCGAGGCTCCGCTGGCACTGCGCGTGGCCCTACGGCCGCGCCGAAACGACATATCCCGGGACGACTGGCGCCGACCCGGGATCGAGCGCGTGACCCGCGAGGTCACGCTGCAGGGCTGGCCGCGCGGGCCGGCCCTGCCGGTTCGGACGACGCTCAGGCGTCGGCCATCACCTTCATCGAGACGATCGAGTCGGGATCGCGCACGGGCTCGCCGCGCTTGATGCGGTCGACATTGTCCATGCCTTCCACGACCTCGCCCCAGACGGTGTACTGCTTGTCGAGGAAGCGGGCGTCGTCGAACACGATGAAGAACTGGCTGTTGGCCGAGTTCGGGTTCTGGGCGCGGGCCATCGAGCAGACGCCGCGCACATGCGGCTCGGCGTTGAACTCGGCCTTCAGGTCCGGATAGCTCGAGCCGCCGGTGCCGGTGCCGTGCGGGCAGCCGACCTGGGCCATGAAGCCGTCGATGACGCGATGGAAGACGATGCCGTCATAGAAGCCCTCGCGCGCGAGCAGCTTGATGCGCTCGACATGGCCGGGGGCGAGGTCGGGACGCAGCTTGATGACCACGCGGCCCTTGGTGGTCTCCATGACGATGGTGTTTTCGGGATCGAGCGACATCAGGGCTCTCTTTCGCTGTTCGGCGCGTGGCCGTTGAAATGAATGATGATCGGGCGGCCTGCGATAACCTCTCCCAACCGGGCAGACAACCTCAGCGGCGTGCATCGCCTGATCGCGGCCGCCGCGGCGGCATCGAAGACCGCGTCGCGGCCGGAGATCACGCGCGGCTGCCCGAAGAGCGTGCCGTCGCGGCGCAGGCTGAAGCGCACACGCGCCGAACCGACGCCCTCGCCGCCGCCGGGCGGCGACCAGCAGGCCCGGATCGCGGCGCCGATCTGCGCCGCGTCATCGACCTCGCCGGCCGGGGCCGGCGGGGTCGAGGCGTCGATGGTGCTGGTGAACCCGCCCTCGACGCCGCCGCGCGGGCCGCGCCCGGGCGAACGGCGACCATCCTCGCCGAAGGGACCGCCGACGCCCGGGACATAGCGCTGGCCGGAGGGCGGCGGCAGGGCCGGATATTGCGACCCCGAGGGCGGCGGCAGAACCGGGTTCTGCGAGCCCGAAGCCGGCGGCAGGCCGAGATCGCGCGTCTGCTGCGCGAGCGCGGCCGAGGCCAGCAGGCATAGTCCCCCCGCGAGGACCGCGGCGCGGCGCATCGCGCGCCTACTTCGCGTCCGCCAGCAGGCGCATGCTGATGATCTTGTCGGGGCTCGACACCATGCCGCCCTGGCCGGAGCCCTTCTTGATCTTGCGGACCGCGTCCATACCGGAGACGACCTCGCCGAACAGGGTGTACTGGCCGGTCAGCGGGCCGCAGCCCTCATAGCAGATGAAGAACTGCGAGTTCGCCGAATCCGGCGAGGAGGAGCGGGCCATGCCGACCGAGCCGACCTTGTAGGGCGTCTGGGTGAATTCCGCAGGCAGGTTCGGCAGCTGGGACTTGCCGGTGCCGGTGCCGGTCGGATCGCCGGTCTGGGCCATGAAGCCGTCGATGACGCGATGGAAGACGATGCCGTCATAGAAGCCCTGCTTGGTCAGCGCCTTGATCTGCGCGACATGCTTGGGGGCGAGGTCGGGCCGCAGCCGGATCGTGACCTTGCCGTCCTTGGTCTCGAGCACGACGGTGTTCTGCGGATCGAGCTGCGCCTGGGCTTGCGCGGGCAGGCCCGCGAGGCCGAAGGACGCGGAAAAGACAAGGGCTGCGAACAGCTTGCGGTGCATCGTCATCATCTCCTGGCCATCGGACCGGCCCGAGGCTCCGGCCTTCCGACTAGCGGTATCCTTTGGCCGGAACAAGGCATGCCGCAGAGGCGAGGAGAATGATATTGCACTGCACAAGAGCACTTTGGAACTATTGTGCAAAAACTTCGGGCCTGACGTGCCTAAACAGGTGACAAGCCCAATCTGATCGGCTAGTCATGATCTCGCTGGCTCGCCCGACCATCAATTGACGGGTGACGCGGACCAGGTCTCGGGAGGAACAAACGCCCGCCTAGTATTGACGAGCACCCCTTCAGCAATGGCGTGCCGATACTGCGGTAAAAAAACAGACTTCCAAGGCAAGGCGAAAGCCTTGCCTTTTGTTTTGACGTTTATCTCATCACGCGACTGAAAACGGTTACTTGGTACGCCCCGGCCGCGGCGTGCGTTCCCCTGCGCCCTGCCCCCGCTCAGATGTCCAGCCAGGTCCACATATACCAGACGAACACGAAGACGATGCTCGCGACGATCGTGGTCGCGACGACCTTCTTCCGGAGCCCGGGCACATGCGGCGCGCCCGGCTCCGAGCCGCGCACCACCTCGCCGGCCTCGACCTGGCTGCGGACACCGAAGGGCAGCACCGCGAAGAGCACGGTCCACCAGATCACGAAATAGACTGCGATGCCGCCGCCGATGCTCATGCCGCGTCCTCCCCCTCAGACCTGCTCGAGCTCGACCAGCGCGCCGCAGAAATCCTTGGGGTGCAGGAACAGCACCGGCTTGCCATGCGCGCCGATGCGCGGCTCGCCCGAGCCGAGCACCCGCGCGCCCGACGCCTTGAGCCGGTCGCGCGCCGCCAGGATGTCCTCGACCTCGTAGCAGATGTGGTGGATGCCGCCATCGGGATTGCGCTCGAGGAATTTGGCGATCGGCGAATCGGCGCCCATCGGCTCCAGCAGCTCGATCTTGGTGTTCGGCAGCTCGACGAAGACCACGGTCACGCCGTGATCGGGCTCGGGCTGCGGCTGCGAGACCCGGGCGCCCAGCGTATCGCGATACAGCGCGGTCGCGGCCGCGAGGTCCTTCACGGCGATGGCGACGTGGTTCAGGCGTCCGATCATGGCAGGTCTCCGCTGGGGCGCCCAACCGGTACGCCGTGCGGCGGCGGAAGGAAAGGCCGCGGCGCCGCTGCGCGATGTCACAGCGGCGCGGAACCGGCGGTCGGCGCAGCAGGGCCGCGCGTCTTGCCATTTCCGGGAGGCGATGCGCTAATCCGTGCCGGGACCGGCCGTTCGCGCCGGCTCGCGGGCACAGGGGCCGACAGAGCCGCCCGCACCATTTGGGAGGATTTCGATGCTCAGAACCGCCTGGCTGGGCGCGCTCGCGCTCGCCACTTTCGTCCAGTTCGCGCCCGCCGCCCCGGCACAGGCCCAGGCCTGGCCGCAGAAGCCGATCAGCTTCATCGTGCCCTTCCCCGCCGGCGGCGGCACCGATGCCTTCGCCCGGCCGCTCGCCGCGCAGATCGAGGCGCAGCTCGGCCAGCGCGTGCTGGTCGACAATCGCGCAGGGGCCGGCGGCACGGTCGGCGCCTCCGCGGCCGCCAAGGCCGAGCCGGACGGCTACACCTTCTTCATCGGCGCTGCGCACCATGCCATCGCGCCCGCGCTCTATCCCAAGCTCGACTACGATATCCTGACCGACTTCATCCCGATCGGCATCGTCTCGCAGCCGCCGCAGGTCGTCGTCGTCCATCCGGGCAAGGTCGAGGCCAAGACCCTGATGGAGCTGATCGAGTACGGCCGCAAGAATCCCGACAAGCTGAACTACGGCTCGGCCGGCAACGGCACGACGCACCACCTCGCCGGCGAGCTGTTCAAGATCCTCTCCAAGGCCAACTTCACCCATGTGCCCTATCGTGGCGCCGGGCCGCTGATGCAGGACCTCATCGCCGGCCAGGTCGACCTCGCCTTCGACGGGCTCGGCTCCTCCGCCGCACAGATCTCCGGCGGCAAGCTGCGCGCGCTGGCCGTGGCCTCCGCCAAGCGCAACCCGGCGATCCCGGACGTGCCGACCGCTGCCGAAGCCGGGCTGCCGGGCTACGAGGTCTCGACCTGGTATGCGATGTGGGCGCCGAAGAACACGCCCGCCCCGATCGTCCAGCGCATGCAGGACGAGCTGAAAAAGGCGCTGGCCTCGAAGATGATCGGCGATGTCTGGGCCAAGAACGGCTCGGAAATCCCCGATGTCTACGGCGCGAGCTTCGCCGCCTTCGTCAAGGCGGAGGTCGACCGCTGGGGCAAGGTGGTCAAGGAAGCCGACGTCCGGGCCAACTGACCCGGAGCAACGCGCGGGGCGCGAAGGGTCAAGCCGACCTGCCGCCCCGCGATCCGCCGCGACCGGTCGCCGTCGCGCCGGCTCAGACGCTGTCTTCGTCCGCTGCGTCGACGATGCGGCGGGCGATGGCCATGGCGAAGCCGGCGCGCAGCAGCATGCCGAGCTGGCGCTGGCGATCACGCTCGCGGCCTGGCGGCGTCCAGGGGCCGATCCGGCGGCGGCGCGCCGCGATCAGCGCAGCCGCCAGTTCCTCCGCCTCGCCGCCGGACACCGTCGCCGCGACGAGCTCGCGCGCCACGCCCTTCGCCGCCAGACCGGCCGAGACGGCCCTGGCCGAGCGGCCCTTGCGCCGCAGCGTCGCGGCGCGCGCCTGGGCGAAGCGGGCATCGTCGACCAGCCCCGAGCGGATGCAGCCCGCGACGATCTCGGCGACGACCGGCTCGAAGCTGGCCGGGTCCTGCCCGTGATGGCGGCAGCTGCGCGCTACGCGCCGGCTCAGCACGCTCCTGAGCTGCTCGGCCGAGCTGGAATAGCGCTGGAGATAATAGAGCGCCGCCCGGCGCAGGCGGTCGGCGGTGACCGGCTTCGGCGCCGGCCGCTCGCGACGGGGCGGCGCCTCAGTCATCCCCCGGCTTCCCGCTGCGCAGGCTCTTCACCTTGCCGCGCTTGGCCTTGGAGGCAAGGCGTCGCTGCTGCGAGCCATAGGTGGCGCGGGTCGGCCGCCGCGGCTTGTCGCGATGCGCCGCCTCGCGCAGGATCGCCAGCAGGCGCTCGAGCGCATCGGCGCGGTTGCGCAGCTGGTCGCGGAAGCGTTGCGCCACGATGACGATGACGCCGTCCTGCGTCATCCGCCGCCCGGCGACCGCCGGCAGCCGCGCCCGCACATGCTCCGGCAGCTCGGCCGCGGCGGCGTTGAAGCGCAGCTGCACCGCCGAGGAGACCTTCTGGACGTTCTGCCCGCCCGGACCGGAGGCGCGCACGAAGCTCTCCTCGATCAGGCCCTCGTCGATCGCGATGGACGGCGTCACTTGAATCATGGGAGGACGCTATAGCATCGGGCCGGACGCGCGGCGATCCGGCCGCCTTCCGAGGAGCCCCGCACCTTGCAACCGTCCCGCGACATCGCCCGCCTCATCGAGATCATGGCGGCCCTGCGCACGCCGGGCACGGGCTGCCCCTGGGATCTCGAGCAGGACTTCACCTCGATCGCACCCTACACGGTCGAGGAGGCCTATGAGGTCGTCGATGCGATCGCCCGCGGCGACATGGTCGATCTCGCCGACGAGCTCGGCGACCTGCTGCTCCAGGTGGTGTTCCATGCCCGCATGGCCGAGGAGCAGGGCGCGTTCGCCTTCCCGGACGTGGTCGAGGCGATCACCGCCAAGCTGATCCGGCGCCATCCGCATGTCTTCGGCGACGCCCGCGGCCTGTCGCCGGCCGAGGTCAAGGCGCTCTGGGGGCAGATCAAGGCGCGGGAGAAGGCGGACAAGGCCGAGGCGCGCCGCCGCGCCGGCCTGCCCGAGCCCGCCGAGGCCCAGGGCGTGCTCGCCGGGGTGCCGCCCGCCCTGCCCGCGCTCACCCGCGCCTGGAAGCTGCAGGCCCGCGCCTCGACGGTCGGCTTCGACTGGCACGACGCCAAGCTGGTGCTGGAGAAGATCCGCGAGGAGACCGCCGAGGTCGACGAGGCCCTCGCCGGCGGCGACAGGGAAGCGGTGGCCGAGGAGATCGGCGATCTGCTCTTCGCCGTGGCCAATCTCGCCCGCCATGTCGATGCCGACCCGGAAGGCTGCCTCGCCGCGGCGAACTCCAAGTTCGAGCGCCGCTTCGCCAGCATCGAGGCCGCGCTCGCCGCCGAGGGCCGCAAGCCGGCCGAGGCCTCGCTCGGCGAGATGGAATCGCTCTGGCAGCGCGCCAAGCGGCTGGATCGCGGAGAGCCGGCTTAGGCGCCGGCCTCGCCCAGATTCGGCACTCTACAGAGCTTTTGCAGCGCAGGACGACGGTCGGATCGTGCGCGTTTGCACGAGACCTGAGCTGCCGACATGACCGACCGCCAAATCCTGACTCAGTGAACCCAGGCCTCTTCGAAAGAGCTGCCCTGCTACGTCAAGAAAACCATGAATCAGGTCGTCAATGGCGCCCGGAATCTCCGCGCCGCGCGAACGGGCAACGGCCAAAAGTCAGAATGACCGGCAGCACGCCTGTCAGAATGCAGCACGGAACAAGCGGAGTTTCCGCAATGAAATCAATGGCGAGCCCGGCAGGATTCGAACCTGCGACCAGCAGCTTAGAAGGCTGCTGCTCTATCCAGCTGAGCTACGGGCCCGTAACTGTCGGCGCCGCCGCGAGGCGGGCTGCGCCGGCCTGCCTCAATGCGTCCACTGGCCGACGCGGTTGAAGCGGAAATTGTCGGAATAGGACAGCGTGCGGCGGCGCGGCTGGTGCGGCTCCTCGACGCGATAGGCGAGGCCGTTGCGCGTCGCATAGGCCACCGCCTCCTCCTGCGTGTCGAACCACAGGCGCAGCTGGCTCTTCATGTCGCGCGAGGAGGTCCAGCCCATCAGCGGTTCCACCTCGCGCGGACGCTCGGGCTCGAACTCGAGCAGCCAGCGGCCGGTCTTGGCCGTGCCGGACTGCATCGCGGTGCGCGCGGGGCTGTAGATGCGTGCCGTCATCACTCTCTCGCCTTTGCAGGCATGGGTCTTCCGAGCTGGTCGGGGCACCAGGATTCGAACCTGGGACCCTCTGCTCCCAAAGCAGATGCGCTACCGGGCTGCGCTATACCCCGCAAGCCCCTAAGTACCTCTGGGTACTTCGGAAACTACCGCACCAAGACGCTCGTCCATCCGCGCGGCGAGCAACGCAATAGCACCGAATGAGACGGATGGGAACATCATGCCGCCTGCAATTTCCCCTCGTGGTTCCGCGGTTGTCCCCGCCTCCCGTACATGGCGATGGCTGGGAGGAATCTTAGATTGAGTACGGCCCCCGGGACCACCTGGCCTCGAACACGTCCCCTTGACGACGCCCAGTCCATCAGCAGGCCTGAACCTAGCCCACCGAGCGTCAAGGCCGGCTATGAGGCCAAGCGGGTGATCATGCGGCGATACAAGAGATAGGCGAGGCTATTGAGGCCCAGTTTCACCGCCGCGACGCATGGCAGGATCGTCCGCCAGTACAGCGCGCGGAGTCGCCGCCTGCCCTCCGGGTCCTCCATCAATGCGTCGGCGATTGCCGGTGCAAGCGCATAGTACTCGGCGACAACCTCTCGTCCGGATGGCTGGCGAAGGAGCCAGCCGTCGCGGAACGCGCGCAGTGTCGTCAGCTCGAAGCCGTCATCCGGCCGACCCATCACCACACAGCAGGCGGTCGTCAGGAAACACCCTTGCGCGCGGCATTTTCCTCGATCGAAATTTGGTCCCCGCGCGTTGAATTCGTCCTGCATGCTGCGAAACATGTCGTCGAAACCAAGCGTGGACACCGACCTGCGGCACAGTGCGATCCGGTCGCCGGACTGTCGGATGACTCCCGATTCGAGATCGATCCGGCGTCCATGTCGCAGGAAATACACGGCCCGATTGATAGGCCCCAACTCTGACACTTCGAAGCGCGCAGTGATCAGGCGGTGGTTACGGTCGAGGTTTCGGATCAACGCATTCCGGGTCGATTGCGGCCCCCACAGTTCGAACTCGCCCTCGAAGCGGACCCAGCGCCCGTCACCATGTGTCATAGTGAAATAGGGACGATCGCCATCCCTGTGCTCCAGGCCGAATTGCAGGCCGCCCCGCTTCTGCTTCTCGATCACCGGCCAGTAATCAACGCGGCTCGGGCTGCGCTGACGCGGCGATGTGATGGCATGCACGGAACGGCCGGTATACGCATCGGGCGATACCCGTAGTTCGGCCTTCGCGAACTCGTTGGCTTTCCGCAGCAGCGTCAGCCGGAGACCCATTTCGGGTCGCGTCGGCGTCACGAGATTGCCCTCCACGTCGCCGTGAGCGACGACCAGGCGGACCAGCATATCCTCCGGCTTCAGCTCCCTTTCCTCGCGGGAAGGCCGCAGGAGCTCAAGGGACGTCTGCCATCCGTCACCATCTCGCGAAACCACACAGCGCTGCGACGCAGCCGCATTTGCCGGCACGAACGGAAGAGTGTAGCCCGACGCCACTGCTATCAGCCCCTCCCGCCTCGTCACATGTGCCATCGCCAGCTCGCCCTCGCCACGCATCCCCACCGCCGTGACGACTGCCATGATCAAATGGATCGCACACGCCCCGTATGGGGGAAGCCGCGTCGACGCCAGCCGAACGCCGCAATCTCCCGAGGCGAGGTATCGTGACGATATGGGCACCGAAACAACGAAAAGCCCCGCCGGCCGGAGCCAGCGGGGCGAGGTCTTCGAGTGACTGGTCGGTCGGGACTACTTCGCGAACCGGCCTTCATACTTGAACTGCGGCGCAGCCTTGAGCTGTTCCT
This sequence comes from Allobosea sp. TWI1241, assembly GCF_039673065.1. Lineage (NCBI taxonomy): Bacteria > Pseudomonadati > Pseudomonadota > Alphaproteobacteria > Hyphomicrobiales > Alloboseaceae > Allobosea > Allobosea sp. TWI1241. Next base: position 116,018 of record NZ_JBDJKW010000009.1, on the reverse strand, counting down.
TCGTCGCGTTAACGCGCGCATTCCACTTCTTGTCGGCCTCGTCCCAGGTGATGGCGATCGAATTCGGGCTGACGGCGACATAATGCGTGCCCATGCCAAGGAAGCCGCCGACGGAAAGGATGTAGGACGCCAGGGTGTTGCCGACGACCACGACATCCTCGATCTCGCCGACCTTCTCATCGCCGGCATTCAGGACGTTGAGCCCCTTGAGGCTGCTGCCGAGGGCAGAGGCCTGATTGACCTCGGTGAAGACGGGAGGCTGGGCCAGCGTCGGCGCCGACTGGGCAAAGGCGGCCCCGGCCATCAGCGACAGGGCAAGGGTTGCGGCAGTGATGCGCATGGTAGGCCTCGAGCATTGCTGGTTTCATCCCAGGCTGTTCTGGGCGACCACGTGGTGGCGGTGATCAATGCAGATGCCGCGACATTGTTCCTCGACCGCTCAGAGGCGATGGGCGGAGTCTGAACGCTTCAACGCGTCGGAATGCGCGATACCCGTTCCAGCGGGATCGGCTCACCGCTTGAAGAGCGGGTGCTCCACCCGGTCGCCGGCGCGGATGCCGAGCTTCTCGGAGAGGCCACCATTGATCTCCAGCACCGAGAGCACCGGCTCGCCGGAGGGGATCGTCCGGCGCGAGAGCGGCTCGGTGCGCTCGGCGATGCGGGCGATCGAGCCGTCGGCACGGATGAACAGCATGTCGAGCGGGATGAAGGTGTTCTCCATCCACATCGCCACCGGTTCGCTGCGCTCGAAATCGAACAGCATGCCGCGGTCGGCCGGCAGGAACTGGCGGTGCATCAGCCCGCGCGCCCGCTGCTCCGGCGTGCGCATCACCTCGACCTGGAAATCGTGGCGGGCACCGCCGCTGGCGACGATCGTCAGCGTCTCCAGCCCGGCGGGCTGCGTGGGCTGCTTGGCCTGCATCTGCGCAGGCGCGAGCCCGGCCAGAACACAGGCGATCATCGTGGCCCAGAATCCCCGCATCAGCCCCGAAGCACGCATCGGCCTGCCCTCCATCCTCGTCTCGCAAGGCTCGTGCGGCGCGGTTCGGGCGCGGCGACGGCCTCCCGTCAAAGGCACGATCGCGCGCGCCTACGTCAAGCGCATGCCGCGGCGCATCACAGGCCTTCCTTTCGCCGCGCGGGTGAGTCAGGGTCCGCCGCTTTCGCGCGCCCTGCGCCGGGACGATCGGCGGCCGCCACGGCGAAACCGCCTCTCGCGCCGACAAGGGCCGGGTGGCGCCCTGGCATCACCAGCACAGGGCGCCGTGCCTTGTCTCAGGAGATTCTTATGTCACGTCCGGCCGGCCATCCCCTGCTTGGAATTCGCCTGCTGCCCGCAGCGGGCCTCGTCCTCTTCAGCCTCGCCGGCCCGGCGGCGGCCGCAGATCTCCAGCTCGACAATGTCCGGCTCGACTTCGGCAAGTTCAGCCTCAGCTTCCCGCGCCTCGACGTGAAGGGCACCTCGCTCGACCGTGCCGGCTTCCTCGCTCTGGTCCAGGGCGGCAGCGGCGAAAGCGCCGTCGCCCGCCTCGGCAAGCTCGACGCCAGCGAGATCACCGCCCCGGCGCTGGTGATGGTGCAGGATTTCGGCACGCAGAAGCAGACCACGACCTATCGCGACATCCGCTTCAGCGACATCAAGGCCGGCCGCGTCGCGCGCGGCGAATCGACGGGTGGCAGCATCAAGGTCGAGGGCGGGCCCAACCCGATGACCGGCGAGATCAAGCGCACCAGCTTCGACACGCTCGACCTCACCCAGATCGCCCGCGTCTTCGGCGAGAAGGCCGCGCCCGGCACCGAGGCGCCGATGGCGGTGCTGCTCGGCCGCTTCGAGCAGGAGGGCTATGCGCTCGATCTCGGCGAGTCCGGCAAGATCACCGGCGGCCGCAACACCATCCGCGACTTCAAGGGGCGCCCGACCGCCGTGCCGCTCAGCGAGGCGATGACCGACATCGTCGTCCTCGGCGAGCAGGCCGACAAGGCGGCGAAGGACCTCAACAGCAAGGAAGAGCCGGAGGTCACCCGCGAGCGGGACCGCAAGCTCGCCACCGCGCTGTTCGGCCTGCTGCAGGCCTTCGACTACGGCAGCGGCGAGATGCGCGATCTCGTCATGGACATGAAGGCCCCGCCGAAGCCCGGCGCCAAGCCCGAGGCCGTGTCGTTCTCCTTCGCCCGCATCGCCTTCGGCGAGGAGACGCCCGACAAGTCCGGTCTCGTCCTCGAGGGCATGCGCTTTGCCGCCGGCGGCGCCAAGGGCTCGATCGACTCGATCGGCTATTCCGGTTTCTCCTTCGGCAACGTGCTGAACGACATCACGGCCTCGCTCTCGCAGCCCGATTTCTCGTGGAGCACGGCGGATTATCGCCGCTTCATTCCGAAGCTCGGCAAGGTGCGTCTCTCCGGTATCTCGATGACCGTCCCGCAGGACGGAAAGCGCGGCCGCCCGGCCGGCGAGCCGATGCAGATCGGGCTCGGCACCTTCGAGATCAAGGCCGGCGAGCAGCTCAACGGCATCCCGACCAGCCTCGGCCTGACCATCGACCGCCTCACCGTGCCGGTCGTCGAGAGCCCGACCAACCCGGCCGCGCGCGACCTGCTCGCCATGGGCTACAAGGTCCTCGACCTCTCGGCCGGGCTCGACCTCGGCTGGCAGGAGGCGACCAAGGAGCTGGCGATCCGCACGCTCTCGATCGGCGGCGCCGGCATGGGCAGCATCAGCGCCACCGGCACGCTCGGCAATATCGGCAAGGAGGTCTTCTCCGGCGATCTCGCCCTCGCCCAGGTCGCCCTGCTCGGCGCCAGCGCCAAGTCGCTCGACATCAAGGTCGAGAACACCGGCCTCGCCGACAAGCTGATCGCCAACGAGGCGCGCAAGACCGGAAGCAAGCCCGAGGAGGTCCGCGCCCAGTACGGCGCCATCGCCAGCCTCGGCCTGGCCTCAATCCTCGGCCCGTCGGACGGCGCCAAGGCGCTCGCCAATGCCGTCGCCCGCTTCGTCGCCAAGCCCGGCACGCTCTCGGTCAAGGCGACCGCCAAGGCGCCGACGGGCCTCGGCCTCGCCGACGTGATCACCGTGGACGAGCCGAGCCAGATCTTCGATAAGGTGGACATCTCCGCCGACGCGAAGTGAGTGAGCCTCGTTGCCAGCCGATCCTTCGATCGCACCGGACGCCGCCTGGCGTCCGGACGCCCTCCAGCGCTGGTGGGCCGGTCTCCCGACCGGCCCTCGCCGTTTTCTGAGCCGCTGGGTCAATCCGCATAACCAGACCAGGCTGCATCTCGCCAGGCTGATCGCCCGGCGCCCCGGCCAGATCGCGGTCGGCGCCTATACCTATGGGCGGCCCAAGGTCCGCTTCCCGGAGAGCGGCGCGCGGCTCGCCATCGGCCGCTACGGCTCGATCGCCGACCAGGTCGAGATCCTGCTCGGCGGCAACCACCGCACCGAATGGATCACCACCTATCCCTTCCCCGCTCTCCCCGGCCTGTTTCCGCAGGCGAAGGGCATGACCGGCCACGACGCCACGCGCGGCGACGTGACGATCGGCCATGACGTCTGGCTCGGCTCGCAGGCGATGATCCTGTCCGGCGTCAGCATCGGCCACGGCGCCGTGGTGGCGGCACGGGCCGTGGTCACGCGCGACGTGCCGCCCTATGCCATCGTCGCGGGCAATCCCGCCCGGCTGGTGCGCCTGCGCCTGCCGGAGGCGCAGATCGAGCGGCTGTTGGAAACGCGCTGGTGGGATCTGCCGCCGGAGCGGATCGCGCCGCTGCTGCCCCTGCTGATGTCGGACCGCGTCGACGCCTTCGTCGCCGCGCTCAGCGACGGCCCATCAGCCGGCGCTTGAGGCCGAGCGCCGGCTTCTCGACCCAGTACCAGGAGGCCGCCGCGACCAGGACGGTCACGACGAGCGACGGCAGGAACAGCGTCAGCGCCGCCGCGGTCGGGAACAGGGCGACGAAGCTCTGCTGGATCGGCCAGCCATAGAGATAGACGCCATAGGAGAGATCGGCCGGCGGCTCGCTGCGCCAGCCGGTCAGCACCGCCGCCATGGCCAGCACCAGCACGCCCCAGGCGGTCACGACATAGAGCGCCGCCTTGTAGGCTGGCGTCGCCGACAGCAGCGCCGTCAGCACCATCGCGACGGCGAGGCCCGCCAGCGAGAGCGGCACCCGCTCGCGCCAGAGATAGATCAGCCCGCCCGTATAGAAGATCAGCGGCAGGCGAAGCATTGTCTCGACCGATTTCGGCCCTTCGGCGTCGACGACCTCGCGGGCGATGGTCGCGACCACCAGCAGCGCCCAGACCAGCAGCGCCAGGCGCCGGTTCAGCAGCAGGCCGGCGAGCCCCAGCGCCAGCACGCCGCCATAGCAGATCGTCTCGTATTTCAGCGTCCACACCGTCCCCATCGGGAACTGCAGCGGATTGTCCTGGAACACGCCGGGCAGCGGCGCAGAGCTCTTGAAGGTGGTCAGCGTGCGCCAGATGAAGCGCCATAGCTCGGTATCGGCGAGGTAGGCGCCGAGATCCATGCGGGTGAAGGCGCTGCCGAGCAGCAGCGAGACCACCAGCGTCGCCGCGATCAGGCCGGGCGCGATGCGCAACGCACGCGCCACGACATAGTCGCGCCAGCCGCGCTGGGCGAAGCTCATCGTCACCAGGAAGCCCGAGATGCCGAAGAAGCCGTTCACCGCATGTTCGCCGAGCGAGAAGCCGGTCGAGGCGACCAGCGGCTCGTCCGTGACATGGCCGGTCGTGACGCTGACCGCATGCGAGACCACCACCGCGAGCGCCAGCAGCAGGCGCAGCAGGCCGAAATGATTGTGCGGTGCCGCCAGCCCGTCGGCGACGTTGGCGCTCCGGAACAGGTCCGTCACGATGCCTCGCCCCCCTGCTCCGGCGCCGTGTCCAGGCCCTGCCGCGCCAGCGCGCTCTGGCCCCGGCGCGCCGCGAGCGCGCCGGCGGCCGAGCCCGCATGCGCCATCATCTTGTCGCGCTTGGCGATCAGCCCATAGCCCGCCGCCTTGAGCAGGTTGGTGGCAATCGGCCCTAACCCCGGCAGCGGCAGGCCGTAGGCGCGCCGCACATGGTATTCCGACCAGGCCAGATGCCAGCGCGCGGTGAAGCGGCGCTGCGGCGACGGCGCGGTCGAGCGGCCGCGCCCGTGGCGGGCGCTCGCCGCATCGACATGGACGAGGGCGTGGTCGGCATCGCGCAGCCGGCGGCAGAGATCGTCGTCCTCGTAGAACAGGAAGATCGCCGGATCGAAGCCGCCGAGGCCGAGGAAGACCTCGCGACGCAGCAGCAGGCAGGCGCCGGAGAGGAATGGCAGGCAGGCATCGCCCTCGGGCAGGACCATGCGGCCAGGCAGGTTGAGATGCGGCGGCGAGAGCAGCGAGCGCGGCTGCAGGAAGACGCGGCCCGAGGGCTCGATGATGCGCGGCGCCAGCGCGGCCGCGTCGGGATAGGCCTCGGCCGCCGCCAGCAGCGCCGCGACCGCGCCCGGCGCGATCTCGAGATCGGGATTGACGATGAGCACGAAGGGCGTCGTCGCCGCGCGCACGCCGCGGTTGTTGCCGCGGCCATAGCCTTCGTTGCGGGCGTTACGCAGCACCGTCGCCCCGGCCCGCTCGGCGATCTCGGCCGAGCCGTCGCCGCTGGCATTGTCGACGACGATGGCGGGAACGCCCTCCGCCGCCAGCGCGGCGAGGCAGGCGGGCAGCACGGCCGCACTGTCGAAGGAGACGACGATCGCGGTGATCTCGGCGGCGCGGGACATCATGCTGCGCATGTGCGCGGGATGGGCCGGGCAGGCAAGCGGAAATCAGCGCCGGGCCGGCCGGAGCGCCAGCTGGAGCGTCTCGCGCTCGCCGCTCTCGCAGCGCTTGGGCGCGTTGTAGGACTTCACCGCGTAGGCGGCGTTGGCCAGGACGAAGCGGCGGCGCTCCGCCTGGGGCAGGCCGGCGATCACGCCGGCGCGGTCGACCCTGAGGCCGCAATCATAGGCGCGCGAGACCTGCGCCGCCCGGAACTCGACCGTGCCCGGCGCCGGCCCGGCCACGGAGGTGCAGCCGGCGAGCAGGCAGGCGGGCAGGCACGCCGTGACGAAGCGCGGGCGCGGCATGGCTCGTCAGAGCGCTCCGAATTCGCCTGCGCGCACCGCGATCATGCGCTGGCGCAAGGTCGCGCGCTCCTCCGCCGTGCAGCCCTGCGGCTTGACCGACTGGTTGATCGTCTCGGCTTCCGAGACCGCGACATAGGCGGAGCGGGCGCGGGCGATCTGCTCGGGCGTGGCGCCGTGCTCGCGCTCGGCCTGGAGGAAACGCTCCAGCGTGTTGGCGCGCGGGCGCCCGGCATTGCAGGCGCCGGCGCGGGAGACGACCTCGGCGAGCGCGGTCGCCCGCGTCGCGCTCGGATTGCCCGAGGTGGCGACGCAGGCCGACAGCGCCGGTGCGAGCAGCAGAGCGGGCGCCAGGCGGCGCAGGACGAACCGGCCGGTCATCGGGATCAGCCGTTCTTCTCGGGCAGGTTGACCCGCAGATGCGCCTCGCGCAGCTGCTTCGGGGTCGCCGGAGCCGGCGCGCCCATCAGCAAGTCGACCGCCTGCTGGTTCATCGGGAACAGCGCGACCTCGCGCAGGTTCGTCGCGCCCGCCAGCAGCATGATGATGCGGTCGATGCCGGCCGCCATGCCGCCATGCGGCGGGGCGCCGTACTGGAAGGCGCGGTACATGCCGCCGAAGCGCTCGACCACCGTCTCCTCGCCATAGCCGGCGATCTCGAAGGCCTTCACCATCGCTTCCGGCCTGTGGTTGCGGATGCCGCCGGAGGCCAGCTCGTAGCCGTTGCAGGCGATGTCGTACTGGAACGCCTTGAGCGAGAGCGGATCCTCCTCGGTCAGCGCCTTCAGCCCGCCCTGCGGCATGGAGAAGGGGTTGTGCGAGAAATCGATCTTCTTCTCGTCCTCGTTGTACTCGAACATCGGGAAGTCGACGATCCAGGCGAAGGCGAAGGCGTTCTCGTCGATCAGGCCGAGATCGGCGCCGACCTTGTTCCGCGCCGCGCCGGCGAACTTGTAGAACTTGTCAGGGTCGCCCGCGACGAAGAAGCAGGCGTCGCCGCCCTGGAGGCCGAGCTGCGTCACGATCGCCGCGACGCGCTCCGGGCCGATGTTGTTGGCGATCGGCCCCTGGCCCTCGCCGTCTTCCTTGACCATCAGGTAACCGAGGCCGGGCTGGCCCTCGCCCTGCGCCCAGGAGTTCATCCGGTCGCAGAAGGCTCTGCTGCCGCCCTTCGGCCCGGGGATCGCCCAGACGCGGTTCTTCTCGCCCTCGAGGATGCGCGCGAAGATCTTGAAGCCCGAGCCACGGAAATGCTCGGAGACGTCCTGCATCTCGATCGGGTTGCGCAGGTCCGGCTTGTCGGAGCCGTATTTGCGGATCGACTCGGCATAGGGGATGCGCGGCCAGTTCTTGGTGACGCTCTTGCCGCCGCCGAACTCCTCGAACACCCCGGCGATCACCGGCTCCATGGTGCGGAAGACATCGTCCTGCTCGACGAAGCTCATCTCGACGTCGAGCTGGTAGAACTCGCCCGGCAGGCGGTCGGCGCGCGGATCCTCGTCGCGGAAGCAGGGCGCGATCTGGAAGTAGCGGTCGAAGCCCGCCATCATCAGCAGCTGCTTGTACTGCTGTGGCGCCTGCGGCAGCGCGTAGAAATGGCCCGGATGCAGGCGGCTCGGCACCAGGAAGTCGCGCGCGCCCTCGGGGCTCGACGCGGTCAGGATCGGCGTCTGGAACTCCGAGAAGCCCGACGACTTCATGCGCTGGCGCAGCGAGTCGATCACCTTGGTGCGCAGCATGATGTTGCTGTGCAGCTTCTCGCGGCGCAGGTCGAGGAAGCGGTACTTCAGGCGGGTGTCCTCAGGGTATTCGAGATCGCCGAACACCGGCAGCGGCAGTTCGGCCGCCGGGCCGAGCACTTCAAGGCCGGTGGCGAAGACCTCGATCGCGCCAGTGGCGAGGTTCGGGTTCTCGGTGCCCTCGAGACGCGCCTTGACCTTGCCGTCGATGCGGATGACCCACTCCGAGCGGACCTTCTCGGCATCGGCGAAGGCCGGCGAATCCGGATCCACCACCACCTGCGTCAGGCCGTAATGGTCGCGCAGATCGATGAACAGCACGCCGCCGTGGTCGCGGATGCGGTGGCACCAGCCGGAGAGACGCACGGTCGCGCCGATGTCGCTGTCACGAAGCGCGGCGCAGGTGTGGGAGCGGTAGCGATGCAAGGTCACGGGATCAGACTTTCCGGGCATGCGTGCGGGCCGCGTTCGGGCGCGCAAAGAATTTGGGCGGTTAAGCACACGCGCGCAGCGGCATTGTCAAGAACGCCCGCGACATGCCCCGGATCGATCTGCTAAGAGCGCGACGTCATGAAGCTGATCGCCACCACACAGGAGCTGGCCGAGGCCTGCTCCCGCCTCGCCGCGCACCCGTTCGTCACGGTCGATACCGAGTTCCTGCGCGAGACCACCTATTATCCGAAGCTGTGCCTGATCCAGCTCGCCTCGCCCGACGAGGCCGTGATGGTCGACCCGCTGGCGGACGACATCGACCTCGCGCCCTTCATGGCGCTGATGGCCGACACCGCGGTGGTCAAGGTCTTCCACGCCGCCCGGCAGGATCTCGAGATCGTCTGGATGCTCGGCCGCATCCTGCCGACGCCGCTGTTCGACACGCAGGTCGCCGCCATGGTCTGCGGCTATGGCGACTCCGTCGGCTACGAGCAGCTGGTCAACGATCTCGCCAAGGCGCGGGTCGACAAGTCCTCGCGCTTCACCGACTGGTCGCGCCGGCCGCTCAGCGAGGCGCAGCTCGCCTATGCCGAATCGGACGTGACGCATCTGCGCGACGTCTACCTCGCCCTCAAGGCCGATCTGGAGCAGACCGGCCGCGCCGGCTGGGTCGACGAGGAGATGGCGGTGCTGAATTCGCCGGCGACCTACGAGGTCAAGCCGGAGAACGCCTGGCAGCGCCTCAAGGGCCGCATCCGCAAGCCGAAGGAACTGCCCGCGCTGATGGAGCTGGCGGCCTGGCGCGAGCGCGAGGCCCAGCATCGCGACGTGCCGCGCCAGCGCGTGCTCAAGGACGACGCGCTGATGGATATCGTGCAGCGCGCCCCGCGCTCGGTCGAGGCACTGGGCGAACTGCGCTCCGTGCCGAACGGCTTCGAGCGCTCGCGCGCCGGCGGCGAGGTGCTGGCCGCGATCGAGCGCGCCCAGGAACTGGATCCGCGCACCCTGCCCCGCATCGAGCGCGAGCGCGGACGGCCGGGCAATGGCGCCGTGCTCGACCTGCTCAAGGTCCTGCTCAAGGCCACCGCCGACGCCGAGCGCGTCGCGCCCAAGATCATCGCCTCCACCGACGATCTCGAGGCGATCGCCCATGACGACGCGGCGGATGTCCCGGCCCTGCATGGCTGGCGCCGCGAGCTGTTCGGCGAGAAGGCGCTGGCGCTGAAGAACGGTGCCCTGGCGCTGCGCATCGTGAAGGGCCGCGTCACCGTCGGGTGACGCGAGCACCCGGTCCCGAGGCCCTCGCGAGGCTGGCGAACGGTCGCCGGCCTGCCGGCTTTCCCCCGCCCCCGATCCGGAAATTTGCCCCAGACCCGCCTGCCGGCCGCGCCGCTTTGCGTTTGATTAACCCTAACGGGGTCTAATCGCATCATCGCAAGCGTGACAGTCGGTATCGCGTAATGACCTCTCACCTTCACGGGGCTCCGGCCCAGCCCGCCTCCGGCGTCCTTCACCGCAACCGGTTCGCCATCCGCCGCTCGACGGCGCTGCTGGGCCTGTCGCTGCTGACCCTGACGACCGCCTGGAGCGGGGCGACGACCTGGTACATCCTGAACAAGGACGAGCTGGCCGCCCGGCTGATCAAACGGGAAACCTCGCGGCAATACGCCTATGAGGACCGCATTGCAGCGCTGCGCGCCGATATCGACCGCCTCGCCAGCCGCGCCCTGCTCGACCAGGACGGCGTCGAGGCGCGCGTCGACGAGATCGCGACCCGCCAGGCCGAACTCGAATCGCGCCAGGCGCTGGTCACGGCCGTCACCGAGACGCTGCGCAGCGCCGGCCTCTCCGCCGTGCCGAAGACCCCGCCGCCACGCCCGCTCGCCCTGCGCGAGCCGGTGCAGGCTTCGAGCGTGTCGAGCTTCGCCAAGACGGCGCCGCAGCGCGCCGCCGGCAAGCCCGTCCCGGCGCCCGACGCGCTGCCGCTGCGCGGCGCAGCCGACCGCAGCGAGGACGGCTGGACCAATGGCGAGCTGACCGAGCCGACGCCGCCGGCCAAGCGCGTGGCGCTGACGCTGGAGGAACTCGACAAGTCGATCGAGGAGACCGGCGAGACCCAGCTCGCCGCGCTGCGCCGGATCGATAGCAGCCTCGTCGAGAGCTACAAGGCGATGCGCAGCGCGCTCGCCGAAACCGGGCTGAACGCCGACCGCCTTGCCGCCAACGTGCCGGTGCCGAAGGATGTCGGCGGCCCGCTGGTGCCGGTCTCGCTCGATCCGGGCGCCGGGCCGTTCGAGGCGACGCTGCACAGCATCCAGCCGCGCCTCTCGCAGGTTCTGCGCATGCGCGAACTGGTCGGCCAGCTGCCGCTGAAGAGCCCGATGCGCGGCGATGTCGATATGAGTTCGAATTTCGGCTACCGGGTCGATCCCTTCACCCGCGGTCCGGCGATGCATACCGGCATCGACTTCCGCGGCGCACCGGGCACGCCGATCCACGCTACCGCCCCCGGCAAGGTCGTCACCGCCGAATACTCCGGCGGCTACGGCAACATGGTCGAGGTCGAGCACGCCGGCGGCATCACCACGCGCTACGCCCACATGTCGGCGATCGTGGTCAAGGAAGGGCAGACGGTGGAAGCCGGCACCATGGTCGGCCGCGTCGGCTCGACCGGCCGCTCGACCGGCCCGCATCTCCACTACGAAACCCGGATTGACGGCGACGCGATCGACCCGACGCGCTTTCTGCGCGCCGGCAACCGGCTTACCGGCCGCATCTGAGATCGCAGACGAGGACGTCCGGCTCAAGGGGCTGCCGCGACCTGACTTGGGCCGCCGATAATTACTTGGCCAGTTCAGCCGCGATGGCCGCCGCCGCCACTTCGTGGCCATAGCGGTTCCAATGGGCATCGGCGTCGAACTCGAAGCGCTTGCGATGCTGCGCCCAGTCGGCGGCGAAGACCGGATGGAGATCGAGGAAGGGCAGCCCGTGGCGCTTTGCCGCCTCGGCGACGATGGCATTGAGCCTGAGCGCCGGGCTCGTGGTCTTGCCGGCATAGATCGCAGCCCTGTCGCCATCCATCACGAACTGGAGCCGCGCGCCGATCGCCTCCGCACGTGCCTTCAGCCGGGCGAAGAGATAGTCGGTCACCACCCTGATCTCGGGCTCCAGCGCCAGCACGCTGCCGACATCGATATTGGCGGCGTAGCCGCCCTCGCCCTCCGCGGCCTGGGCCGGCCCGAGGAAGGCGTTGACCAGCACCTGCGGCCTCACCTGCCAGCGATAGAGCAGGAAGCGGGCGGTCGCGGTGCGGCGCAGGAATTCGAGCGGCCCGGCGCGCCAGGGCTCGGGGCGGACCTCGCCGGCGACGCGGCCGTTCTCGACCCGCAGCTTCAGGAAGCTCGAGGTGTAGCGACCGGGCTTGAAGACGAAGCTCTCGTCGAAGTCGTTGTGGACCAGCATCACCACGATGCGGTCGGGCCGGCGCTGCTCGACCTCGCGCTCGACCATCTGGAGATACTGGCTGAGCGGCGCGCCGGCCACGCCGAAGCGGTAGACCTCGACCGGGGCGGAAGCGGTGGAGAGCGCGGCAGCGGTGCGCTCGGCGAAGCTCTCGCCGACCGGGACCTGCAGCGCCTCGACGAAGCTGTCGCCGACGAAGGCGATGCGCCCGACGCCCGGCTTGCGGGCGACGGGATAGTCCGGCAGCGGCGAGTTCCAGCCCTCGGCATTGATCGAGAACGGCGCGTCGATCTCGTCGCGCACGCGCCAGGAGCCGGTCTGGCCGGGCGCGTAGCGCACCACCTCGTTGACGAAGGCGTTGCGCGGCACGTCGCTGGCCGGCAGCACGAAGCGGAAGACCACCAGCTCGCAGAACAGCGCGAAGACGAGCACCGCGCCGGCCGACACCGCGAGATTCACGAGAATCTCGCGGGCGCGGGACCGGCGGGGGGCGGTCAATCGATGTCCTCGACCTCGACCGTCGTGCCGTAGACGCGCTGCGCGAGCGACGCCTCCATGAACGGGTCGATCTCGCCGTCCAGCACGTCGGAGGGGGCCGTCGAGGTGACGCCGGTGCGCAGGTCCTTCACCAGCTGATAGGGCTGCAGCACATAGGAGCGGATCTGGTGGCCCCAGCCGATATCGGTCTTGGAGGCCTGCTCGGCGTTGGCCTTGTCCTCGCGCTTCTTCAGCTCGACTTCGTAGAGGCGCGCGCGCAGCATCTCCCAGGCCTTGGCCCGGTTCTTGTGCTGCGAGCGCTCCTGCTGGCAGGCCACCGCGATCCCGGTCGGGATATGGGTGATGCGCACCGCGGAGTCGGTGGTGTTGACGTGCTGGCCGCCTGCGCCCGACGAGCGATAGGTGTCGATCCGGCAGTCAGATTCCTTGACGTCGACCTGGATACGGTCGTCGACGACGGGATACACCCAGACCGAGGCGAAGGAGGTCTGCCGGCGGGCGTTGGAATCGAAGGGCGAGATGCGCACCAGCCGGTGCACGCCCGATTCGGTCTTCAGCCAGCCATAAGCGTTGTGCCCCTTGAACTGCAGCGTTGCCGACTTGATGCCGGCCTGCTCGCCTTCCTGGTAGTCCAGAGTCTCGACCTTGAACTTTCGCCGCTCGCCCCAGCGCCGATACATGCGCAGCAGCATCTCGGCCCAGTCCTGGCTTTCGGTTCCGCCGGCGCCGGGATGGATCTCGATATAGGTGTCGAGCATGTCGGCTTCGCCCGAGAGGAGCGATTCGACCTGCAGGCGCGACGCCTCGGCCTCGACCGTTTTGATGGCGGCCTCGCCCTCGCCGATCGTGGCGGCGTCGTCTTCCATCTCACCGAGCTCGATCAGCGTCAGCGCGTCTTCGAGATCGCGCTCGAGGCGGGTGATACCCTCGATCTGCGTCTCGAGCGCGGTGCGCTCACGCATCAGCTTCTGCGCGTTCTCGGCGTCGTTCCAGAAATCCGGGCCTTCGGAGAGCGCGTTGAGCTCGGCTAGGCGGCGTTGTGCGACATCCCAGTCAAAGATGCCTCCTCAGCAGTCCGATCGACTGCTTGGCGTTATCGAGCTGCGTCTGGACTTCAGGGCGCATGATCGCTGGCCGGCTCCGGTCACGGGGTTTGAAAAGGTCGCCACGACATAGGCAGCTTCGGCGCGCCTGTAAATGGAAGGCGGCCGGCGAATGGAGCCCGACGCCTCCCGGCGCTTGTTGCAAACGCTTCTTGAAGTCACTAAAATATTGATATCGCTTGACTTTCTCCCGAGACTGCCTAGACAGCGGCGCATCGGGGAGTAGCCACCGTCCTCCCGACGGGACCGCGTCAACAGACTCGCGCTTATCGCGCGTGGCGTGGTCAGCCGCAGAACGCGGCCAGGCGAGACCGGCATCGCGCTCGCCCGGAACCGGGCATGGCGCGGCCCGTCGCCAGCCTGGGGTTTGCACGTCTCATGTCTCCGTTCTCGATCACCGTGCTCGCGGTGAGCATGTCCGTCGACGCTTTCGCCGTCTCCGTCGGCCGTGGCGCTGCGCTAGGCCGGCCACGCCTCGCCGAAGCGCTGCGCACCGGCGCGGTCTTCGGCACGGTCGAGGCGATCACGCCGCTGATCGGCTGGGCGGCTGGCCTGGCGGCCAGCAGCCTGATCGAGGCGGTCGACCACTGGGTCGCCTTCATCCTGCTCTCTGGCGTCGGTGTCCACATGCTGCGGGCCGCCAGCCGGACGCCCGAACCGGAGGCGGAGAAGCCGCCCGGCCGCTCCTTCGGCCTGCTGCTGGCGACGGCGATCGGCACCAGCATCGATGCGATGGCGGTCGGCGTCTCGCTGGCGCTGCTCGACGTCGACATCGTCGTGGTCGCGCTGGCGATCGGGCTCGCGACCTTCCTGATGTCCTCCGGCGGCATGCTTGTCGGCCGTCTCGTCGGCGCGCGCCTCGGCCGGATCGCCGAAGCCTGCGCAGGGCTGGCGCTGATCGGGCTCGGCCTGTCGATTCTCCACGCCCATCTCGGCGCTTGAGGGCGGCGCTCCCGCTCCCCGCGCGCGACGCAGCGTCCCACCCGGCGCGATGCCCCCTGCCCGCCCGCGCTTGTCGCGGCCGATGAGCGGCAGGCTATCGTAGCGTCAAACCGGGAGGACGAATCGTGACGCAGATGAAGAGCTACCGCCTGATGCGCTATGGTGCGCCGCTGGAATGCCGCGAGGTCGGCACGCCGGAACCGTCCGGCAGCGAGGTGGTGCTGGCGGTACAGGCCGCGGGGATCTGCCATACCGACATCCATGTCTGCGAGGGCGGCTACGATCTCGGCGGCGGCAAGTTCCTCAAGATGAGCGACCGGGGCGCGAAACTGCCGCACACGCCCGGCCACGAGACGGTCGGGACACTGGTCGCGGCAGGCCCGGAGGCCGAGGGCGTCGCACCCGGCCGCTCCTATCTCGTCTATCCCTGGATCGGCTGCGGCAAGTGCGCCAATTGCGCCGCCGCGCGCGAGCATGTCTGCACAGGCGCCAACCGCTTCCTCGGCGTCTTCGCCGATGGCGGCTACAGCTCGCATCTCGTGGTGCCGCATCCGCGCTATCTGCTGGACATCGGCGATCTCGCGCCGGCCGAGGCGGCGCCGCTGGCCTGCGCCGGGCTGACCGCCTTCTCCGCCGTGCGCAAGCTCGGCAAGCTGATCGAGACCGCGCCGATCCTGGTGATCGGCGGCGGCGGGCTCGGGCTGATGTGCCTGAGCATGCTGGGCGCGCTGGGCGCGAAGGGCGCGGTCGTCGCCGATCTCGACCCGGCCAAGCGGGAGGCGGCGATCGCAGCCGGCGCGATCGGCGCGGTCGACCCACGCGACGCCGACGCGGTGGCGCAGATCGCGGCGCTGTGCGGCGGCGCGCCGTCGGCGGTGATCGACTTCGTCGGCGCGCGCGATTCCGTGCAGCTCGCGATCAACGCCGTGGCCAAGGGCGGCACCTGCGTCGTCATCGGCCTGGTCGGCGGCGACATCCCGCTGTCGATCCCGCTGCTGCCGCTGCGCTCGCTGACGCTGATGGGTTCCTTCGTCGGCAGCCTCGCCGAACTGCACGAGCTGCTCGCCCTGGCGCGCGCCGGCAAGCTGGCGCGCATCCCGATCACCAGCCGGCCCATGCAGGAGGCGAACGCGTTGCTCGACGCGCTGCGCGAGGGCCGCGTGATCGGCCGCGGCGTCCTGCTGCCCGCGGCCTGAGCCACCCCGCATCGCGGCAGGCCGAAACGAAAACGCCGCCCGGCAAGGGCGGCGTTTTGCATTGGGGTGGGCGGTCGCTGCCGGCGGCGCGAAATACCGGTTTCAGTAGAGTCCGCCGGTGCCGGAGCCGACCGAGCGGCCACCGCCCCCGGGCGCCCCGCCGAAGCCGCCGGTGCCGTCGGACGCGCCGATCACCGAATAGCTGTCCGGCGGCGCCGTGCCCGGCTTGAAGGCTTCGAGGATGCCGCCCTCGCCGCCGGCGCGCATGCCGGTGCGGGGATCGACGCGGATCAGCTTGATGCCCGCCGGGACGCGGAACGGCGTCGCCGGCTTGTCCTTCAGCGCGGCCTGCATGAAGTCGCGGAAGATCGGCGCGGCGTACTGGCCCGCGGTCGCCGAGTTGCCGAGCGACTTCGGCCGGTCGAAGCCCATATAGACACCGACGGCGAGGTCCGGCGAGAAGCCGACGAACCAGACGTCCTTGGCGTCGTTGGTGGTGCCGGTCTTGCCGGCGAGCGGCTTGCCGACCGACTTCACGACCGTCGCGGTGCCGGCCTGCACGACGCCCTCGAGCATCGAGACCATCTGGTAAGCGGTCAGCGGGTCGAGCACCTGGTCGCGGTTGTCGACGAGGCGCGGCTCGCGCTGGTTCGACCACTTGTCGGCGTTGCAGCCCTCGCAGACGCGCTGGTCGTGACGGTAGATCGTCGAGCCGGTGCGGTCCTGAATGCGGTCGATCAGCGTCGGGCGGATGCGCCGGCCGCCATTGGCCAGCATGGCGTAGGCCGCCGTCATGCGCATGACCGTGGTCTCGCCGGCGCCGAGCGACATCGAGAGCACCGGCAGCATGTCGTCATAGATACCGAAGCGGCGGGCATATTCCGCGATCAGCGGCATGCCGACATCCTTGGCGAGGCGCACCGTCATCAGGTTCTTCGAGAACTGGATGCCGTAGCGCAGGGTGCGCGGGCCGGTGAACTTGCCGTCGTAGTTGCTCGGCGTCCACATGCCGAGGCCGCCGCCCTGGTCGACCTCGATCGGCCCGTCGAGCACGATGCTGGACGGGGTGTAGCCGTTGTCGAGCGCGGTGGCGTAGACGAAGGGCTTGAACGACGAGCCGGGCTGGCGCAGCGCCTGCGTCGCGCGGTTGAACTCGGACTGGTCGTGCGAGAAGCCGCCGACCATGGCGAGCACGCGGCCCGAGAACGGGTCCATCACGGTGATGGCGCCGTTCACCTCGGGCAGCTGGCGCAGGCGGACCTGGCCGGGCTTGCCGTCGATCGGCTCGACATAGACGACGTCGCCCGGCGAGACGACCTGCGCAATGCGGCCGCGGCGGGTCCAGCGGATGCCTTCGGCGCCGAGGATCGCGGTCTCGCGCTCCTGGCGCAGATGGCCGGAATTCTCGCGGCCCGGATGCAGGCCGACGCGGGCGCCCTCGCCCGTCATCTCCAGCACGACGGCCTGGCGCCAGGGACGGACGTCGCCCAGCACCGGCAGCTCGCCGATCACCGGGCCCCAGTCGCCGCGG
Source organism: Allobosea sp. TWI1241 (assembly GCF_039673065.1). Lineage (NCBI taxonomy): Bacteria > Pseudomonadati > Pseudomonadota > Alphaproteobacteria > Hyphomicrobiales > Alloboseaceae > Allobosea > Allobosea sp. TWI1241. The sequence goes on along the minus strand of NZ_JBDJKW010000009.1, from coordinate 98,996 downwards.
CCGATCTCGAGCTTCTGCACGGCGCCGCGCCAGCCGCGGGCCTCGTCATAGCGCACGAGACCGTCGACCAGCGCCTTGCGGGCCATGAGCTGCATCTTGGGATCGACGGTGGCGCGCACCGAGAGACCGCCCTCGAGCAGCTTCTTCTCGCCATAGCGATCCTGCAGCTCGCGGCGGATCTCCTCGGCGAAGTAGCCGGCGGCGATCTGGTTCGGCGAGACAGTGCGCGGATTGACGCCGAGCGGCGCCTTCTTCGCGGCCTCGGCCGCCTCGCGGGTGGCGTAGCCGTTCTCGACCATGCGGTCGAGCACGTAGTTGCGGCGCTCGATGGCGCGCTCGCGGTTGCGGTAGGGATGCAGGTCGGTCGGCGCCTTCGGCAGGGCGGCGATATAGGCGGCCTCCTGCAGGTTCAACTCGTGCACCGACTTGCCGAAATAGTTCAGCGCCGCGGCGGCGACGCCGTAGCTGCCCTGCCCCGGAGCCGGCGCGCCGAGATAGATTTCGTTCAGGTAGAGCTCGAGGATCTTGTCCTTGGAGTAGGTCGACTCGATGCGCAGCGCGATCAGCGCCTCGCGGATCTTGCGCTCCATGCTCTGCTCGGAGCCGACCAGGAAGTTCTTCGCGACCTGCTGGGTAATGGTCGAGGCGCCCTGCGGGCGGCGGCCCGAACCGCGATTGCGGAAGTTCGAGATCGCCGCGCGGGCGAGACCTTCCGGATCGACGCCGAAATGCTTGTAGAAATTCTTGTCCTCGGCCGAGAGGAAGGCATCGACCACCAGCTTCGGCACCGCCTGGATCGGCAGATAGAGCCGGCGCTCGCGCGCGAACTCGGCGATCAGGCTGCCGTCGCCGGCATGGACGCGGCTCATCACCGGCGGTTCGTAATTCCGCAGCTGCGCGGAGTCCGGCAGGTCCTTGGAGTAGTGCCAGATGAGGCCGGCGGCTCCCGCCACGCCGATCACGAAGAGAATCGTGCCGGCCGCGAACGCCCATCCGAAAAGGCGCAGAATGAACCGCATCGAGAAACCTGACCTCAGTCTGCCGGCCGTCGCGCGCGAATCGCCCTGCGCGCCCTGCCCTGCGTAACGCTCTTTAAACGCTGTCTATAACATGGCGCTGATGGCGGAACCGTGGCCTCTGGACAACAGCCGCCATCTTCGCCAGCCCTCACCGCCCATCGCTGGCCGCCGACTTGCCGCCGGCCTGAGCCGGGGCGCGCGTCGTCTCGAAATGCTGGTCGATGGCGGCGTTGACCGCCGCCGCCGCCTTGGCGCGCCAGGCTTCCGAATTCAGCAGCTCGGCATCCTTCGGGCTCGACATGTAGCCGAGCTCGATCAGCACCGAAGGCACGTCGGGCGCCGTCAGCACGCGAAAACCGGCCGAGCGGACCGGCACCTTGTGCATGCGGACCGAGGCCCCGAGATTTTCGACGAGATTGCGCGCGAAGATCGAGGAGAAGCGCCGGGTCTCGCGCTTGGCGAGATCCATCAGGATGCCGGCGACGTCGTGCAGATCCTCGCTGTCGTCGAGCCCGGCCACGGCGTCGGCCTGGTTCTCCTTGGCCGCGAGCCTGGCCGACTCGGCGTCGGTCGCGCGTTCGGAGCCGGTGTAGATCGTGGCGCCGCGCACATCCTGCGCCCGCGCCAGCGAATCGGCATGGATCGAGATGAAGAGATTGGCCTCGGCGGCGCGGGCAATGCGGACCCGCTCGCCCAGCGGCACGAAGCTGTCGTCGTCGCGGGTCATGATCACGCGATAGCGTCCGCTCGCCTCGAGCAGGTCGCGCAGCTTCTGCCCGAAGGCGAGCACCACGCTCTTCTCGGCGATGGAGGCGACGACCGCGCCGGGATCGATGCCGCCATGACCGGGGTCGATCACCACGATCTTGCGGGAATCGCCGGCGGCGCGCGGGGCGACCTCGACCTGCGGCAGCCGGGCGGAGGCGGCGGCGCTGCGGGCCTCGGCGGCGAAATCGCTGCGGCTGACCCGCTTCAGCTCGATGACGAGTTCGCCGAAGCCGCCGCGCACCGTGCGGGTGGCGATGTCGGAGACCGTCGCCGGCTGGCTCAGGCTGATGATCACCCGCGCCCGGTCGGCCATGAACAGGCCGTAGCGGAAGCCGGAGACGAAACCCGCCCCCTTCTGGCCGACTTTCGGATCGAGCTGGAAGTTGACCGAGGGCAGGTCGATGATCGCGCGGTCCGGCCCCGCCATGACGAAGGCGTTGGCCGTGACCGGCTGCGACAGGGTCAGCGTCAGGCGCACCGTCTCGCCCTGCGCCTCGATGCGCGCCTCGCTGGCCACCGGCAGCGGGCGGGCGCCCGAGGCGGACGGGTTGGCCAGGGCCATACCGGCCATGGCGCAGACGAGCAGCGCGGCGAGCCAGGCGAGGAGGCGCGACGCCGTTGCGGCTGGATGGCGAGAGCGACGCGGCAGGAGAGATCTCCGCAATTTCGGGCGCGGCGGTCGGTGATGGTTAACCAATGATGCCGCAATTCGTTGACAGGCCGTTACCATGGCTTGCCGCAGTTCGGGAACCGGCCCGGCGCGATCACGCGATGTTGCTTGCAAAACACTGCAACCTATCTGTAATGGAGTCGGTCGCGTTGCGAAGCCGACGCCGCAGGCCGGACGGGTCGCCAACGATCCTGCCGGGCCCGGCGAAACGGCGACCGATCCCGCCTCCTTCCTGGCGTGGAGCGGCGCAGATTGCGACCGGCAACAGAATCGTCCGCGGACAGACCCGCGTCAGGCAGCAGATCGATGCCGGGTCGGACTTTCGCGAGCGTGTGAACGCGGAATGCCTCGCCACCCGGCCGGCAGGCCGCAGGTCAAAGGTCAGATGTCGGGGCACACGACGCCGCTTCTCATTCCGGTGTTTCGTCGAGACCGCTCAAGCGGTGACGGGCCCTGCGCCCGCGCCGTCATGCACCCCCGTGCCCTGCCCCCGACCCGTTACTTCCCCCTGCAACATGCCGGCCATCGCCGGCCGACGCGCGATGCTCTCGCCCTCGCACGCGGTTTGATTACCGCGTGCCGACAGGCTGCCTGGGCCGTCGCGCAGATGGACTGTTCCAATGCCCAACAAGATGCTTATCGACGCCACCCACCCGGAAGAGACCCGGGTCGTGGTGGTCCGCGGCCCGCGCATCGAGGAATTTGATTTCGAATCCGCCAGCAGGAAGCCCCTGCGCGGCAACATCTATCTGGCCAAGGTGACGCGGGTCGAACCCTCGCTCCAGGCCGCCTTCGTCGAATATGGCGGCAACCGCCACGGCTTCCTCGCCTTCTCCGAAATCCACCCCGACTATTACCAGATCCCGATGGCGGACCGGCAGGCCCTGCTCGCCGAAGAGGAGCGCGCCGAGCGCGAGGAGGAGCGTGACGAGGAGCGCCGCGAGCGTCGCGGCCGCCGCAACCGTCGCGACCGCGCCAAGCGCACGAACGATTCCGGCGAGACCGTCAGCGCCGAGGTCGCCTCGGGCGAGGCGCAGGAAGGCGAGGCGCTGCGCGTCGAGACCGACGGCAAGGAAGCCGCCATGGTCAACGAGGGCGCGCCGGCCTTCGGCGAGGTCTTCGCCCCGGCGGTGACCGAGACCGATGGCGAGACCACGGCCGAGAACGCCGCGCCGCTGACCTTCGAGACCGTCGCCGACGAGACCGCCGAGGCCCCCGCCGCCCATGAGGACGGCGAAGCCGCCGAGGCCCGCCAGCCCGCGCAGGACGACGAGGACGGCGAGGACGGCGACGAGCACGCCGACGGCGAGGAGAACGGCGAGGAAGAGCCCGAGCAGCTCGGCGGCGGCGACGCCCTCGACGACATGCCGGAGCGCCCGCGCAACCTGCGCCGCCAGTACAAGATCCAGGAGGTGATCAAGCGCCGCCAGATCATCCTGGTCCAGGTCGTCAAGGAGGAGCGCGGCAACAAGGGCGCCGCCCTGACCACCTATCTCTCGCTGGCCGGCCGCTATTCGGTGCTGATGCCCAACACCGGCAAGGGCGGCGGCATCTCGCGCAAGATCACCAATGCCGAGGATCGCAAGCGCCTGAAGGAGATCGCCCAGGAGCTCGAGGTTCCGGAGGGCATGGGGATCATCCTGCGCACGGCCGGCGCCTCGCGCACCAAGCCGGAGATCCGGCGCGACTACGAATACCTGATGCGGATGTGGGAGAGCGTGCGCGAGCTGACGCTCGGCTCGGTGGCGCCCGCGCTGGTCTATGAGGAGGGCAACCTCGTCAAACGCTCGATCCGCGACCTCTACAACAAGGACATCGACGAGGTTCACGTCGCCGGCGAGGAGGCCTATCGCGAGGCCAAGGACTTCATGCGCATGCTCATGCCGAGCCATGCCAAGAGCGTGAAGCCCTATCGCGAGCAGACCCCGCTCTTCGCCCGCTTCGGCGTGGAGAGCCAGCTCGACGCGATGTTCTCCAGCACGGTGACGCTGAAGTCCGGCGGCTATCTGGTGATCAACCAGACCGAGGCGCTGGTCGCGATCGACATCAACTCGGGCCGCTCGACCCGCGAGCACAATATCGAGGACACCGCGCTCAAGACCAATCTCGAGGCGGCCGAGGAGATCTCGCGGCAGCTGCGCCTGCGCGACCTCGCCGGCCTGATCGTGATCGACTTCATCGACATGGAGGAGAACCGGAACAACCGGGCGGTCGAGAAGAAGCTCAAGGAGTGCCTGAAGAACGACCGGGCGCGCATCCAGGTCGGCCGCATCTCGGCCTTCGGCCTGCTGGAGATGTCGCGCCAGCGCATCCGCACCGGCGTTCTGGAAAGCTCCTCGGTGCCGTGCCCGCATTGCGCCGGCGCCGGCCTGGTGCGCTCGACGCCGTCGGTCGCGCTGCAGATCCTGCGCGCGCTCGAGGAAGCGCTGATCAAGAGCGCCTCGCACAATCTCGAGGTCCGGACCCGTCCCGAGGTCGCGCTCTACGTGCTCAACCAGAAGCGTGCCCATCTGCGCGACCTGGAGGAGCGCTTCAACATCGCGATCACCATCTCGGCCGACACGGCCCTGCTCGGCACTCGCTATTTCGAGGTCGAGCGCGGCGAGTTCGTCGGCAACGAGAACCGCATCGCCACACCGAGCGCGATGCGCGCCGAGACCATCGTCGAGGAGGTCGAGGAGGAGGACATCGTCGAGATCGACGGCGAGACCGAAGCCGAGGCCGACGCCACGGCTGAGGCCGCTCCGGCCGCCGAGGGCGAGGAGCAGCAGGAGGCCCGTGGCGACGGCAGCAAGCGCCGCCGCCGGCGCCGCCGCCGCCGGCGTGGTGGCGAGCGCGACGACGACCAGGCGCAGAACGGCGCTTCCGGCGAGAGCGATTCGGATGACGGCGAGGCCGGCGACGAGGACGAGGCCGTGAGCGCCGAGCCTGCCGAGGCTGGCGCCGACGCGTCCGCCCCGGCCGAGGCCGAGGCAGCGTCCGCGACCGAGGCGGCGCCCGCCCCTGTGGCCGAGGAGGCCGCACCGGCGAGCGAGGAGAAGCCGAAGCGGGCCCGCCGCAGCCGCGCAAAGAAGGCCGATGCCGAGACCGTCGCGGGCGAGCCGGCCGCCGAGGCGGAAGCTCCGGCCGAAGCCGCCCCGGCCGAGAAGCCGAAGCGCAGCCGCACCCGCAAGAAGGCCGCTCCGGCCGCCGAGGCCGAGGCCGAGCAGGCTCCGGTCGAGGCCAAGGCCAAGGCCAAGCCCAAGGCGGAGACCGCCCCGGCACCCGTCGCCGAAGAGCCCGCCGCAGCCCCGGCCGAGCAGCCCGCCCCGGTGGCGGAGGAGCCCGAGCCGGCGCACCCGGTGGTTCAGGAGGAGCCGGTCGCCGTCGTGCTGACGACACCCGACCCGGACCGCCCGAAGCGCGGTGGCTGGTGGAACCGCCTCGCCGGCCGCAAGTAACGGCCCGAGCAAACCGATAGGACGAGGCCCGCCGCGCGCTGCGCGGCGGGCCTTTTCTTATGCGCCCTTGCGGGGAGGTCGATCCGGCCGCGACTTCGGCGGCCTCGCTTACCGCTCTATCGCCGTGACGCCGACGGCGCTCAGCCCGGCTGCGGCACCGGCACCGGCGGCGGCACGCTCGCCATCGCCGCCGCCCCACCGGTAGCCGGACGGCCGGCGCCCTCGCGCACGGTCACGGCGTTCGAGGCGAAGGGGATGCCCGCCTCGTTCAGGCCGCGATAGACCCGCTTCAGCGCCTCGCGCTGCAGCAGCGAGGCGTGGCGCGGCTTGGCGGTGAACTTGAGGCGGACGACGATCGCCTGGTCCGTGATGTCGGCCACGCCCTGCATCTTCAGCTGCGCGATGAAATTGGGCCCGAACTCCGGATCCTCGAGCAGTGCGGCGCCGATCTTCTTGATGGTCTTGCGCGCCTGCTCGATGTCGGCGGAATGGTCGAGGCGCACGTTGAACTTCACCGTCGCCCAGTCGCGGCTGGCATTGGTCAGCGAGGCGATCTGGCCGAAGGGCACGGTGTGCACCTGCCCGCTCTGATGGCGCAGCTGCATGGAGCGCAGCGAGATCTTCTCGACAGTGCCCTTGAGCCTGCCGGTATCGACATATTCGCCGACCCGGAAGGCGTCCTCGATCATGAAGAAGAAGCCGGAGACGATGTCGCGCACCAGCGCCTGCGAGCCGAAGGAGACCGCGAGGCCGAGAATGCCGAAGCCGGCGAGCAGCGGGCCGATATCGACGCCGAGCCGCGAGAGCAGCACCAGCACGGTCAGGCCGATCACCGCGCCGAGCACGACGCCGCGCAGCACAGGCATCACCGTGGCGAGCCGCGAGGGCACGCTGTCCTCGGGCTCCGCATCCTCGTCGCCCGGCATGACGGGGCCGCGACGCGGCGTATAGGCATCGAAGAAGCTGCGCAGGAAGACGAGCGCGACCCAGCCGGCGAAGGCGAGCGCCGCGATGCCGAGCATGCGGTGCATGAAGGCCATGAACTGGTCCATGCTCATCGCGAAGAGAAGCCCGGCCCAGATCCGCGCGACGAGATAGAAGCCGCAGGCCCACATCAGGCCGCCGGCCGCGGCCCGCATCGCGCTGCCGACCGCGCGCGAGAGCGGAGTCGGCGCCGCGATCTCGGCCCGGCGCGCCTGCCGGCAGGCCAGGAAGCTGGTGACGCCGACGGAGAGGATCGGCACCAGGGCGACGATGATCTGCGTCAGCTCCGCGGCTTCCGCCCAGCGGCCGCCATCGGGCATGCTCGCCGCGGCCCGGCCGATGGCCCAGAGCAGCAGCGCGATGGCGATGTAGATCCAGGGCAGCATGCGCGCGAGATAGAGCCGCCAGGGCGACAGCGCCCCGCCGGCGGCGCCGCTGATCACCAGGGCGGTGAGATCGTGGCGCGCGTCGAGCAGCCACCAGATCTTGTAGAGGCAGAGCAACAGCCCGCTGATCGCGACCAGCGCCGCGACCGGCTCCGGGCCGGAGGCGACGCGATAGGCCAGCAGCGCCGCGACGATCGAGACCGGCACCATCACCGCATAGAGCGTGATGGCGCGGACATGCCGTTCGGCCCGCGGCAGCGGCATCAGCCGGCGCTCGGGGGCACCGGGCGCGAGCAGGAAGCGGGCGACGGCGACGTAGGTCGCGCCGATCGCCGAGCCGTTGACGATGCCGGAGAGCAGGTGATGCGCGAGGTCGACCTCCGGCAGCAGCAGCGCCCGCGCGCCGCGCGCCACGATCAGCCAGACCAGGATGGTGAGGAGGTCCTGGGCCAGCCCGTAGCCGGACGCCCGTAGCCGCGCGGTGAAATAGGCGGCCTGCGGCTGCAGGCGGCGACGGAAGAAGCCCGCCGTCGCCAGCCGCACGATGCCGGACGCGGCGAGGCCGGCGAGGATGATGAGCACGACATGGCGGCCGGCCTGCGGGTTGACGTTGGCGGCCCAGCCGCGTGCCCAGTCCTGCGGCAGCGCCGCCAGGCCCGGCAGCGCGCGCACACCCTGCCCCAGCCCATCGTTGAAATTGTCCCAGGCCTGCTCGACCCCGCTCGGCTCGTCCTCCGCCCCGGTGGGCGCAGCGGCGGCGGCCGGCGGCGCGGCCTTGCCGCCCTTGCCCCCGGGCGCCTTGGCGGCGGGTGCGACCTCCGCGGCCGGTGCGGAGGAGAAGCGCAGCTCGATCTTGCGGCCATCGGCGGCGAGCGCCTCGACCAGCCGACGCACGGCCTCCGAGCTCTCGTCGCCGCGCAGCGTCAGCGTCACGGGCTCGCCGGCCGCGGGGGTCGGTGGCCTCTCCTGCTGTTGCGCGATGGCCGCCGAGGCCGCCATGGCCAGCCAGAGAGCGACAGCCCGACCCAACCACGACCCGATGCCCGTGCGACGCATGTGCGCTCTCCAAACAGCACGCCAGAGTGCTGTCGGGGAGCCCGGCTTGGCAAGCGCCGTTCAGCGGGTCTTCAGCCAGGCCCCGAGGCGCGCGACCGCATCGTGGCATTCGGCGAGCGATCCGGCGAAGGAGAGCCTGACGGTGCGCGCGCCGCGCGCCTCGTCGAAGTCGAGCCCCGGGGTGATCGCGACGCCGGCGCGCTCGAGCGCGTCGCGGCAGAAGCTCATGGAATCGTTCGAATAGCGCCCGATGTCGAGATAGACGTAGAAGCCGCCGTCGACCGGCAGGAAGTCGCCGAGGCCGATTTCCGGCAGCGCCTTCAGCAGATAGTCGCGGTTCTCCGCATAGCCGGCCTTGATCGCCTCGCATTCCTCGACCGCGTCGAAGGCCGCCTCGCCCGCGACCTGGCTCAGCATCGGCACCGAGATCGAGAGATTCTGCTGCAGCCGCTCAATGGTGCGCACCAGCCGCTCCGGCACCACGAGCCAGCCGACGCGCCAGCCGGTCATGCAGTAGTATTTCGAGAAGGAGTTGACGATGATCGCGTCCTGATCGACCGCGAGCGCCGTCATGGCCGGCTCGTCATAGGTCAGCCCATGATAGATCTCGTCCGAGATGTACCAGAGCCCGAGGCGGCGGCACTCGGCGCCGACGTCGGCGATGGCCTGGGGCGACATCACCACGCCGGTCGGGTTGCCGGGGCTCATGGTGAGCACGCCCGCCAGCGGCGCCTGCTCATGGGCGCGGGCGATCAGTTCGGGCGTCAGCGCATAGCGCGTCTCCGGCCCGACGGGGATCGCCACCGGCTCGAGCCCCAGCGCCACCAGGATGTTGCGATAGGCCGGGTAGCCCGGCGCCGTGATCGCGACGCGCGCACCCGGCTCGAAACAGGCGAGGAAGGCCAGGATGAAGCCGCCGGAGGAGCCGGTCGTCACTACGACGCGCTCCGGCGGCACGGAGACGCCGTAGCTGTCATGGTAATGGCGCGCGATGCGCGCGCGCAGCGAGGGAATGCCCAGCGCCTGGGTATAGCCGATGCGCCCGTCCTCCAGCGCGCGACCGGCGGCGGAGCGGATGCTGGCTGGCGTCGGGGCCGATGGCTGGCCGACCTCCATATGCACGACGGAACCACCGGTGCGCTCTATGGCCGCGGCGGCGTTCATCACGTCCATCACGATGAAGGGCGAGACGGCCTCGGCGCGGGCGGCGGGACGTGGCGCGACGGGCGGAACGGAAGCGGCGGCGGTCATGGGCACCTCGGCGGAGCGACGATGGGCGGAGCCTTGCCCGCAGCGCCGTCGATCCGCAAGCACCCTTCAGCCCGGCAGCATGGCCCGTGGCGTTCCGGGTTCCCATTCGGCGGATTCCTCGAAGCGCGCGCGGTTGCGGCCATCGGCCTTGGCCCGATAGAGGACCGCGTCGGCGCGGCTGTAGAGCTCGGCCGCCTCCTCGCGCCCGTCGAAGGCGGTGCCGCCCAGCGTCGCCGTGAGATGCGCGGCTGTGAGCGATGCCTCGTGCGGGATGGCGAGCGTCTCGATCGCCGCGACGATGGCGTTGAAGTAGGCCTCGGCGACATCGGGGCGACATTCGTAAAGCAGCAGCCCGAATTCCTCACCGCCGATGCGGCCGACCATGTCCATCGGCCGCCGCAGGCAGGATTCGATCGCACGGGCGACCTTACGCAGCGCGCGGTCGCCGAGCTCGTGGCCATAGCGGTCGTTGTAGCGCTTGAAATGGTCGACATCGAGCACGGCGAAGACCACCGGCACGCCGTCGCGCCGCGCCTGCCGCAGCGCCAGCGCGACATGTTCCTCGAAGGCGCGGCGATTGGCGATGCCGGTCAGCGGATCGGACAAGGCGCGGTCGTGCAGGATGCGCCGCAGCAGGAAGTGATCGCGCTCGGCGCGCTCGCGCAGCCAGCCGCCGACGCCGCTGACCAGGATCGCGCAGAGCATCACGACGCAGAGCCGGGCATGCTCCGCCCAGAAGCTCGGATCGGTCATCACGAAGCCGAGCATGGCGGTGGCGAAGGCGACCAGGGCGGCCACCGCAGTGGCCTGCACGATCGTCAGCCCGATCGGCAGGAACACCGCAACCACGATAACGATCTGGGCGATGTCGGCATGAGGCAGGCCGCGCGCCTTGTAGGTGCTGGCGATATAGGCGCCGGCGATGCCTATCGCGGCGATCAGGCAGCCGGAGATCCGGTGATAGGCGAAGCTCGCATCGCTGGTGGCCAGCCGCCATTGCAGCCAGATCATCAGCGTGAGCACCCCGATGCGCAAGACCAGCGCGCTCATCAGGCCGTGATCGCCATAGGGCGGGAGCTGCCCCGCCTTGTCGAGGCGCAGCAGATCGAGCCCGAAGAAGGTGATCCAGATCGCGAAGGCGACCGTCACGCAGACGAAGGTGGCGCGCCGCTGGTCCGCCCGCATGGCGAGGCGGTACTGCCGCTCCAGGCTAGGCTCGAAATGCAGGGTGAGCGTGCGCGGCACCGAAGCAGCGGCGTCCGACGCTCCGCGAGGGAGCGAAAGCGCATCCGAAGCAGACGTGGGTAAAAGCTTGCGCACCCTGACGATGATGGCTGGCCTTTCCTAACGCGGCTTTGACCCGAGGCCGTCTCCCGGGTCCATCGCGCTGTTTATCCTTTGAGGGTTTCTGACATCTTCCCGCGTTCGCGTGCATCCGACGCAGTCGCGGCAGATGATCTCACCTCGCGAGCCAGGCTCCGCCGATCAGGACCAGTTGGGCAAGGACGACACCGAGCATGACCTTGCGTCGTGCCAGGACGACGATCGCCACGGCGGTCGCCAGCGCGGCGAGGCGGAGCGCGAGCGGCGTCTGCGCCAGCGCACCGGGCGGGAAGAAGGTCAGCTTGGCGGCGACGCCGGCCAGCAGCGAGGCCGCGACCATCCGCACCCAGTCGAGCCAGGGCGAGGTCTCGTCTAGTCGGCGCGCGAAGGCGACCGCGAGCCAGCGCCAGATCCCGGTCGGCAGCACCGCGAAGAGGAACAGCGCCAGATAGGGCCACCAGGGTCCGTCGAGAAAGGCGATGGGCTGGGTCATGCCGCCCCGCCCCGTGCCGCGGCGAGGCGCTTGAGCAGGAAGGCGAGCGTGCCGCCGGCGACACCGCCGACCACGAGATCGAAGCCGCTGCCGAAGAGCCAGTTCGCCAGCGGCGTCAGCCCGAAGCCGAGCGCGATCGCCAGCCCGTCGGGCCAGCCGCGGGCGCCGGCGCTCATCGAGGCGATGAAGAAGATCGGCGAGAGGAAGAGCAGCCCGGCCGCCACCGGCGTCGGCACCACGCCGGCGAGATGGAAGCCGACATAGGTACACAGCGCGCTGATCGCGATCAGCGCGTTGCCGAAGCCGAGATAATACGGAACCCGCTGCTCCGGCGGCAGGGCCGGCAGGCGCCGCATGCCCTCGACCCAGGAGGTCACCGCGACATAGTGCGAGAGCAGCAATTGCTGGCCGAAGCCCTGCCCCGGCCGGCGCAGCAGCGGCAGCAGCGAGACCGTCAGCGGCAGGAAGCGCAGCGAGGCGAAGGCGATCGCAACCGCGATCGCGCTCCAGGCGGCGCCCGTCGCGATCGAGGCGAAGAACAGCACCTGGGAAGGCCCGGCCCAGACGATGACGGTGGAGAGGACCGCGACTTCGACCGGAAAGCCTGAATCGCGTGCCAGCGTGCCGACGCCGGTCAGCGACAGGCCGACAACCCAGGCCGGCAGCATGGCGGCATCGCGGAACCCCGTCAGCGCCGGCCGCAGCCAGCTCGCACGCGCAGGCTCGCTCATGCCGGAGCGAGCCTGCGCGAGCCGGGCAGCTTATCGTGGACGGGAAGAGACAGAGACGGCATCGACGGCGCGGGACCCGGTCACTGGACGCTCGTTCCGTTAAAGCCCGAGTTCGCGCGGCGGGGGGAGCCCCCTGCCCGCGCAGCCGCCCCGCGCGCGACGCAGTGCGCCGCGCTGCGCCGTGCGATCAGAAGCTCTTCAGCGCGACGCCCAGCAGTTCGTTGCCGAAATCGACGATCTCCTTGGGGATGCCGCCGACGGCGCGATAGCCGAGAAAAGCGAGATAGAGGATGGCCGGCACGACGATCCAGCCGACCACCTCCTCGAAGACCTTGCGGCGGCGGCGGCGGCGGGCGCGCTGCTCGAACCAGCCCGGCTTCTCGGCGGCCGACGCCGGGGCGACGGCCGCCTCGGCCTCGGGCTCGGCATCCTCAGCCCACGCGCTCTCGCGCTTGCGTCGAAACAACACGGTGTCAGGCCTTCGTCAACGGGACTTTGGGAACGGTGCGGACATTGCGCGCCGAGGCCTTCGGCGGGTCGCCCGCCGGGACCGGAGCGGCGCCGCCCTTGGGGCCGGATTTCGGCGCGGGCTTGGGGCCGCCCTTGCCCGAGCCGCCCTTCGGCCCGGCCGAACGCGCCGTGGCCGCCTTGCCGGCCTGCGCCTTGGCGCGGGATTTCGGCTTGCGCTTGGCCGCGGCCGCGGCGACGTCCTTCTCCGGTTTGGGGCTGACCGGCCCGTCCGGGAATTCGAGGCCGAGTACCTTGATGCCGGTCTCCGACTGGATCACCACGACCTTGACCGCGCCGCCGGCTTTGAGGCGGCCGAACAGCACCTCGTCGGCGAGCGGCGTCTTGATGGTCTGCTGGATCAGCCGTGCCATCGGGCGGGCGCCCATCGCCTCGTCATAGCCGTTCTCGACCAGCCATTCGCGGGCCTCGTCGGTCAGTTCGATCGTGACGTTGCGGTCGGCGAGCTGGGCCTCGAGCTGGAGCACGAACTTGTCGACGACGCGCGCCACCACGCTCTTCGGCAGATGGCCGAAAGAGATCACCGAATCGAGCCGGTTGCGGAATTCCGGCGCGAACAGCTTGTTGATCGCCTCGGTGTCGTCGCCCTCGCGCTTGGCGCGGGTGAAGCCATAGGCGTTGCGGGCCATGTCGGCGGCGCCGGCATTGGTGGTCATGATCAGGATGACGTTGCGGAAATCGACCTGCTTGCCGTTGTTGTCGGTCAGCTTGCCGTGGTCCATCACCTGCAGGAGGATGTTGAACAGGTCGGGATGCGCCTTCTCGATCTCGTCGAGCAGCAGCACGCAATGCGGATGCTGGTCGATCTGGTCGGTGAGCAGTCCGCCCTGGTCGAAGCCGACATAGCCCGGAGGGGCGCCGATCAGCCGCGAGACGGTGTGGCGCTCCATGTATTCCGACATGTCGAAGCGGATCAGCTCGACGCCGAGCGACGAGGCGAGCTGGCGGGCGACCTCGGTCTTGCCGACGCCGGTGGGGCCGGCGAAGAGATAGCAGCCGATCGGCTTCTCGCCGTCGCGCAGGCCGGCACGCGCCAGCTTGATCGATGAGGACAGCGCCTCGATCGCCTTCTCCTGCCCGTAGACCGAGCGCTTCAGCGTGGTCTCGAGATTGCGCAACACCTCGGCATCGTCCTTGGAGACGGTCTTGGCCGGGATGCGCGCCATGGTCGCGATCGCCGCCTCGATCTCCTTGACCCCGATGGTCTTCTTGCGCTTCCCCTCGGCCAGCAGCATCTGCGAGGCGCCGGTCTCGTCGATCACGTCGATCGCCTTGTCCGGCAGCTTGCGGTCATGGATGTAGCGCGCCGACAGCTCCACCGCCGCCTTGATGGCGTCGTTGGTGTAGCGAAGCTTGTGGAACTCCTCGAAATAGGGCTTCAGCCCCTTTAGGATCTCGATCGTGTCCGGCACCGAGGGCTCGTTGACGTCGATCTTCTGGAACCGGCGCACCAGGGCCCGGTCCTTCTCGAAATACTGGCGGTATTCCTTGTAGGTCGTCGAGCCGATGCAGCGCAGCCCGCCCGAGGCGAGCGCCGGCTTGAGCAGGTTGGAGGCGTCCATGGCGCCGCCCGAGGTCGCACCGGCGCCGATCACCGTGTGGATCTCGTCGATGAACATGATCGCCTTCGGGTGCTGCTCGATCTCCTTCATCACCTGCTTGAGGCGTTCCTCAAAATCGCCGCGATAGCGGGTGCCGGCCAAGAGCGTGCCCATGTCGAGCGAGAAGACCGTGGCGTCCTGCAGGACGTCCGGCACCTCGCCGCGGATGATCTTGAGCGCCAGGCCCTCGGCGATCGCGGTCTTGCCGACGCCGGGCTCGCCGACCAGAAGCGGGTTGTTCTTCTGGCGACGGCAGAGGATCTGGATGGTGCGCTGCACCTCGGCCTCGCGGCCGATGAGCGGGTCGATACGGCCGTCCTTCGCCTTGCGGTTCAGGTTGACGCAATAGGCCTCGAGCGCGCTCTCCTTCTTCTTCTTGTCCTTGTCCTCACCGGGCTGGTCGGCACGCTGCTCGCGCGGCTGCTCGACCTCCTCCTCGGCGCCGCGCACGGGGCGGGCCTCGCCGGCCCCCGGACGCTTGGCGATGCCGTGGCTGATGTAGTTGACCGCGTCGTAGCGGGTCATGTCCTGCTCCTGCAGGAAGTAGGCGGCATGGCTCTCGCGCTCGGCGAACATCGCCACGAGCACATTGGCCCCCGTCACCTCCTCGCGGCCGGACGACTGGACGTGGATCACCGCGCGCTGGATCACGCGCTGGAAGCCGGCGGTCGGCTTGGAATCGTCGCGACCGTCGGTGATCAGGTTGGTCAGCTCCGCGTCGATATAGTCGACGAGGTTGCGGCGGAGCATGTCGAGGTCGACGCTGCAGGCACGCATCACCGCGGCCGCGTCCTGGTCGTCGACCAGGGCCAGCAGGAGATGTTCCAGCGTCGCATATTCGTGGTGGCGTTCGTTAGCGAGCGCCAGCGCCCGGTGGAGCGCCTGTTCCAGGCTGCGCGAGAAGCTCGGCAAGGTCAGCGCTCCCGATCAGGTTGCAGGGTGGGTCGAACGGTCAAGATCACTTCTTCTCCATCACGCACTGCAGCGGGTGCATGTGCTTGCGCGCGAGGTCCATCACCAGCGTCACCTTGGTCTCGGCGACCTCGTAGGTGAACACGCCGCATTCGCCGACGCCGTTCTGGTGAACGTGCATCATGATGCGGGTCGCCTCGGCGCGATCCTTGTTGAAGAAGCGCTCCAGGACGTGAACGACGAACTCCATCGGCGTGTAGTCGTCGTTGAGGATCAGCACCCGGTAGAGATTGGGCCGGCGCGTGCGCGTCCGCGTCAGGACAGCTGTGCCCGCATTGTCGCGGCCGCCATCCGAGGGCGGGCCCGGCGGCTTGGGCTTGCCGGCGAGCCGCGGCTCGTCCGCCCCGGCCGTTCCCGATGGCATCGCGGCGGGGTGGCGCTGGTCTGTCGGCATCGCGGCGATACGGCTCAAGGCGTCCCTTCCGAAGGCTGAACCCCAAGATAGTGCTTCGCCGGAGAATTTACAGACGTCCCCTCGCCTTCGCCAGCCCATTGCGCGCCAGCCCACAAGCGCGCACCGGATCACAGCGGACCAAAACAAGAAAGCCCGGCCGCGAGGCCGGGCTTTCGAACAGTCTGCGAGCGGGGCCGTCAGGCCCCGGGCCTCACTTGGTCGCGGCCGGGACGGCCTTGGCGACGATGCCCTCGAACGGCTTGTAGGCGTCCTTGGCGATGGCGGTGAAGAGCTCGCCCATCTTGGAGACCTGGGCGACATAGCCCTCGAAGGCGGTCTTCACGTAGTCGGCCTGAATCTCGACGGCCTTGTCGAGCGTCTTGACGCCGGCGAGCTTCTCGAGCGTCGCGGTGCCGTTCTCGAAGGACTTCTTGGCGTAGTCGGTCGCCTCGACGGCGATCGCCTGCACGCCCTTGCTGGTGGCGCCGAAGGCCTTCAGGGCCGCGTCGACGTTGTCCTTGGAGGCTTTCTGCATGGTCTCGAACTGCTGGATCATGTCGTTTCCCTCGACGCGCTGGGCGCCGCCTCTGCTGACGGGCCACAAGGCCCGGATTCGGTGTCCCCGAAGTCAGATGAAGGGTTCATCACCGGGACGGCCTTCATATTGTGCATCGCAACATGAAAGTCAAGAATGCGCTGCAATGCATCAAGAACAGGACGCCCCCGCACTGGCGCAGCGCGCCCGCCTCCCGGAAGCGCATCGCCGTTTAACGGCTCCGTAACCGCATCCTCCTAACCTCCCTGTCTGTGTCCTTCTCGCCACGTCTGGCGGCTGGACGGGTGGGTATGAGTTGAGGCGGTTGCATGGTTTCGGGGTGCGTTGATACCCGACGCGGGCGCTTGTTCGCGTTCATCGGGCTCGTGAGTGTCGCTGCCGTGACGCTGGTGGCGACGATCTCGCCGGCAGAGGCGGCACGCAAGAAGCGGCGCCAGGTCAGCGGAGGCTATGCGCCTCCCTATGCGGCGATGGTGGTCGACGCCAAGTCGGGCCGCACGCTGCACGCCGTCAACGAGGACGCGCCGCGCATCCCCGCCTCCATCACCAAGGTGATGACGCTCTACCTGCTGTTCGAACAGATCGAGCGCGGGCGCTTCCGCATGGATTCGCCGCTGCGCGTCTCGGCTTATGCGTCCGGACAGGCGCCGTCGAAGATCGGCCTGCGTCCCGGCGCGACGATCAGCGTCGAGAACGCCATCCTCGCCCTGATCACCAAATCCGCCAACGACGTCGCCGTCACCGTCGCCGAGAACGTCGCCGGCTCGGAGAGCGATTTCGCCCGCCAGATGACCGCCCGGGCCCGCTCGCTGGGCATGAGCCGCACCACCTTCCACAACCCGCACGGCCTGCCCCACAACCCGCCGAACCTCACCACGGCGCGCGACCTGACGGTGCTCGCCCGCGCCATCGAGGAGCGCTTCCCGCGCTATTACCGGATGTTCTCGACGCGGAGCTTCAACTTCGCCGGCCAGAGCTACCGCAACCACAACAAGCTGCTCGGCCGCGTCGAAGGCGTCGACGGCATCAAGACCGGCTATACTCGCGCCTCCGGCTTCAACCTGATGACCTCGGCCAAGGCCGATGGCCGCCATATCGTCTCGGTCGTGCTGGGCGGCCGCTCCGGCGCCTCGCGCGACCAGACCATGGCGACGCTGGTCGCCGCGCATCTGCCGCGCGCCGCCACCGGCGGCCGCAGCGCGCCGATGATCGCCGAGAGCCGCCCGGTCGCCCCCGAGCCGCCGCAGCGTCCCGCCGCCGCCGAGCCGGCTATCGTCGCGGCCGCCGCCACCGCGCCCGTGCCGGTGCCCCGTCCGCGTGCCGAGGAGGACGCTCCCGTCCCGGCCACGGCCCGCGCCTATGCCGCGCCGACCACCACCCCCGTCGCTCCGCCGCGCCCGGTCATCGCCGCCGGCGCCGGCCAGCCGCTGCGCCTCTCCGGCATGCGTCCGGTCGCCTCCAGCACCACGACCCCGGCCGCGATGCGCTGGTCGATCGGCCAGCCCGCCGCCGACGGCAAGGTCCTGCGTCCGCCGGCGAATGTCGACGTGACCTCGTCGATCGCCAAGGTCGCCGAGCCCGGCGAGGAGAAGGTGCGCGTCGCCCATGCGGCCGCGGCGCCTGCCAAGATCGAGGAGCGCCTGCCGGCTCCCGCCGCCGCTCCGGCCCGCGCCGCCGCGCCTGCGCCGGAAGCGCGCCCGACCGCCCGCTCGGCCGCCGCCAGGCCGACCCCGGCCTCGAAATGGGTGATCCAGCTCGGCGCCACCGACGACGAGGCCAAGGCCCGTGAGATCCTCGCCCGCGCCAAGGCCAAGGTGTCAGGCTCGCTCGCCGAGGCCTCGCCCTTCACCGAGAAGGTCGAGACCCGCGGCACCACGCTCTACCGCGCCCGCTTCGCCGGCTTCGACGACTCGAAGGGTGCCGAGCGCGCCTGCGCCCAGCTCAAGCGCGGCGGTTTCTCGTGCTTCGCGGTCCGTGGCTGACCGATCGGGAAAGGAGTTCACCCATGCTTTTTCAGCAAGGTATCCTTGGCCTGATTGACCCGGGCAGCAAGCCCGCCGGTGCCGCCGGCATCAGGATGGATGCGCTTCATCAGGCGCCGATGGGCCTCGCGGATCGCCTCCTGCCCCGCCCCCGGCTGAAGCCCCAGGATCTCGTAGGCCTCCTGGTCCGTCATCGCGCCCGTGCGCGCCGCGCCGCCCTGCCGCGGGTCAGCGTGACCGTCAGCGTCTTCACGCCAGCCGGGCGCCCGGCGGTCGAGATAAGCCTCTAGCAGGCGGGCGCCGTCGGGATCCCCGGCGGCGCATTCGCGCATCAGCGCCGCAAGCTCGGCCGGGCCGAGCGCATCGAGATCGCGGCCGGCGAACTGGCCGGCGCGGACCTTGCCCGTCACCGCGCCGCTGTCGTGGTCGAGCTCCATCTCCAGCAGCACCGAATTGACCTTCGAGCGCGCACCGGCGCCGGACTGCCCGAGATCCTTCGCCCAGTCCGGCATGCGCAGGCCGCCCGGCCCGTAGGCGCTCCAGCCGAGCAGCCAGGCGCCGAGGCCGCCGAGGAAGATCGCCATGTCGGGCCGGCCTCGCAGCAGCAGGAGCCCGGCCACGCCCAGCGACAGCGCGCCGCCGACCGCCTTGCCGGCGCGCACCAGCTTCTTCGGATCGAGCCCCGCGAAGCTCTTCGAGAGCCACCAGATCAGGATGACGGCGGCTATGCCGTAGAGCAGGGCCAAATCAGCGTCCTTTCATCGCGCCGAGCAATCCGCGAACAGCGGGGCTGGTATCGGACAGCCGGCGCATCGCCTCATGGCCGCCGCTCGCATAGGCGGCGGCGCCGCGCAAGAGATCGAGCAGGGAGCCCGGCGCGTTCACGTCAAAGCGGGCATGCGCACCGCCGGTGAGCCGGGCCATCTCGGCGAAGGCGCGCCCCGCCAGCGCGTCGTCGCCCTCCTGGAACAGGAAGCCGCGGATGCCGCGCAGGCCGAGCTCGCCCGCCAGCGCGCAAAGCGTGTCGATCTCCTCCTCCATCGCATCGCCGACATAGACGAAGGCGCGGATCGGCACGGTCCTGGCCTCGTCGCGGACATGGCGCAGCACGCGGGCGATCTGGGTCTGGCCGCCGCGGCAGTCGATGCGGCTCATGAGGCCTGTCAGCCGCCGCGGCTCGCCGACCCAGCCGGAGGCGCGGCATTCGTCGAAGCCGCGGAAATAGACGAGCTGCACCGCCAGCCCGCCGGTGCGGTCGGCCACCTCGAACATCTGACCCTGCAGCGAGCAGGCGAGGTCCCAGCTGGGCTGGCGGCTCATCGTGGCGTCGAGGGCGAAAACGAGGCGTCCGGCCGTGCCGGTCGCCAGCGGGGCGAGCTGCTTCGCGGCGCCGAGAAAGCGGTCGATCTCGCCCGGCCGCGACTGCTCAACGGGCGCAGCCGCCCCGGCCTGCCTGGCCTTGTCGATCGCCGTCCGGTCGTCTCGCTGCGTCATGCGCCCGACATCATGCCTTTCTCCGTCACCCGGATTGTCCCTCTTCGCGCATATTGGCCGGGGCGAGCGCTTTTGCTACCCGTGCACCCGACTCGTGGGGGAGGTCATGATGGCAGAGGTCGCGGTGTTCGAGACAGTGGCGGCGATGCGCGCCGCCGTCGCAGGCTGGCACGCCGCCGGCGAAGCCGTCGCCCTGGTGCCGACGATGGGCGCGCTGCACGACGGCCATGTCGCGCTGGTGGCCGAGGCGCGGAAGCATGCGCGGCGGGTCATCGTCTCGATTTTCGTCAACCCGACCCAGTTCGCGCCGCACGAGGACTTCAAGAAGTACCCTCGTACCTTCGAGGGCGACCGCGCCAGACTCGAGGCGATCGGCGCCGACGCGATCTTCTTCCCCTCGGTCGAGGAGATGTACCCGGCCGGGTTCGCCACGCGCGTGCTGCTGCTGGGGCCGGCCGCGGTCGGGCTCGAGGACCGCTTCCGGCCGACGCATTTCGAAGGCGTCGCAACGATTTGCTGCAAGCTCTTCACCCAGTCCCGCGCCGATTTCGCGGTGTTCGGCGAGAAGGACTACCAGCAGCTCCAGGTCGTGACGCGCATGGCGCGCGACCTCGACCTCGGCATCACGATCGTACCGCTGGCGACGATACGCGAGGCGGACGGTCTCGCCATGTCGTCGCGCAACCGCTACCTCGCCCCGGAGGAGCGCGCGCTGGCGCCGGCGCTGCACCAGGCCATGCAGGCGCTCGCCGCGCGCATCCGCAATGGCGAGCCGCTGGCCGTGGCGGTAAGCGAGACGCAGATGCAGGTCATCGGCGCCGGCTTCGAGCTCGACTATCTGGAAGCCCGCCATGCCTGGACGCTGGCGCCGGTGACCGCGCTGGCGGACGGCCCCATCCGCATCCTGGTCGCAGCCCGCATCGGCGCGACGCGGCTGATCGACAACATCGCGGTCTGAAGGCGCGGCGGGCGCTCACTTCGGGCTTGCTCCCCATGGGGAAGCGTCTACGCTCCGGCCGTCATGGGAGCCAGCATGCGCCGAGCCGCGAGACCGTTCCTGTGTGGCCTCGGCGTGCTGATATCAGCTGCCGCAGCAGCCGAGCCGATCGATACGGCCCCCGGGGCGCGCGCGTGGAGCGTCTTCGTCAGCCCCTATGCCTGGGCCGCATCCCTCATCGGTGATGCCGCGATCGCCGGCCGCCGCACCGCGGTCGCGGTGCCCTTCTCGGAAGTCCTCTCCCATCTCGATCTCGCGGTGATGGGCAATATCGAGGTCGGTAACGGGCTCTATGGCGTCTATCTCGACGGGCAGCATGTCGAGACGAGCCAGCGGGCCCAGGCGCTCGGCCTGCGGCTCGGAATCGGCATCACCACGACGCGTCTGTCGGCCGGTGCCTTCTTCAAGCTTCACGAGGTCGCCCTCGGCGGGCAGACGGTCTTCAACCGGCCGCGCACGCTGTCGCTGGAGCCGACCGCGGGCCTGCGCTGGACGCGGCTTTCGGCGGATATCGGCGTGCTCGGTCTCGGCTTCGGCAAGGCGTCGGACTGGTACGACCCCTTCGCGGGGCTCCGGATCAATGCGGATCTCGACGCGCGCTGGAACCTGTTCGTGCAAGCCGATATCGGCGGCACCGGGGCTTCGCAGTACAGCGCCCAAATCCAAGCCTATCTCGGCTATCGCACCTATCTCCTCGGCCACGAAACCGTGCTGCGCGCCGGCTATCGCGCCATTCACCAGGTTCACGAGGCGGCCGACTTCACCGGCCGCGGCCGCTTCCGCTGGGACGTGACGCAGCACGGGCCGGCACTCGGCCTGACCATGCGCTTCTGAGGCTCACGATGAAGGAATCGCCCATGTCGCGCCGCTTCCGCCCGTTCCGTCTCACCGCCGCCCTGCTCGCCGCCTGCTGCTGGCGCAGGGCACGGCGCAGGCCTGCACGCGCTTCGTCTATTTCGGCGCCGGCGGCAGCGTCGTCACCGCCCGCTCGATGGACTGGAAGAGCGACATCGCCACCAATCTCTGGATCCTGCCGCGCGGCGTGGCGCGCAGCGGCGAGACCGGGGCCAACACCATCCGCTGGAGCTCGAAATACGGCAGCGTCGTCGCCTCCGCCTACGACATTGCCACCAGTGACGGTGTCAACGAGGTCGGCCTGTCGGCCAACCTGCTCTGGCTGGTCGAGTCGGAGTATCCCCGCTTCGACCCGTCGTCCAAGCCCGGCCTCGCGATCTCGGCCTGGGCCCAGTACATGCTCGACAACTTCGCCACCGTGGCCGAGGCGGTCGAGGCGCTGCGCAAGGAGCCCTTCACCCTGGTCTCCGACACCATGCCCGGCGGCGAGCCGCGGCTGGCGACGCTGCATCTCTCGCTGTCGGACAAGAGCGGCGACAGCGCCATCGTCGAGTATATCGGCGGCAGGCAGGTCATCCATCACGACCGCGCCTATCAGGTGATGACCAACTCGCCGACCTTCGAGAAGCAGCTGGCGCAGGCGGAATACTGGAAGCAGATCGGCGGCACGGTGATGCTACCCGGCACCAACCGCGCCTCGGACCGTTTCGTGCGCGCGGCATTCTACGTCAACGCCATCCCGAAGGACCCGGATCCCAATCGCGCCGTCGCCAGCGTGTTCAGCGTGATCCGCAACGTCTCGGTGCCGTTCGGCCTGACCACGCCTGACCAGCCCAACATCTCCTCGACGCGCTGGCGCACCGTCTTCGACCATGCGCGCCAGCTCTACTTCTTCGAGTCGGCGCTGACGCCGAACACCTTCTGGGTCGATCTCAGGAAGATCGACTTCTCGCAGGCCGGGGGCACCCGCAAGCTCGACCTCGGCAAGGACCAGGATCGCATCTATTCGGGCGATGCCACCGGCTCCTTCTCGCCGGCCAAGCCCTTCGCCTTCCTCGGCGTGCAGGGCTGACGGCGGCGCGGCGAAACGCAAACGGGCCGCCCCGGAGGGCGGCCCGTCAGATCTCGACAGAAGGCAGAGCGGTCTCAGGCCGGCAGGACCACCACCTTGGTCTTGACCGGGGTGCGGTCGTAGAGGTGCATCATGTCCTGCGTCAGCAGGCCGACGCAGCCGCTGGTGATGCCGTTGCCGATCGATTCCGCGTCGAGCGAGGCATAGATCGTGTAGAGCGTGTAGCGGCCGTTCTGGTAGAGATAGAGCGTGCGGGCGCCGAGCGGGTTGTCGAGGCCGCCGGGCATGCCGCGGGCGTATTTGGCCGCTTCGGGCTGGCGCTTGATCATCTCCTTCGGCGGGGTCCAGGTCGCCCATTCCGCCTTGCGGCCGACATAGGCGTCGCCGCTCCAGCGGAAGCCGTCACGGCCGACATTGGCGCCGTAGCGGGTGGCATTGCCGTCTTCCTCGATCCGGTAGACGTAGTAATTGGCCGGATCGACGATGATGGTGCCGGGCGCCTCGTTGGTCTCGTAGCGCACCGTACGGCGGAAATATTTGCGATCGACCTTGCTGACGTCGATCGCCGGAACCGGGAACTTCTCCTTCGGCACCGGCCCGTAGACCTGCTGCGCCTCGGCCAGCGTCATGCCGCCATCGGTGGCGCAGCCGCCGAGCGCCAGCGCGCCGAGGCCGGCGGCCGATCCGGCCAGGAAGGTGCGCCGGCTGAGACGCTCCGCGACGAGCCCGCGCGCGGCGGCGCCGCCCATCATGCCGAGCCCGGCCTTGTCAGTGTTCATGATCATCTGTCCCGATGCGCGAAGGAAGGATGCTGCGCTTGTCCTGCCCAGCGTCCAGCGGCGCCCCCGCGCGCGACATTGCCGCCAGAGGCCGCCGCTTGCAAGATCGCCGTGGCGAGCCGCCCTGCCCGCCCCTGCGCGCTGCCGCTAGAGGAGGCCGAGCTCGGCCAGCTCGCGCCGCATCTCCTCCGGCATGGCGCCGAGTTCGCCGCCGCGCTCGGAGAGGTCGCGGGGGACGTCCTTGTCCTGGAGATAGCGCCAGCCCTGGAACGGCCGGTAGGGCCGCGGCTCGACCGGCACGACCACAGGCTCCATAACGATATGGCAGCGGCCGATGCCGTCCGCATCGGTGAAGGGGCGGATGTCGAGCAGGCGCTGGCGGGCGCTGAGCTGCCCCTTGATCACCCAGTAGAGCGAGCCGCCGTCGCGCAGTTCGTCGACGCGCTTGGGCACCATGCGGGTGGTGTGGAGCTGCTCGGCCGGCTCGCCGCGGGCGCGGCGGAGCGCCTGGCGCTGCGCGATCCAGCCCTCGAGATCGCCGATCGATTCGGCCCCGACGCAGAGCTTGATGAGGTGAAGCGGCATGGCGCGGAATCTATCGCCCCGCGCCGGGCCCGGCCAGAGGCACGCGCCTTTCTCCACAAGCCGGAACCGGCCGCCGCCGGGACGGTTGGCATCTCGTCGCGACGGCGTCAGGCTGGCGGCAGCGACGGGACAAGCGGAGGCGGGACATGCGCGGACTTCAGGGCAAGGCGATCCTCGTCACCGGCAGCTCGTCGGGCATCGGCTACGCCATGGCGGAGCGGCTGGTCGCCGAGGGCGCGAAGGTGATGCTGCACGGGCGCGACCAGAACGAGGTCGAGACCGCGACGCGCCGGCTCGGCCCGGCCACCGCCGCGACGATCGGCGACCTCGCGGAACCGGCGACCGCCCAGATGCTGGTCGACGCGACACGCAGCGCCTTCGGCCGCATCGATGCGCTGGTCAACAATGCCGGCATCTATCCGCGCGGCGTGCTCGGCGAGACGACGCCCGCCTTCTTCGACCATGTCTTCGCGATCAACACCCGCGCGCCGCTGCTCTGCGCCGAAGCGGCGATCCGCGCCTTCCGCCTGCAGAAATCCGGCGGCAGCATCCTCACCGTCGGCTCGATCAACGCCTGGTGCGGCAATTCGAACCTCACCGTCTATTCCATGTCGAAGGGGGCGCTGATGACGATGACGCGCAACCTCGCCAACACGCTCGGCCGCGAGCACATCAGGGTGAACCAGCTCAATGTCGGCTGGACCTTCACCGCCAACGAGGATGCGACGCAGCAGCGCGAGGGCAAGAAGCCGGGCTGGGAGACGGAGGTGCCGCTGGAGTTCGCGCCGTCCGGCCAGATCATGCAGCCGGCCGAGATCGCCGCCCACACCGCCTTCTGGCTCTCGGAGGAGAGCGGCCCGGTCTCGGGCCAGGTCTACGAAGTCGAGCAGTTTCCGCTGATCGGGCGCGGCCGCGCCGCGGACTGAGGCGCGACACGGGGCGGGCAGCCCGCCCGGCCGCCCCTGCCCGCCACTCGCCGGTCACTCGCCGAGCACGACGACCTTGGCGCCTTCGGCGACCTGGGCGCCGGGTTTGGCGCCGAGCTCGGTGACGGTGCCGTCGCGCGGCGCGGTCAGGACGTGCTCCATCTTCATCGCCTCGACGATGGCGAGGCGCTGGCCCTTGGCGACGCTGTCGCCCTGCTGGACGAAGAGCGCCACCAGCTTGCCGTGCATCGGCGCCTTGACCACGCCACCGCCATCGGCCGCCGCGTCGAGATCGACCGCGAAGGGATCGAACAGCGAGACCGCGCTCTGCCGCCCGCGATGGAGCGCGAGATAGGTGCCGGGCTCGGCCTGCGCCAGCATGACCTCGTGCTCGCCCTCGCCGAGCGGATGGCCGGGCAGCGAAACGCGCGCCTGCTCCTCATGCCATTCGATCCGCGCCTCGACGCGCTCGCCGTCGACGGTGAGCGGCAGGCCGAGCGGCGGGCGCGGCATCAGCGAGAAGGCGTCGGCATGCAGCCAGGGAGACAGCGCCTCGCCATCGACCCGCTCGGCCGCCGCCAGCAGGCCGGCGAGCTGCCGGTCCTCCTCCAGTTGCAGCGCGGCGGCGGCGATGGCCGCCGCGTCGAGCGGCTGCGGCTCGGCCCCGAGCGCCGCCATGTTGCGGTCGATGAAGCCGGTGTCGAGGGCCCCTGCCCGGAAGCCCTCGGCCTCGGCCAGTGCCTTGAGGAAGGCGAGATTGGTGCGCGGTCCCGCGACGACCGTCGCCCCCAACGCGGCGGCCAGCCGGTCGAGCGCCTGCGCGCGATCGGCGCCATGGGCGATCACCTTGGCGATCATCGGGTCGTAGAAGGGCGTGACGCTGTCGCCGGCCTCGACGCCGGTGTCGATGCGGATGCCTTCGCCGTGCGGGAACTGCAGCGCCCACAGCTTGCCGGTCGACGGCAGGAAGCCCTTCTCCGGATCCTCCGCGTAGAGCCGCGCCTCGACGGCGTGACCGTCCGCCCGCACCCCGTCCTGGCCGAAGCCGAGCGGCTCGCCGGCGGCGACGCGCAATTGCAGCTCGACGAGGTCGAGCCCGGTGATCGCCTCGGTCACCGGATGCTCGACCTGGAGGCGGGTGTTCATCTCCATGAACCAGAAGCCGTCCTCGCGCAGCCCGTCGCGGCCATCGGCGATGAATTCGACCGTGCCGGCCCCGACATAGCCGACCGCGCGGGCGGCCTCCGTCGCGGCCTTGCCCATGGCGGCGCGCACCTGCGCCGTCATGCCGGGCGCCGGCGCCTCCTCGATCACCTTCTGGTGGCGGCGCTGCAGCGAGCAGTCGCGCTCGTAGAGGTGGACGACGTTGCCATGGCCGTCGGCGAAGACCTGGATCTCGACATGGCGCGGCGAGAGCACGTATTTCTCGACCAGGACGCGGGTATCGCCGAAGGCGTTGCCGGCCTCGCGCTGGGCGCTGGCGAGCGCGTCGGCGAAGTCCTCCGGCCGGTCGACCTTCTTCATGCCCTTGCCGCCGCCGCCGGCGACGGCCTTGATCAGCACGGGATAGCCGATGCGGCCGGCCTCGGCGGCGAGAAAGTCAGGCTCCTGCCGGCTGCCGTGATAGCCCGGCACCACCGGTACGCCGGCCTTCTCCACCAGCGCCTTGGCGGCGTCCTTGAGGCCCATGGCCCGGATGGCCGACGCCGGCGGGCCGACGAAGACAATGCCGGCCGCGGCACAGGCTTCGGCGAATTCGGCGTTCTCGGAGAGGAAGCCGTAGCCGGGATGGATGCAGGCGGCGCCTGCCTCCTTGGCCACGGCGAGGATGGTCTGCGCGTCGAGATAGCTCTCCCGTGCCGGCGCGGGGCCGATCCGCCAGGCCTCGTCCGCCATCTGCACGAACAGCGCCTCAGCATCCGCGTCGGAATGCACGGCGATGGTGCGCAGGCCGAGCCGCTGCGCGGTGCGGATCACCCGGCAGGCGATCTCGCCACGGTTGGCGATCAGGACGGAGGGCAGTTTCGCGGCAATCGACATGGGCGCATCCTTCGACCGATGCACCGTTATAGCCCAGTCGCGCCGGCTGTCTGCGCCTCGTTTCGCAGGTCGCGGATGGGCGCCTGCCCCGAGACGGCGCTCAGTCCAGCAGCCGCAGCCGGCGTCCGAGCCACAACGTTACCGTCGTGCCGGCGAGCAGGCCGAGCGCGAAGACCCAGCCTGAGACCGCGCCGGCCGAGATGCCGGAAAGCAGCGTGCCGACCGTGCAGCCCAGCCCGAAGACCGTGCCCCAGCCGAGCAGGACGCCGCCGACGAGCCCGCGCACGGCCTGGCTCGCGCTCGGTAGGCGCGGCCTGAACTCGCCCGCCGCCAGCGCCGAGGCGAACGCGGCCGCGACGATGCTGGCGACGAACAGGCCGTTCGGCGTCAGCAGCGCGTCGCGCACTAGCGTGGCGCAGCCGCGGAAGCTGTCGAGCCCCTCCAGCCGCGAGGGCAGCCAGCCGAGGCCGGTGGCGAACTGGCGCGAACGCGAGCCGATCTCGGCCGTGACGCCGAGCGGCGAGAGCCGCAGATAGGCGGCCGTCCCGATCAGCCCGACGAACAGCCCGCCGAGCCAGGCCGGCCAGCGCCGCAGGAAGATTGCCGCAAGCGGGTCGCGCGGCGTGGGCTCGGCCTGCTCCGGCAGCCGGCCGGCCTTGAGGAGCCACCAGGCCAGCGCCCCCAGCACCGCGAGCGAGGCGAGCAGCGCGCCGGCATAGCCGAGATGGCGCGGCAGGAAGAGCACAGGCGCGTCGACGATGGCGGCGAGGTAGAGCCCGTTCCAGCTCAGGAAGCCGAGCACGAAGCCTGCCACCGCCCCGACCAACGCGAAGGGCGCGGTCGGCGAGCCCTCGCCCAGCCGGTAGAGATGGGCGCTGAGGCAGGAGCCGGAGATCGCCATGCCGGCGCCGAAGACCACGCCCGCCAGCAGGAGCGCCGGGCCGACCGGGCCGATATGGGCCGTCGGCGGCAGGCGCTGGCCGGACGGGTCGGGCAGCCAGGCGCCGTAGATCAGCGTGTTGCCGGCGATACCGACCGCCAGCGCGGTCAGGATGCCGAGCAGCCCGCGCGGATCGCGCCGGTCGAGCCAGTCCTTCCAGATGCAGAAGAAGCAGAAGCGGGCGCGCTGCAGCACGAAGCCGACGGCAGCGCCCAGGATCAGGGAGAGCTGGAGCGGCGTCGCGGGCTCGGCCCGCGCGCCGACGAGGTGGATGGCGGCGGCGAGCGCGGCCGCGACAGCCACGGCCGCCGGGAGGCGCAGCGGCGCAGGGCTGCCCGCCGCGGCCTCGGGCGCCCGCCCTGTCGCGAGCGGGCTGTCGGGGGTGGACAGGCTCATCGAGGCCATCGCTCGCTTATGGGGTGCAGCGGGTTACTTGCCGCCCCAGACCGTGCCGGCCGGGTTGCTGATCGGCAGGCCGACGACATTGCCGTATTCGGTCCAGGAGCCGTCATAGTTGGCGGCCTCGTAGCCGAGCACGCGCGAGAGGATGAACCAGCTGTGGCTGGAGCGCTCGCCAATGCGACAGGAGGTGATCACCGGCTTCGAGCCGTCGATGCCGACCTCGGCATAGAGCTTCTTCAGCTCCTCAGGCGACTTCAGCGTGCCGTCGGCGGCGTTGACGGCGCGCGCCCACGGCACGTTGACCGAGCCGGGGATGTGGCCGGCGCGCAGTGCCAGCTCCTGGAAGCCGGCGGGGGCGATGATCTTGCCCGAGAACTCGTCCGGCGAGCGGATGTCGAGGATGCGGGCGGGCGAGGTCTTCTCGACCGCGGCGAGCACGTCGGTCAGGCGGGCGCGCAGCTTGGTGTTCGGCTTGCCCACGGTGAAGGCGGAGGCCTTGACGCTGGCCGGGGCCGTGGCGAGCGGGCGCTTCTCCAGCTCCCATTTCTTCCGGCCGCCGTCGAGCAGCTTCACATTGTCCCGCAGCCCGTAGATGTCGAACACCCAGGCGCCCCAGGCGGCGAACCAGTTGTTGTTGTCGCCGTAGAGGACAACGGTGGTGTCCTTGTCGACGCCGAGCTTGCGGGCGAGCGCCTGGAACTTCTCAGGGCCGGCGATGTCGCGCGACACTGTCTCGACCAGGTCGGTATGCCAGACGATGTTCTGCGCACCGGGGATGTGGCCGCGCTCGAAGACGCCGGGCTCGACGCTGACCTCGAGCACCCGCACCTTGGGATCCTCGAGGTTCTTCTCGAGCCAGTCGGTGGTGACGAGCGGCCCGGACTGGGCGAGCGCGGCGCCGCCGATCAGGACAGACGCGGCCAGCACGGCGGCGCCGCGCAGGAACAGTGAAACGACGGACATGCGATGGTCTCCCTGCGCGGACCGGCGGATAAACCGCCCTGCCCGCGTACAATGGCTGGAAACCGCATGATTTCGTCCGGATGACCCAAGGAAAAGCCGGACAGGATTTTTTTGTTTCGACCGTCGAGGGAAGCGATCGATCGTCGCGATGCAGCGCGGCGGAGGATTATTCCTGCCTCGCCCCGGACTGTACCGGGACCGGACGCAAGGTCGCCCGGCAGATCGCCCAGCTCGCCTGGAAGCAGATGCCCGCGACCACGAGATCGAACAGGTATTCCGGCCAGCGCACCGGCATCAGCCGCGCCGCCAGCCCGACCAGCGCGAAGCCGGTCGTCGAGATGGCGTCATTGCGACTGGACAGCCAGGTCGCGCGGATCACCGGATGGCTCTCGCGGCGGAAGCGCCAGAGCGCGAGGATGACGAGCAGCGCCACGACGATGGCGCTGGCGGCCGAGAAGCCGAGCGCCCAGGGCTCGATCGGGCGCGGCCGCACGAGCTTGTCCCAGAGATCCCAGAGGGTATGGAGGCCGGCGACGGCCATGACACCGGCGATGCCGAGCGCCGCCAGCCGCTCGGCGCGCGCATCGCGACCGAAGACAAGCGCCGCAATGCCGTAGAGCAGCACGTCGTAGACCCAATCGACGCCGTCCTTGAAGAGCTGGTCGTTGCCGATCGCCAGCGCCCAGAGCACCACGCCGATGGCAAAGAGCAGGATCGAGAGCGCGATCGCCCAGATCGTGCGCCGATAGGCGCCGGCGACCGTGGGCGCGACGCTGACGGCCATGGCGTGGCCGTCAGGGCCGGGAGCCTGCCCCGCCTCAGCCGATGCCGATGGTCGCGTGCCGTCCGAGGCTGCCAAGCGGGCCCTCCCGAGCCGGCGCCGACATTGATGCGGGCAGCGGACCGCCGCAAGGCGGCCCGCTGCCGATCGCGAAGCGACGAGGCGCCGAGGCCTCGCCGTTTGCTGGCAGGCGGTCAGCCGCGGCCGACGAAGGGCGCCTTGGTAGCCATGACCGTGACGAAGAGCACGTTGGCCTCCGGCGGCAGGCTCGCCATGTGCAGCACCGTGGAGGCGACGTGATCGACGTCCATCACCGCCTCGATCTTGGTGGTGCCGTCGGCCTGCGGCACGCCCTCGGTCATCTTGCGGGCCATTTCGGTCAGCGCGTTGCCGATGTCGACCTGGCCGACGGCGATGTCGTATTTGCGCCCGTCGAGCGAGGAGGCCTTGGTCAGGCCGGTGATCGCGTGCTTGGTCGCGGTATAGGCGATCGAGTTCGGGCGCGGCGCATGGGCCGAGATCGAGCCGTTGTTGATGATGCGGCCGCCGCGCGGGCTCTGGTCCTTCATCAGCTTGAAGGCCTCCTGCGTGCACAGGAACGGGCCGGTCAGGTTGGTATCGACCACCGCCTGCCACTGCTCCAGGCCGAGATCCTCGAGCATGATGCCGCCGGGCGCGTTGACGCCGGCATTGTTGAACAGCACGTCCAGGCGGCCGAAGGCCTGCTTCGTCTTGGCGAAGAGGTTCTGCACCGAGGCCTTGTCTGTCACGTCCGTCGAGACGGCGAGCGCCTGCGCCGCCGGCAGGCCGGACATGCGGATGGTCTCCTCCAGCGCATCGGCGCGGCGACCAGCGAGAACGGTGTTGTAGCCCGCCTTCAGGAAGGCGATGGCGACCGCACGGCCGACGCCCGAACCCGCCCCGGTGATGATCGCGACCTTGTTGTGACCAGACATGCGTTTCCTCGTCCCCTAGCTGAATTCAACCGTTTCAGGCGGCCGACCTTAATCACTGCATGCCGTATACGAAAGCAAGCGCATCGCTGGGGTGCCTTGCTCTGGCGACGGATCGGCTCAGGCGCGGGCCGCCGCCGCCCGCACCGCCTCCGCCTGTTCGACGATCAGGCGCCGGTCGGGCTCGAAGCTCAGCGCCGCCAGCGCGCGGGCCGCGGCGAGTTCGGAATGATGCAGCGCTGCCGGGGCGAGGCGCCCGTCGCCGGCGGTCGCGAGCATGGCGAGCCCCTTCTGCAGGCGTATGCCGATCTCGACCGCCTGCGCCCCGTCGCGCGCGACAGTGATGAAGAGGTCGTCGAACAGGTCACGCGTCTCCAGCGCCGGCACGGTGACGTTCTGGCAGCGAGGCTCCTCCTCGACGCCGGGCTCGGCCCAGATCGACAGAACGCGGACCGTGCGGCCGATCACGTCGATCGCGGTGCCGGGATCGTTGGTGGCCGAGGACAGGGCGCGCGAGGCGATCTCGGCCAGCACCGCTAGGCCAAAGCGCGGATCCTGGTCGAAAGAGCGCATGTCGCCGATGCTGAAGGCCCGCCGGGCGCGCTCGGCTCCCTCCTCGTCGAGCGGCGCGGTGGCGCGCGCCAGCACGGTCTCCGGCGCGACGAAGGTGCCGGGCAGGACGCAGACATCGATCCGCCCGCCGGCCTCCTGCGCCAGCGCGTCGAGCGCGGCGACGTCGAGATGCTGGAGATAGCCGGTCTCGCCGCCGTGGATCGCCTGGCCGCCGGCCGGCGCCGCATCGGGCGGCGGCAGCGCGCCCATATGCGGATGGCGCCGCCGCTCGCGCAGCGCGCCTGCGGCCGCCTCCTCGACCCGCTTGGTGGTCTCGCCGAGACGGCCGAGGCGGGACAGGTATTCGATCCAGCGCAGCAGCGTCACCACGACGACGCCGATCACCACCACGGTGACGATAAACAGCACCGCCCGCCCCTCCGGCCCGTAGCTGCCGGTGCTGAGCGCGACGATCCCGACGATGCTGAAAAGGAAGGCGCCAATGAAGGTGGAGAGCGCGTTCTGCGCCTTGGTGTCCTGCAGCAGCAGGGTCGTGGCGCGCGGCGTGACGCTGCCAGCGACTCCGGCATAGGCGGAGACCATGGCGCCCAGCGAGAAGGTCGTCACCGCCAGCATGCTCGACGCCATGATGCCGAGGATGTTGTCGACGGAATCGGCGCCGATGCGCTCGGCCAGCGCCGAGGAGATGAAGGGCCGCAGCAGGATCGCGACCAGCGCCGTCAGCGCCCCGAGCATCGAGAAGAGAGCGGAGCGGACCCAGAGCCTGCGGGTGAACTGCGCCAAAACCCACTGCCAGCGCGACATCGCCACCCCTTCGCTCGCCGTTTGCGCGGTTCAATCTGCCCGCTCGGCGCGGCGATGCCAACCAGGGCACGCCCCCTGCCACCTTGCAGTCAGACCGGCCGGGCCGCCCGTCATCCGCCGGAGCGGCCGGCACTCAGAATCCTGCATACAAAATTCGGCATACCATCTTGCCGCCCTTTGCGGGGCGCTTTACCCATGGTCGCAATAGCAAGAGCCTAAAGGGAGGCAACGATGAAGAAGTTCCGCAAAAGCGCGCTCGTGATCGCCATGCTGGCGTTCGCCGCCGGCCCGGCGCTGGCCTTTCCCGACCGACCCGTCCAGCTGATCGTGCCGTGGGCCGCCGGCGGCGGCATGGATTCGGTGATGCGCATCTTCGCCGTCGGCTTCGAGGCCGAGCTGAAGCAGCCGGTCACGGTGATCAACCGCACCGGCGGCGGCGGCATCGCCGGCCACACCGCGATCGCCAACGCCACGCCCGACGGCTACACGGTCGGCGGCGCCAGCCCCGAAATCTCCTTCTACAAGACGCTCGGCCTCGGCACGGTCGGCACCGACGACATCGACATCTTCTCGCGCGTCGCGCTGATCCCGGCCGGCGTCACCGTCAAGGCGGATTCGCCCTACAAGACGATCGCCGAGTTCATCGAGGCGGTGAAGAAGGCGCCGAAGGGCACCTTCACCTCCTCCGGCACCGGCACGGGCGGCTCATGGCACATCGCCGCGGGCGGGCTGATGAAGGCGGCCGGCCTCCCGGCCGACCAGATCCGCTGGGTTCCGTCCAATGGCGGCGCCCCCGCGCTGCAGGACCTCGCCGCGGGCAGCATCTCGGCCTTCACCGGCTCGCCGATCGAGGCAAAGGCGATGATCGAGGGCGGGCGCGTGCGCACCATCCTGCTGATGACCGACGCGCCGCATCCGAACTTCCCGGGCGTGCCCAACACCAAGGAAGCCGGCCTCGACTGGACCTATTCGAACTGGTTCGCGCTGGCCGCGCCGAAGGGCCTGCCGGCCGACCGCCGCAAGATCCTCTACGAGGCGGCCGAGCGCGCCATGAAGCGCGACGACGTGCGCAAGGGCATGCTCGACCGCGCCATGACCCCGGTCTGGGACAGCGCCGAGGAGCTGAAGGAGTATGTGAAGACCTTCGGCGAGCGCGGCGCCGCCGTGCTCAAGGATCTCGGCCTCGCCAAGAACTGATCCGGAAGGGCGCCCCGCGACGGCGGCGCCCTTTCCAACGCTTTCAGGCCCCGCCGTCGCGCGGGGCCTTTTTCATGGCAGCCTCACATGCGGAAGACGCCGAAACGCGTCTCCGGGATCTCGGCGTTGAGGCAGGCGGAGAAGGCGAGCGCCAGCACGCGCCGCGTCTCGGAGGGCAGGATAATTCCGTCGTCCCAGAGCCGCGCCGTGGCGTGGTAGGGCGAGCCCTCCTCCTCGTATTTCGCGCGGATCGGCGCCTTGAAGGCCTCCTCGTCCTCGGCGGACCAGCTCTTGCCCTCGGCCTCGATATTGTCGCGGCGGACGGTGGCGAGCACGCTCGCCGCCTGCTCCCCGCCCATCACCGAGATCTTGGAATTCGGCCAGGCGAACAGGAAGCGCGGCGAATAGGCCCGGCCGCACATGCCGTAATTGCCGGCGCCGAACGAGCCGCCGACCAGAACGGTCACCTTCGGCACGCGGGCCGAGGCGACCGCCGTGACCAGCTTGGCGCCGTCCTTGGCGATGCCGCGCGTCTCGGCGTCGCGGCCGACCATGAAGCCGGTGATGTTCTGCAGGAAGAGCAGCGGGATGCGGCGCTGGCAGCACAGCTCGATGAAGTGTGCGCCCTTCTGCGCGCTCTCCGAGAACAGGATGCCGTTATTGCCGATGATGCCGACCGGGATGCCGTGGATGCGGGCGAAGCCGGTGACCAGCGTGGTGCCGTAGAGCCGCTTGAACTCGTCAAACTGCGAGCCGTCTACCAGGCGGGCGATGACCTCGCGGATATCGTATTGCTTGCGCAGATCGGTCGGCACCACGGCTTCGAGCTCGGTCGGATCGTAGAGCGGCTCGACGGGAGCGGCGATGTCGATGTCCGGCCGCTTCACCGAATTCAGGTTGGCAGCGATGCGCCGGGCAATGGCGAGCGCGTGCACGTCGTCGCCGGCATAGTGATCGGCGACGCCCGACAGCCGCGCATGGACGTCGGCGCCGCCGAGATCCTCGGCCGAGACCACCTCGCCGGTCGCCGCCTTCACCAGCGGCGGGCCGCCGAGGAAGATCGTGCCCTGCCGGCGCACGATCACCGTCTCGTCGGACATGGCCGGCACATAGGCGCCGCCGGCGGTGCAGGAGCCCATCACCACCGCGATCTGCGGAATGCCCGCGGCCGAGAGCGTCGCCTGGTTGTAGAAGATGCGGCCGAAATGCTCGCGGTCGGGGAAGACGTCGGTCTGGTGCGGCAGGTTGGCGCCGCCCGAATCGACCAGGTAGATGCAGGGAAGATTGTTCTCGCGGGCCATCTCCTGGGCCCGGAGGTGCTTCTTCACCGTCATCGGGTAGTAGGTGCCGCCCTTGATGGTGGCGTCGTTGCAGACCACCATCACCTCGCGCCCGCTGACGCGGCCGATGCCGGCGATCATGCCCGCCCCGTGCACGTCGCCCTCATACATACCGTAGGCGGCGAGCGAGCCGATCTCGAGGAAGGGCGAGCCGGGATCGAGCAGGCGCAGCACGCGCTCGCGCGGCAGCAGCTTGCCGCGGGCGGTGTGCCGCTCGCGGGACCGGGCATTGCCGCCCTGCGCGGCCTGCGCGCGCCGCTCCTGCAACTCCTCGCGCAACACCGCCCACGAATCCGCGTTGGCGCGGATGTCGGCAGCGTTCAGATCGACCCTGCTTTCGATGACGGACAAGGGGCGCCCTCCCTGGCGAGCTCTCCGCCGGTTATCGCGCGCCCGGGCGCAAACGCCAACCGGCACCGCCGCCAAGACGCATCGTGCGCGATGCCGCCCCGTGTGCCGCCCCGTGCACCTCAGTCGCGCATGCGGCGCACGGAGCCCGTCACCGCCGGGCCGGCCACGACGCCGACGGCCCCGCCGGCGACCGCCCCGATAGGGCCGCCGATCAGCGCCCCCGCCCCGGCACCGGCCGCAGCGCCCGCGACGCGCTCCTCGGTGCTGGTGCAGGCGCCGAGCAGCCCGGCCAGCACGCCTGCAAGAACGATCCGCCTCATCATCGCCTCCGAACAGATGGAATCCAGGACGACAGGCTGGCGGCGGATGGTCAACGGACGGTAAACGGCGCCTCGACGCGCATGGTGGGGCCGAAGACGGCCTCGAAACGCTCCTGCAAGGCGAGATCGACCTCGACCATGCTGACGGGGTGGCCGAGATCGACCAGCGAGGTGACGCCGTGCTCGCTGACGCCACAGGGCACGATCCCGTCGAAATGCGCCAGCTCCGGCTCGACGTTGAGCGCGATGCCGTGGAAGGAGACCCAGCGGCGCACCCGGATGCCGATCGCGGCTATCTTGTCCTCGCGCTCCGGGCCCTTCTCCGGCCGCCTGACCCAGACGCCGACGCGGTCTTCTCGGCGCTCGCCGCGCACGCCGAAGGCCTCCAGCGTGCCGATCAGCCAGGATTCGAGGGCGGCCACGAAGCGGCGCAGGTCCGGCTGGCGGCGCCTGAGGTCCAGCATGACATAGACCACGCGCTGGCCGGGCCCGTGATAGGTGAACTGCCCGCCCCTGCCCGTCCGGTGCACCGGGAATCGCTCTGGGGTCAGCAGGTCCTCGGCGCGGGCCGAGGTGCCGGCGGTATAGAGCGGCGGATGCTCCAGTAGCCAGACGCGCTCGGCGGCCTGCCCGTCGGCGATCAGCGCCGCGCGCGCCTCCATCTCCGCGACTGCCGCCTCATAGCCGACCGGCGCATCGGAAATCGCCCATTCCACCGGGCTGTCCGGCTGCGTCGACGCAAAGGATGCCAGCTCCACCGCCCTCATCTTCACCTTGGCTTAACCATAACGCATCAACCTTGAGCGGACCGTCACCGGCGCGCCATGGGCTCCAGCACATGCGCCGTTTTACCGGGCGCGGCAAGTTCGTGGAATGCGCGTAATTCCAAGCTTCGGAGACCCGGTGTGAAGGCAGATCTCGATCACGTCTCGATGGACATCACGGTCGTGCTCGGCTCGGCTCAGATGCCGATCTACAAGCTTTTGCGCATGGGCCGCGGCGCGATCATCGAGCTGAACGCCACCGAGGGCGACGAGGTGATGATTCTCGCCAACAACCACCCCTTCGCCAAGGGCCAGGTCGTCGTCAGCGGTACCCGCATCTCCGTCGAGGTCACCGAAATGCTGAAGCGGCCGACGGTTTTCAGCATGAAGCCCGTCTCGGACGCCGCCTGAATCCACAGGCTTCGACGCCTTTCCACTTTTCCTTCACGCGGGCACTTGTAGCCGGGAACCCGATTTGTTAGACCCGCGCCGCTCACGAGATGAACGCGCCCGGCGCAGACATCCCGGGCCGCTGCGGTCATGGCGGAATTGGTAGACGCACTACCTTGAGGTGGTAGCGGGGAGACCCGTGGAGGTTCGAGTCCTCTTGACCGCACCAGTTATGGGCGAGAGCCCCGTCAGACGGCGACTCTTCGGGGTCGCCGTTTTGCGTTGTGGCGTCGCAATCGCCGCGAATTGGCCGCCCGGCATTGCCAGAGCGGGCCGCCGCTGACACAAGGGGCGCGCAGCCCGCCCCGCCGGCGCTCCCCATTCAATCCTCGCCCCATTCCCGCGCACCCCGGAGTCGGACCGATGGTGGACACCGATCACGCTGCCGAGCCCGCCCTGTCGCGCCCGCTCCGCGATTCCGAGGGCGACATCGATTCCGGCTTCGTCGCGCTGGTTTCGCAGGCCGTCCTCGCCGCCGACAGCGCGCGCCTGCGCGAATTGGTCGAGGACCTGCACGAATCGGATCTCGGCGACCTGCTGGAGGCGCTCGACAGCGAGGAGCGCCCGCAGCTGATCGAGCTGCTCGGCGACGCCTTCGACTTCACCGCCCTGACCGAGGTCGACGACGGCGTCCGCGAGGAGATTCTCGACGAACTCTCGCCGGAGACGGTCGCCGAAGGCGTGCGCGACCTCGACACCGACGACGCGGTCTACATCCTCGAGGACCTCGACGAGGCCGACAAGCAGGAGATTCTCGGCAAGCTGACGCCGGCCGAGCGCTCGGTGCTGCAGCAGGGCCTGGACTATCCCGAGGATTCGGCCGGCCGGCGCATGCAGGCCGAGGTCATCGCCGTGCCGCCCTTCTGGACGGTGGGCCAGACCATCGACCATCTGCGCGAGACGCAGGACCTGCCCGACCGCTTCTTCGAGATCTTCGTGGCCGACCCGGCGCACCGCTTCGTCGGCACCGTGCGGCTCGACCGGCTGCTGCGCACCCGCCGCCCGGTCAGCATCGCCGACCTCGTCGAGGAGGACCGGCGGGTCGTCGATGCCACCGACGACATCGAGGACGTGGCGCGCATGTTCGAGCGCTACAATCTCGTTGCCGCGCCGGTGGTCGACGCCTCCGGCCGCCTCGTCGGCGTGCTGACCATCGACGACATCCTCGACGTCATCGAGGAGGCCGCCGACGACGACGCCAAGCACCTCGCCGGCGTCGACGCGGACGAAGAACTCTCAGACCCGGTGCGCGACGTGGCGCTCAGCCGCTTCCGCTGGCGCTTCATCAGCCTCGTCGCCGCCTTCCTCAGCGCCTCGGTCATGGCGATGTTCGAGGCGCAGCTCTCCAAGCTGGTGGCGCTGGCCGTGCTCGCCCCGATCGTCGCCAGCCAGGGCGGCAACGCCGCGACGCAGACCATGACGGTGGCGGTGCGTGCGCTCGGCACCCGCCAGCTCGGCAGCTGGAACATGGCCCGCTTCTTCCGACGCGAGATGATCGTCGGCCTGGTCAACGGCGTCGCCTTCGCGATCATCACCGGCACGGTGGCCGGCTTCTGGTTCACCAGCATGATGCTGGGCGTGGTGATCGGCATGGCGATGATCGTGACGCTGCTGGTGGCGGCGCTCGCCGGCGTGATCGTGCCGCTGGCGCTCGACCGGTTCGGCGTCGACCCGGCCATCGCCTCGGGCACCTTCGTCACCACCGTCACCGACGTGGTCGGCTTCTTCTCCTTCCTCGGGATCGCGACGATCCTGCTGAAACTCGGCTGAGGCGCGAAAGCGGCAATAGCGTAAACGGGGCGTCAACAATTCTCCGCAATCGTGCGCGCAAATGGACCTCGCCGCATGATCTCGTCCCGACTGCCTCGCTTCCTGCTCACCGCCGTGGCTCTCGGGCTCATCGGCGGCTGTGGCGCGCTCGAGAACCACTATCCCGAGAAGGGGGACGCCAAGCCACATGCGGGCGTCGCCGAGGCACGGCGCTACCCGATCCAGGGCATCGACATCTCGCGCTGGCAGCGCGACATCGACTGGGAGGCGGTGAAGCGCGCCGGCACCCGCTTCGTCTTCATCAAGGCGACCGAGGGCGGCGACTTCATCGACCCGAACTTCCGCAAGAACTGGGAAGGCGCCCGGGCCGCCGGCGTTCCGCGCGGCGCCTACCACTTCGTCTACTGGTGCCGCCCGGCCCATGAGCAGGCGGTCTGGTTCAAGCAGCACATCCCCAACGATCCCGACGCGCTGCCGCCGGTGCTCGACGTCGAGTGGAACGGCCATTCCAAGACCTGCCCGAAGAAGGTCGAGCGCTCGCTGGCGCTTGAGAAGATCCGGCTGATGCTGACCGAGCTCGAGCAGCTGACCGGCAAGAAGCCGGTGATCTACACCGACATCACCTTCCACAAGGACATCCTGGAAGGCGAGTTCAACGACTATCCCTTCTGGATCCGCTCGACGGCGGCCAAGCCCGAGGCGCGCTACAACAATCGGCGCTGGGCCTTCTGGCAGTTCACCACCACCGGCCGCGTCCCCGGCATCAAGGGCGATGTCGATCGCAACGCCTTCTACGGCAACGAGGGCGAGTTCACCGGCTGGCGGACCGGGCAGTTCGACATCGGCACACGCCGCTGGCTGCGTCCTCCCTCCGTGCCCGGCAACGCCAGCCCCGGCCCGGAGCGCAAGCCGGCCGCCTCCACCCTGCCCGGCGCCAGCGCCCCGCTGGCCACCGAGGGCTTCGAGCCGGCTGCGCTCGGCCAGAGCGTCGAGGAGGCCGCGGCCGACGCGCCCGCGGAGTGAGCCCGCCCCCCGCCGGTTAACCAAGGCTGAAACCGGCCCCTCAAATGCTAACCATCGCTTAACCCGCCCGCCGCCTACTTTGCGCCTGCGAACGGGAGAGAAGCATGGCGCGCGGCGCTCAGGACAGTTCATCCGCACGCCGGACCGCGCGGCTCAGGCTCAGGCTGGGCGCGCTCGCCGCGATGCTCGTGACCTGCATCGAGCCCGCCATGGCGCTCTATCCCAAGAAGGGCGACGCCGCCCCGCATCACGGCGTGCGCGCCGCACGGCGCAGCGTGATCCAGGGCATCGACGTCTCGCGCTGGCAGGGCGAGATCGACTGGGCGCTGGTCAAGAGCGCCGGCACGCGCTTCGCCTTCATCAAGGCGACCGAGGGCGGCGACCATCTCGACCCGATGTTCCGCCGCAACTGGGAAGGCGCCCGCCGCGCCGGCGTGGCGCGCGGCGCCTACCACTTCGTCTGGTGGTGCCGCCCGGCCAAGGACCAGGTCCGCTGGATGAAGCGGCACATCCCGCGCGACCCGGACGCGCTGCCGCCGGTGCTCGACGTCGAGTGGAACGGGCACTCGCGCGAATGCGGCAAGAAGATCCCGCGCGCCAAGGCGCTCGCCAAGATCCGCGAGATGCTGCAGGGGCTCGAGCAGCACACCGGCAAGAAGCCGATCATCTACACCGACATCACCTTCCACGAGGACGTGCTGGAAGGGGAGTTCAACAACTACCCCTACTGGCTGCGCTCGACGGCGGCGCCGCTGAAGCACCGCTACAACCGCGCGCGCTGGGAATTCTGGCAGTTCACCACTACCGGCCGCGTGCCCGGCATCACCGGCGACGTCGATCGCAACGCCTTCTTCGGCTCGGAACGCGAGTTCGTGGCCTGGCGGGAAGGACGCTTCGACATCGGCACGCGCCGCTGGCTGCGCGGCGAGCCGCGCATCGCCGCGCCGAAGCCGCCGCCGACTCCGGCGGGCTTCCGGGCTCCGCCCGCCGCGGGCGGCACCGCGCTGCGACGGGCACCGCCGGCCCCGATCCCGCCGGCGCGCATCGGTCGCCCGCGCGAGGTCGCGACCACGGGCTCGCTCAGCCGCAACTGAGCCGGCGCTACCGTCACGAAACCGTCGCGTCGCGGTGCTGATGCAGGCGGGCATCTCAGCTGAGGACGCCGCCCGTGCCGCACCTGCGGGACATCCAGTCGCAGACCGGCATCGTCTGGGCCTACCGCTTCTCGGCCGAGGGCGCGCCGTCGCTCGTCCCGCGCGACGAGATGCCGGAGCTGGCGCCCGAAGAGGGCTTCGTCTGGCTGCATCTCGACCTGGTCCACACCCGCGCCCAGGCCTGGATCGAGGCGCGGGGCGAACTGCCGCCGGCGGCACGCGAGCTCCTGCTCTCGCGCGAAACGCATCAGCAGCTCGACCACAATGCCAGTGTCGTCTGGGGCATCGCCCACGACCTGACACGCGACATCGTCGACCGGACGGACTCCGTCGGCGCCCTCGCCTGGGCGCTGGGCGAGCGTTTCCTGCTCACCGGCCGGCGTGAGGCACTGCAATCGGTGCGCAAGGCGGTCGAGGCGCTGGAAAGCGGCGAGCGCATCGGCGCGCCGGCGGAGCTGTTCGAGCACCTGATCGAATATCTGATCGACGACGTCACCGACGCGATCGTGCGGCTCTCCGACGAGACCGACAGCATCGAGGACTGCATCCTGCTGGAGCGGCTCGACGACGGGCCGCAGCGCGTCGGCACGGTCCGGCGCCGCGCGGTGCAGCTGCATCGCCAGTTGGCGGGGCTGCACCTGCTGTTCAGGCGCTTCGCGGAGACGCCGTCGGGCCGCGCCGCGCCCGAGCCGGCGCGCGCCGCGGCGCTGCGCCTGCTGCTGCGGATCGACACGCTGCGCCAGGACATCCAGTCGGTGCAGGATCGCGCCCGGCTGCTGCAGGACGAGATCGCGGTGCGCTCGGCCAACCAGACCAACCGCCAGCTCTACACCCTGTCGATCCTGACCGCGCTGTTCCTGCCGGCGACCTTCATCACCGGCCTGTTCGGCATCAATGTGAAGGGGCTGCCCTGGACCGAGTCGGATCTCGGCGCCGAGATGGTGACGGTCGCCTGCCTCGGCGCCTCACTGCTGACGCTGCTGCTGCTGAGGCGGCGCGGCGTGATCGGGCGCTAGCCTTCGAGCGCGGTGATCATGTCGACGCGGGTGGCGTGGCGGCCGCCCTCGAATTCGGCGTCGAGGAAGGCGTCGACGATGTCCAGCGCCAGCCCCTCGCCGACGATGCGGGCGCCGAGCGCCAGCATGTTGGCGTCGTTGTGCTGGCGCAGCATCCGCGCCGAGAAGGTGTCGGCGCAGACGCCGCAGCGGATGCCCTTTACCTTGTTGGCCGCCAGCATGATGCCCTGCCCGGTGCCGCACAGCACGATGCCGAGGCGGCAATCGCCGGCGGCGACCAGCCGGGCGGCCGCCTCGCCATGGCGCGGATAGGGCGTGCTCTCGGTGGTGGTCGGGCCGATGTCGACGACCACCCAGCCCCGCGCGGAGAGATGGGCGGCGATCGCCTGCCGCAGCGGGATCGCGGCGTGGTCGCTGGAGAGGACGATGCGGTTGTCTGCGCTCACGACGATGATTCCCGAATGCGGTTGTTGCTGGCGGATGGGCGGCTCAGGCGCCGGTCTTGGCGATTCAGGCGCCGGTCTTGGCGGTTTGGCGCTCGGCGCGCTTGAGCGCCCCCTTGGCGCCGATGCCGATGCCGAGGCGGATCAGCAGGAACTCGACCACGGCGACCACCACCAGCACGCCCAGCAGGATCATCTGGTCGCTGCTGCGCCCGATGCCGAGGCTGCCATTCTGGCTCAGCACCGCGCCGGCGGCCAGCGCCATGAAGAGCGCCTGCACCAGATAGGTCACGACCGCGCAGAGCGCGGCGACGGTCCAGGCCCGGCCGGACTCCGGCAGGGCCCGCTCGCGCAGGAACCAGAGCTGCCCGGCCCAGGAGGCGGCGCCCCACATCAGGAAGAAGCCCATCGCGGTCATGTTGCCG
This sequence comes from Allobosea sp. TWI1241, assembly GCF_039673065.1. Classification (NCBI taxonomy): domain Bacteria; kingdom Pseudomonadati; phylum Pseudomonadota; class Alphaproteobacteria; order Hyphomicrobiales; family Alloboseaceae; genus Allobosea; species Allobosea sp. TWI1241. Next base: position 56,425 of record NZ_JBDJKW010000009.1, on the reverse strand, counting down.
GGGCTGAACTTGAAATACGATTCGATCGCCAGGAAGGCGAGGTTCAGCAGGATCACCCCGACCACGAGGAAGCCGGCGAAGCGCAGCACGAGCGCGGCGTTCGACATGGGCGAGGCGGGCGGCTGCTGGGCCATGCGTGCGTCTCCGGTAATCGCTGTCCGACCGCCCGCTACGGCACGCGGCGCCTGCCGTAAAGCACCCTCGCCGCATGCGGGGGCGGCTCCAGACGGGTGCGATCGGTGCGCAGGCCCGCAAACGCCATCTGCCCGGCGTGGCCTGACACCGCCCCGCGCCGTCTGTAGACTGCGGCGACGCGGCTCTCCGGGGCTGCCACCAAACGCAGCCGATCGGGAGGATTTCATGCTCGCCAACGCGCCCCGCCCCTTCAATTTCGACCTCGGGGAGACCGCGGACGCGATCCGCGACACCGTCTCCGCCTTCGCGCAGGAGGCGATCGCGCCGCGCGCCGAGGAGATCGACCGCAGCAACCAGTTTCCGCGCGATCTCTGGCCGCGCATGGGCGAGCTCGGCCTGCACGGCATCACGGTTGAGGAAGCCTATGGCGGCAGCGGGCTCGGCTATCTCGAGCACTGCATCGCCGTCGAGGAGGTCAGCCGCGCCTCGGCCTCTGTCGGCCTGAGCTACGGCGCCCACTCCAATCTCTGCGTCAACCAGCTCCGCCGCAACGGCAACGAGGCGCAGAAGCGCAAATACCTGCCCAAGCTGATTTCGGGCGAGCATGTCGGCGCGCTGGCCATGTCGGAGCCCGGCGCCGGCTCGGACGTCGTGTCGATGAAGACGCGCGCGGTGAAGCGCGGCGACTGCTATGTGCTGACCGGCAACAAGATGTGGATCACCAACGGGCCGATCGCCGAGACGCTGGTGGTCTACGCCAAGACCGATCCCGAGGCCGGCGCGCGCGGCATCACCGCCTTCCTGATCGAGAAGGGCATGAAAGGCTTCTCGACCCACCAGAAGCTCGACAAGCTCGGCATGCGCGGCTCGGACACCTGCGAGCTGGTCTTCGAGGACTGCGAGGTGCCGGAGGAGAACGTGCTCGGCGAGGTCGGCCGTGGCGTCAACGTGCTGATGAGCGGGCTCGACTACGAGCGCGTCGTGCTGGCGGCCGGCCCGCTCGGCATCATGCAGGCGGCGCTCGACGTCGTGATGCCCTATGTCCACGAGCGGCGGCAGTTCGGCCAGCCGATCGGCGAGTTCCAGCTGGTCCAGGGCAAGGTCGCCGACATGTATGTCGCGCTCAACTCCTGCCGCGCCTATGTCTATTCCGTCGCCAAGGCCTGCGACCGCGGCGAGACCACCCGCGAGGATGCCGCCGGCGCCATCCTGCTGGCGGCGGAAAAGGCGACGCAGGTGGCGCTCGACGCGATCCAGCTGCTCGGCGGCAACGGCTACATCAACGACTACCCGACCGGGCGCCTGCTGCGCGACGCCAAGCTCTACGAGATCGGCGCCGGCACCAGCGAGATCCGCCGCATGCTGATCGGGCGCGAGCTGTTCAACAAGACGAAGTGACGGCGGCGCACCGCCTGCTCCGTCATGATCGCGCCAGTGGCGACCAGCCATGTCTTCGGCTATCGCCTGCGGCATTCGAGACGTGGCGACCAAGTGCGAGCCCGCGCATGACGCGCCTGCACCGCCCGAGACTGACGCGAGAACCCGATGCCGCTCTATTTCGCCTATGGCCTGAACATGGACCCGGCCGGCATGGCCGAGCGCTGCCCGCGCTCGAGGGCGCTCGGGCTCGCCCGCCTGCCCCGCCACCGCTTCATCGTCACCACGGACGGCTATGCCTCCGTGGTGCGCGACGCGCGCGAGAGCGTGCACGGCGTGCTCTGGGACTGCGCGCTGGCCGATATCCGCACGCTCGACCGCTTCGAGGACATCAGCAGCGGGCTCTACGTCAAGATCAACCAGCCGGTGATCGTCGAGGGCGGGGCCAAGCGGGCGCTGGTCTATGTCGGGCGCAGCGGCACGGTGGGAAAGCCCCTGCCCGGCTATCTCGAGCAGGTGATCGCCGCCGCCCGCCACTGGGCGCTGCCCGAGGCCTATGTGACCGGCATGGGCCGCTTCCTCGGACGCCCCCTGCCCGCCGGGCCCGAGGCCGTGGCCGCCCCGGAGCGCGTCGCGAGCGCGTTGTCGCCGGGCCCCGTCGCCGGCGTGCGGCCGCGTGCGGCGGCGCCGTCGAGCACCATCCGCAAGGACTGAACCGCCTGCCGCTGCGAAGGCAGCGCGGATGCATCCGCGAGATCAATCGAGTCGACCGCAGGCCATAGCGCGCACCCGGCCGTCACCCGCGGTGGCCGGGCGACAGTCGGCGCAAGATGACCTTTGGTTATCCCGGCTCGTTTCTCATTGTCATCATTCCGAGACTGCCTCGACGCCCGCGCCCGATACGCATGGCATCCATGCGCTTGCTGGCAGGACGCCATGTTCTCCGCGAAATCGCCTCTATTCCGCCCAAAGCGTCACCACTCGGCCCCGCCGGGTTTCGGAGATTGCGACAAACCGATTGGAGAAGCTGGATGAGCGGAATCGTGAGCTGGATCGCCGGCAAGATCAAATGGCTCCTGCTGATCGCCGCATTAGGCGGTCCCGTGGTGGCCTTCATGAGCTGGCAGGACGGACAGCGCGTCCGCAAGATCGCCAAGGACGGCGTCGAGGCCGTCGCCTCCGTCGAGAGCGCCACCCGCACCAAGCGCCGCCGCGGCGGCACGAGCTACGCGATCGATCTCGCCTGGAAGGATGCCGGCGGCGCCAGCCGGACCGCGGAGAAGATCTCGATCTCGCAGGATTACGCGCGCCGCATCATCGTCGGCGACACGATCCGCGTCGCCACTGTGCCGATCAAGTATCTGCCCGACGAGCCGGGCAAGGACGCCGTCATCATCCAGGAGGACGCCGCCAAGCAGGTCAGCACGGATGACGAGATGGTCTATGTCGGCGCTGGCGCCGGCGCGATCGGCCTGATCGGCTCGGGCCTGTTCTTCCTGCTCGGACGCCGGCGTTCCGAGAACGAGGAGCAGACGGCCTGACCGCCAGCTGCCCCATCGATCGCCACCAAGGGAGCCTCCGGGCTCCCTTTTTCATGCCGGGCGCACCCGGTGACGGTCGCTCCGCCCCGCAGGCCCGTGCTAGAGGGGCGCATGGTCGCCCGCGTCACCCTCGCCGCCGCCTCCACCAGCCGGCAGGAGATCAAGAAGAGCCGCTTCCTCGCCAGCGCCGGCCCCGTCGCCGACGAGGAGGAGGCCCGCCGCTTCATCGCCGCGCAGTCCGACCCCGACGCCAACCATAACTGCTGGGCTTGGCGGATCGGCCAGGGCTATCGCTTCAACGATGACGGCGAGCCAAGCGGCACGGCCGGCAAGCCGATCCTCGCAGCCATCGACGGCCAGGGTCTCGACGGCATCGCCGTGGTGGTGACGCGCTGGTTCGGCGGGGTACTGCTCGGCAGCGGCGGGCTGATGCGCGCCTATGGCGGCACCGCCGCGCAGGCCCTGCGCGCCGCCGAAACGGTGACGCTGGTCGAAACCGTGCCGCTCGCCATCGCCTGCCCGTTCGCCGATCTCGCGCGCCTGCAGGCCCGGCTCGCGGCGCTGCCCGGCGTGACGCTGACCGGGCAGGCCTTCACCGCGACCGGCGCCGTGCTCGATGTCGCGGCCCCCAGGGCCAAAGCCATGGCGGTGGCGCAGCTCGCCGTCGACCTGACCAGCGGCAGGGCTGAAGTGACCTGGGACGGACCGGATCAAACCGGTCTCCAGCGCCGCTAACCACCGGCCGGCCTGCCATGGCTAAGCCCGGGTAAAGCCGGTCGCCAGAATGCCCTCTCGGCCAGTCGCCTCCGCCTTAACGCGGCGTCGCTAGGGTTCCTCCAGGATCACGAGGAGCCCCATGACGAGATTTGCCGCTGCCGGCCTGACCGTGCTGATGTCGCTGAGCGCCGCCCAGGCCGCGTTCGAGACCGACCCGACCTTCATCGTGACGACGCTCGACAAGGGCACGCTCGCGCCGGATCTCGGCACCATGCCGGTGCCGGCGGCAGCGGAGCCGATCGTCGAGGCCTACAAGGCCTCGCTGGCGAAGGACTGCCGCGCGTACAAGGGCACGGCGGTGTTCAAGGCCGATTTCGCGACCGCCGTCGATGTCAACGGCGACGGACGCGCCGATATCTTCATGACCTCGAACCGCATGAACTGCGGGGACGCCCCCTCCGTCTTCGCCGGCACGGCAGGTACCGCCGCGCGCTGGGAGCTGTCGAAGGCCGATGGAAGCTATGCGATCGTCGACCAGCTGCATCATCGCGTCGAGATCCAGCAGACGCTGAAGAACGGCTACCAGCTGATCGTGCATCTGCACGGGATGAATTGCGGCAAGGCCGGCGCCGAGCAGTGCCGCCATGTCGTGAATGTCGGGCCGGACGGGACGATCCGCACGATCGCGTGGCCGGACAACAGGCATCGCGACATCGCGCCCGCCCCGGCCGCGAAGGCTCCGCCCGCGCCGGCGACGGTCCAGACCGTTGCCTCTGGCCGAGAAGCGGACCCCGAGGCCTTCGCCACGGCCGGCCATAACGGCAGCGATGTCGAGATCACCGACACGCAGATCGTCTACACCCGCCCCAAGGCGTCGCTGCGCGGCGTGGTGAAACCCGGCACCGTGCTGGTCGAAGGCCGCTGGAACGGCGACCGCTTCTCGGGAACCGCCTATGCCTTCAAGCAGGGCTGCGCACCGGCGCCCTACCCGGTGAGCGGCGGCCATGTGCAGCGGCCCGGCCGGCTCGACATGGTGCTGACCGGCGCCGGCCCGCTGCGCGAGGGCTGCGCGGTCGTCGGCTATTCGCAGAAGAGCCCGCATTCGCGGCTGGTCTTCGACCAGATCATGAGCAACTGAGCGCAGCGCACTGGTCGGCGCGCGAGCGCCGCCCAGTCCTGGCCCGGCTCACGAGGCCTTGTCGAGGCTGCCCGTCAGGCGGAAATGCAGGCCCTCGGGCCGGAAGGCGATCTCGCCCGTGCCGCGGAAATAGGCGCCGACCACCTTCTCGATCAGGCGCGAGCCGAAGCCGCGGCTTGCCGGCGCCGAGACCTCCGGGCCGCCGCTCTCGATCCAGTCGAAGACGAAAGCGTCGGCCTCGCGCTTCCAGCTCATCACGACGCGGCCGCTCTCGTTCGACAGCGCGCCATACTTCACCGCGTTCGTCGCCAGTTCGTGGATCGCCAGCGAAAGGCCGAAGGCCTGCTGCGGGGTCAGCCGGTGGCTCGGCCCGGCGATGGAGAGGCGCTCCGGCTCGGAGCGATGCGGGCGCACCGCCTCGTCGACGATGTCGCGGATGTCGGCTTCCGAGAACTTGGTCTGCAGCAGGATGTCCTGCGCACGTGCCAACGCATCAAGCCGGGCGGCGATGGCGAGCTGCGCCTCTTCGGTCGAGCTCGCGGTGCGCAGCGTCTGCGAGACGATCGACTGCACCATCGCCAGCGTATTCTTCATGCGGTGGGCGAGCTCGAGATTGAGCAGCCGCAGCGCCTCCTCGGACGTCTTGCGCGCGGTGATGTCGGAGGCCGCGCCCATCCAGCTTTCGATCTCGCCATGCTCGTCGAAGAGCGGCACGGCCCGCGACAGCGCCCAGCCCACCGTGCCGTCGACACGGTTGACCTTGTGCTCGATGTCGTAGGTGTCCTTGGCCGCAATGGCGCGGGCGATCTCGGCGCGCACCAGATCGCGGTGATCCTGCGGGATGTACTCCTCGAGCCAGTTCGGATTGGGAACCGGATTGTCCGGAATGAACCCGCCGCCCTGCAGCTGGGCCAGCTCCGACCAGTCGGCATTGATCCGGTAGCGGACCTCCGAGGACGAGCGCAGCAGCGCATCCAGCTGCGCGGTCAGTTTCTCGAAGTCCCGACTGTCGCGCGGCGGCGGCGAAGAATGGTTCAAACGCGGGTCCGATCGCAAAAGGGACCCGCGATGTAGCCGAGCCTCGATCCGCTGTCGAGGGCACAAAACGGCGGAAGCCCCTGTACTGCAAAGAAAAATGCCCGGCGAAAGCCGGGCATTTCAGGTGACGCTAAGTCACTGTGGCAGGTTTCGCAGCCAGCTCTGCTCAGCTGCAGCCGGTTGTCGAACCGCAGGTGTTGCACTTCAGGCAGGTGCCGTTGCGCACCAGGGTGAAGTTGCCGCACTCGCCGCAGGAGTCGCCGACATAGCCCTTCATGATCGCCTCGGCGCGGCGCTCGGAGGCACTGGGCTGGGCGGCCGGGGCCGAGAAGCCGAGCTTGCTCATCTCGGCCTCGCCGTAGCTCTCCGGCTCCTCCTTGAGCGCCGTCGCGCCGGCCGTGGCCAGGCCCGTGCCGCCCAGAGCCGTGGCGGTCACGCCGCCGCGCCCCACCGCGTCGTTGGCCGCCGCGCCGCCATGGATGGCGAGCAGGTTGATCGGCTTGCCGCGGCGGAAGCCCGACGAGGCCAGCGGGGTCGTCGCGACCGGGCCGGTGGCGTCGGGCGCCATGCGGCCCTGCTCGACGCCGCCGCCCATCACGTCATGGCCGATCTCGCTGGGATCGACATGGGCGAGGTCGTGCCGGCCGAGATAGGAGATCGCCAGCTCGCGGAAGACGTAGTCGAGGATCGAGGTGGCGTTCTTGATCGACTGGTTGCCCTGCACGAAGCCCGAGGGCTCGAAGCGGGTGAAGGTGAACGCCTCGACATACTCCTCCAGCGGCACGCCGTACTGGAGGCCCAGCGAGACGGCGATGGCGAAGTTGTTCATCATCGCCCGGAAGGCCGCGCCCTCCTTGTGCATGTCGATGAAGATCTCGCCGAGGCGCCCGTCGGCATATTCGCCGGTGTGGACATAGACCTTGTGGCCGCCGACCACCGCCTTCTGGATATAGCCGGTGCGGCGCGAGGGCATCTTTTCACGCTCACGGACACGTTCCACGCGTTCGACGACGCGCTCGACGATCTTTTCCGCGATCTGGGTGGCGCGCGCCGCCAGCGGCTGCTGGTGCAGGGCCTCGACCGCATCCTCGGCGTCGTCGTCCTCGTCGGCGATCAGCGCGGAGTTCAGCGGCTGCGACAGCTTGGAGCCGTCGCGATAGAGGGCGTTCGCCTTCAGGGCCAGCTTCCAGGAGAGCAGGTAGGCGCTCTTGCAGTCCTCGACGGTGGCGTCGTTGGGCATGTTGATGGTCTTGGAGATCGCGCCCGAGATGAAGGGCTGCGCCGCCGCCATCATGCGGATATGACTCTCGACCGAGAGATAGCGCTTGCCGATGCGGCCGCACGGATTGGCGCAGTCGAAGACCGGATAGTGCTCCTTCTTGAGGTGCGGCGCGCCTTCCAGCGTCATCGCCCCGCAGACATGCACGTTGGCCGCCTCGATCTCGGCGCGCGAGAAGCCGAGGAAGGGCAGAAGCTCGAAGGACATGTCGGCGAGCTTCTCGGCCGGCACCTTCAGCACCTGGGTGAGGAAGTCCTCGCCCAGCGTCCACTTGTTGAAGACGAACTTGATGTCGAAGGCGCTCTTCAGACCCTTCTCGATCGCCTCGATCTTCTCGTCGGTGAAGCCCTTGGCGCGCAGCGAGCCGGGGTTGACGCCCGGCGCCTGGCTCATCGAGCCATGGCCGACCGCGTAGGCCTCGATCTCGGCGATGTCGGCCTCGCGATAGCCGAGCGCACGCAGCGCGTCGGGCACGGCGCGGTTGATGATCTTGAAGTAGCCGCCGCCGGCGAGCTTCTTGAACTTCACCAGCGCGAAGTCGGGCTCGATGCCGGTGGTGTCGCAGTCCATGACCAGGCCGATCGTGCCGGTCGGCGCGATCACGGTCGCCTGGGCGTTGCGGTAGCCGTACATCTTGCCGAGCGAGAGGGCCTCGTCCCAGACGATGCGGGCGCGCTCGGAGAGTGTCGTGCTGGAGCCGCCGAGGCGGGCGAGCGTGCCGTGGTCGAGCGGCACCGGCGTGACCTGCAGGCCCTCATAGCCGTCCGCCTGGCCGTGGGCGGCGGTGCGATGGTTGCGGATGACGCGCAGCATGTGGCTGGCGTTCTTCTTGTAGCCCGGGAACGGGCCGAGCTCGCCGGCCATCTCGGCCGAGGTCGCATAGGCGACGCCGGTCATCACGGCGGTCAGGCCGCCGGCCAGGGCGCGGCCCTCCTCGGAATCGTAGCCGAGGCCCATGGTCATGAGCAGGCCGCCGATATTGGCGTAGCCGAGGCCGAGGGTGCGGTACTCGTAGGAAAGCTCGGCAATCTCGCGGCTCGGGAACTGGGCCATCGCCACCGAGATCTCGAGGACGATCGTCCAGAGCCGGCAGAGATGCTCGTAGCCGGCGACGTCGAAGGCCTTGGTCTGGCGGTCGTAGAACTGCAGCAGGTTGGCCGAGGCCAGGTTGCAGGCGGTGTCGTCGAGGAACATGTACTCCGAGCACGGATTCGAGGCGCGGATGCGTCCCGAGGCCGGGCAGGTGTGCCAGTCGTTCATCGTGGTGTTGAAGTGCAGGCCGGGATCGGCGCTCGCCCAGGCGGCGTAGCCGATCTTCTCCCACAGGTCGCGCGCCTTCAGGGTCTTGGTGACCTTGCCGGTGGTGCGGGCCTTCAGCTCCCAGTCACGGTCGTCCTCGACGGCGCGCAGGAAATCGTCGGTCAGCGAGACCGAGTTGTTCGAGTTCTGGCCGGAAACGGTGAGATAGGCTTCCGAATCCCAGTCGGTGTCGTAGGTGTCGAACTGGATGTCCGTGTAGCCCTGGCGGGCGAACTGGATGACGCGCTTGATGTAGTTGTCCGGCACCAGCGCCTTGCGGGCGAGCTTGATCTCGCGCTTCAGCGCCGGGTTCTTCTCGGGATCGAAGCAGGAATCGCCCTCGCCCTCGCAGTTGACGCAGGCCTTCATCACGGCCTTCATCGCCTTCTGGACGATCTTGGAGCCGGCGACCAGCGCGGCGACCTTCTGCTCCTCCTTCACCTTCCAGTCGATATAGGCCTCGATGTCCGGATGGTCGGCGTCGACCACCACCATCTTGGCGGCGCGGCGCGTCGTGCCGCCCGACTTGATGGCGCCGGCGGCCCGGTCGCCGATCTTCAGGAAGGACATCAGCCCCGACGAGCGGCCGCCGCCGGCGAGACGCTCGCCCTCGCCGCGCAGCATCGAGAAGTTCGAGCCGGTGCCGGAGCCGTATTTGAACAGGCGCGCCTCGCGCACCCACAGGTCCATGATGCCGCCCTCGTTGACGAGGTCGTCGGCGACGCCCTGGATGAAGCAGGCATGCGGCTGCGGGTGCTCGTAGCTCGACTTGGACTTGGTCAGCCGGCCGGTCTTGAAGTCGACGTAGAAATGGCCCTGGCCGGGGCCGTCGATGCCATAGGCCCAGTGCAGGCCCGTGTTGAACCATTGCGGCGAGTTCGGCGCGACCATCTGGCTGGCGAGCATGAAGCGCAGCTCGTCATGGAAGGCCTGCGCGTCCTCCTCCGAGGTGAAATAGCCGCCCTTCCAGCCCCAATAGGTCCAGCAGCCGGCGAGCCGGTCGAACACCTGCTTGGATGAGATCTCCGAGCCGTAGCGCTCCTCCTCGGCGAGCTCGGCCAGCGCCGCCTCGTCGGCCACTGAACGCCAGAGGAAGGAGGGAACGTCGTTCTCCTCGACCTTCTTCAGGCGCGCCGGCACGCCGGCCTTGCGGAAGTACTTCTGCGCGAGCACGTCGCTCGCCACCTGAGACCAGGCCTCCGGCACCTCGATGCCTTCCAGGCGGAAGACGATCGAGCCGTCGGGATTGCGGATCTCGCTGACCGCCGAGCGGAACGGGATCGCCGCATAGGGCGACTGGCCGGCGGTGGTATGGCGGCGCTCGATGCGCATATGCTTCATCCCCAATGCGTGCCGCGGGCGGTTCATCGCTCCGCGTGGCCGGTGGATCGCCGGCCCGGTGTCAGCTCAACTCGGTTCGGTGTTCCCCCGGCCCGGAAACGGCTCCTGCCGCTGCTCGGGACGAGGCCGATCGAGACGCGCGAAACCGCCCGGCATATCGCCTGGATACGCCGCGGAAACCGCCCGACTCGTACGGAAAACTCAACGCGCGCGAGCCTGAAAAGCGTTTCCGCCAGTCGTCACGCGACGGTCAAAATCTAGCCCCGATCCTGACCGGGCGTCAAGGAATAGTGCGCCGACACCATGACGGGCACGACATCTGGTATCGAGATGTGTGTTGTGGGGATAAGTTTCAAGCCTCCGGCTAAGCTGCGGAAAGGCAACGGGAATCCACGACGCCGCGAAGGCGGCTGGCCAGGGCGGACAGGACATGCGGATTTTTCGGTGCCCGAAAGGCGGCCTCGGATACCGGCTGCAACGCCTTTCGGAGACATAGGCTGCAGGCGCCGGCGCAAGTGCTTGAATCCGCGGGCCGCGGCGCTCCGGCAGGGCTTCCGGCGGCCGTTCCGAGACTGGCCGGGCGGCCTCGAATCGACCCTCCGGCCGTGCCGATCGGCCGGCTGTGGACGGGGCGCGGGGAGGTGTACGATCGCCGGGCACTGTTGCATCGCCGCCACGAAGTCGCCCGCTTCATACCGCTCCATCGCAGCCACAGCCGGAGGCCGCCGCCGTGAAGACGCTGATCGCCGCCCTCGCCTTCACACTCACCGCCGCACTCGCCCCGGCCCGCGCCGAGCCCGGCCGCCACTGGCCGCCGCCCGATCCCGCCGGCTGGCCGAAACAGGCGCTCGCCTCGCTGGATCAGTATGTCGCGGCGCGCCAGCCCGTGGCGCTGATGCTGATCCATGACGGCAAGCCGGTGGCCGCCTATGGCGACCTTGCACGCAGGGTCGACGTCGCCTCGATCCGCAAGAGCCTGCTGAGCGCGCTCTATGGACAGGCGGTGGACGAGGGCAGGATCGACCTCGACACCACGCTCGGCGCGCTCGGCATCGACGACAAAGAGGGACTGACGACCCAGGAGCGCAAGGCAACGGTGCGCGACCTGCTGAGCGCGCGCTCCGGCGTCTATCTGCGCGCCGCGCACGAGACCCCGCCGATCCGCCGCAACCGGCCGGCGCGCGGCAGCCATCCGCCGGGCAGCTTCTTCTTCTACAACAACTGGGATTTCAACGCGCTCGGCACGATCTATCGCGAGCGCACCGGCGAGGACATCTTCGCGGCCTTCGCCCGGCAGATCGCCGGCCCGATCGGCATGGAGGACTTCCGCGCCTCGGACGGCCGCTATGCGCTCTCCCCCGCCTCGCGCCACCCTGCCTATCCCATGCGCGTGAGCGCGCGCGACCTCGCCCGCTTCGGCCTGCTCTATGTCGATGGCGGCCGCTGGGGTGGGCGGCAGGTCGTCCCGCGCGACTGGGTGCGCGAATCGACGGCGGCCCATGCCGCGACCGACCGGCCCTGGCGCGCCTATGGCTATCTCTGGTGGGCACTGGCGCCCGAGCGTTTCGGCCCGGGGGCGGCGCTGGCCTCCGGCTTCGGCGGGCATCTGCTGGCGATCGTGCCGGCGAAGAAGCTCGTGCTGGTGCAGACGGTCGATCCGCACCGCAATCCGGAGAAGATCCGCACGCGCGACGCGCTCAAGCTGATCGAGGCGCTGGCCCGCGCCGCGCCCTGAACCCGCCTTAGCCCTTGCCTTGGCTCCGCCTTGGCCTCCTTGCGACCGCGCCGCACTGGACAGGACGGGGCGCGGTCTTCATAAGTCCGGCTGAGCCCGGCCTTCCGCGGACGCGAAGCGATGAACAAGACCCTGCTGCAGATTTTCACCTGGTGGAACAGCCAGACCCTCGGCACGCGCTTCCATACTTGGCGCCATGGCGAGAAGGTGGGCGAGGACGAGTTCGGCAACGTCTATTACCGCACCAAGGGCGGCGTGAAGGACAAGGCGCTCGGCATCCAGCGCCGCTGGGTCGTCTATAACGGCCCGATCGAGGCCTCGACCATCCCCGCCGGCTGGAACGGCTGGCTGCACCACACCGTGGACGTGGCGCCCTCCGAGGAGAGCTACCAGCCGCGCGAATGGCAGCGGCCGCACCAGCCCAACCACACCGGCACCGCCCTCGCCTACCGGCCCAAGGGCTCGACGCTAGGCCTCAACGAGCGGCCGCCGGCGACCGGCGACTACCAGCCCTGGACGCCCGGCCGCTGAGGCGTCCGCGACAGACCCAGCCGGCTCTCGCGAGAGCCGGCTTTTTTGTGTCTACGCCCGGAACCTCGCGGCCCGGCGCCGGTTGATCCGCGCAGTCGCGGACGGGGGCAGCCATGGGTCAGACCGAGGACAAGGCGGCCCGGCCGCTCGACGCGCTGAATTTCTTCCTGGCCGATGTCCGGGACGGCCTCGGCCCCTATCTCGCGATCTACCTGCTGACGGTGCAGAAATGGGACGAGGCCTCGATCGGCTTCACCCTCTCGGCCGCCGCCATCGCCGGCATCGTGGCGCAGACGCCGGCCGGCGCGCTGATCGACGCCACCCGCGCGAAGCGGACGGTGCTGATTGTCGCGGCGATCGCCATCACCGTGGCGTCGCTGGCGATTCCCTTCGTGCCGGGGCTGGTTCCGGTCACCCTGCTCCAGGCGCTCTCGGGCATGGCGGGCGCGATCTTCCCGCCGGCGATCGCGGCGGTGACGCTCGGCATCGTCGGCCCCAAGGCCTTCGCGCGGCGCATCGGCCGCAACGAGGCGTTCAACCACGCCGGCAACGCCTCCGCCGCGCTGCTCGCCGGCGGCTTCGCCTACTGGTTCGGCCCGATCGCCGTATTCTGGCTGATGGCGGCGATGGCGGTCGCCAGCATCGCGGCGACGCTTGCGATCGATCCCAAGGCGATCGACCATGACGTGGCGCGCGGCCTGCACGACGCGCAGGACGACAAAGCCGATCCCGCGCGGCCGAGCGGCCTCCGCGTGCTGCTCGCCAGCCCGCCGCTGCTGGTCTTCGCCGCCTCCACGACGCTGTTCCATTTCGCCAATGCCGCCATGCTGCCGCTGGTCGGCCAGAAGCTGGCGCTGGCCTCGCCCGATCTCGGCACGACGCTGATGTCGGCCTGCATCGTCGCGGCGCAGCTGGTCATGGTGCCTGTCGCGCTGGTCGTCGGCGCGCGGGCCGACCGCTGGGGCCGCAAGCCGATCTTCGCAGCCGCGCTCGCAGTGCTGTGCCTGCGCGGCCTGCTCTATCCGCTCTCGGACGCACCGGGCTGGCTGATCGGCGTCCAGCTGCTGGACGGCGTCGGCGCCGGCATCTTCGGTGCGCTCTTCCCGCTGATCGTCTCCGACCTGACGCGCGGCACCGGGCACTTCAACGTGGCGCAGGGCGCGATCGCCACCGCGCAAGGCATCGGCGGCGCGCTCAGCACCGCGGTCGCCGGGGCGATCGTCTACACCTACGGCTACAGCGCCGCCTTCGTCACGCTCGGCGTGCTGGCGGGGCTAGGGCTCGTCCTGCTCCTCGCGCTGCTGCCGGAGACGCGCGACCTGCCGGGCAGCCGGCCGGACGGCGGAACTCCGCCCCTCTCGGGCCAGCCGGCCGCGGGTTGAGGCGGGGCCGGCCGGCGCGCCTGCCATCCGCCCTTTTTCCGCTGCGTTTACCGTGTTACTCCCGGCCGTCGCGGTCGCGCCGCGCCCGCAGAGAATCGTCAAGCCAGCATGCATCCGCTTCGCAGAGTAGCCCATCTCGCAGCCCTCGCCGGAACGGCGCTCGTGCTGGCGACGCCGGCCAGTGCCGATCGCATCCGCAACCCGACCGCGGTGTTCGCCGGGCTCGACAAGATCACCGGGCGCATCATCTCCTTCGAGGTGGCGATCGACGAGACGGTGCAGTTCGGCTCTCTCCAACTGACGCCGCGGGTGTGCTGGACCCGCCCGCCGACCGAGGCGCCGCAGACAACTTCCTTCACCGAGGTGGACGAGGTCACCTTCGACAACGAGTACCGTCGGATATTCACCGGCTGGATGTATGCGGCGAGCCCCGGCCTGCACGGCGTCGAGCACGCGATCTACGATGTCTGGCTGACCGACTGCAAAGGCGGCACCGAGCTGGTCGTCGATCCGAAGGAACCGGAAGCACCGCCTCCGCCGCCCGACGAGCGCACGCCCCGCCCGCCGCGCGATCAGGCGCCGCCCCCGCCGAACCAGCGCATCGACGTGGCCCCGCGCCAGGGCGTGCCGGTGCGGCCGCAGCAGGCGCCGACGCAGCGCTTCTTCCCGACGAACCCGGTTCCGGGCGGCCGCGACCCGACGGGCGGCGGCTGAGGCCGGCGTGAGCGACAGCGGCCTTCCCGGCGCCTCGCGCAACGCGGAGGCCCGGCTGAGACGGCTGCGCGGCAGGCTGGCGAGCCTCGCCAAGCAGCTGCCGCGGCGCGTGCGCCTGCGCGAAGGCCTCGAACACGGCGTGATGTCGACGGTCGCCGCGCTCGTCGCCTATCTGCCGACCCAGGCGCTCGGCCTGCAGGAAGGCTTCTGGGCCGCGATCACCGCCATTGCCGTGGTGCAGAGCGAATTCGGCGCCACCCGCAGCATGGCGCGCGACCAGTTCGTCGGCGCCGCGATCGGCGGGCTGATCGGCGTCGTGGTCATCCTGATCACCGGCCAGCACATCGCGAGCTACGCGCTGGCGGTCGGCCTTTCGGTGCTGGTCGCCTGGCTGCTCAATGTCGCGACCGCCGCCCGGCTCGCCGGCATCACCGCGACGATCATCCTGATCGTGCCGCATGCCGGCACGGCGCAGCGCATGATGCTGTCGCGCGTCTTCGAGGTCGGCTGGGGGGTCTGTGTCGCCATCGCGATCGTCTGGCTGGCCTCGCGCTTCGACCGGAGCGTCAAGGGCGCGGCAGCGACCTCCCCGGCCCCCATGCAGCGCGACGACGCACCGCCGCCGCGCGCCTAATCGGCCTCCGGCGCCGCTCCCGGCTGCGGAGCGAGCTCGGCCAGCGCCTCGCGCCCCGTCACCGTTCTGCCCGCCGGCCAGCACCACCACTCGGCCTCATCCGCGACCGCGGGGTCGAGCAGGTCGCGATAGACGTCGCGCGGCAGCTCGCGCGTGCCGAACTGGGCGAGGTGGTCGGTCTTGAATTGCGCGTCGAGGAGCCGGAAGCCCCCGCGCCGCAGCCGCGCCACCAAATGCACCAGCGCCACCTTGGAGGCGTCGGTCTCGCGATGGAACATGCTCTCGCCGAAGAAGGCGGCGCCGAGCGCCAGCCCGTAGAGCCCGCCGACCAGCCGCCCCTCGCGCCAGCACTCGACGGTGTGGACATGGCCCATGCGGAACAGCGCGCCATAGAGCGTGCGGATGCGGCCGTTGATCCAGGTTTCGTCGCGGTCCGGCAGGCTTTCGGCGCAGGCCGCGATCACCGCCTCGAAATCATGGTCCACCCTGATCTCGAAGCGGTCGGAGCGGACGCGCCGCGCCAGCCGGGAGGGCAGGTGGAAATCGTCGAGCGGGATGATGCCGCGCTCTTCGGGCTCGACCCAGAACAGGCCGGGATCGTCGGCGCTTTCCGCCATGGGAAAGATGCCCGCCGCATAGGCACGCAGCAGGAGCTCCGGCGTGATGGCGGGCGTCCGTGCGGGAATGGAGCGTGCCTTCATGGCGTGATGGGAGCGCGGGCGGGGACGGCTGTCAAACCATGCGGGCGGGGCGGAACCAAGGCGCACGCCGTCGCGGCCGCGCCCGTCCGGGGCCCGGCCCCGGACGGGCAGCGCAAGCCGGCTCAGCCCTGGTTCTGCTCGTCCATGCCACCGGCGGCGAGGAACTTCTCGAGCCAGTGGATATTGTAGTCGCCGTTGAGGATGTCCTGGTTGCGCACCAGGGTCCGGAACAGCGGCAGCGTGGTGTCGACGCCGTCGACGACGAACTCGTCGAGCGAGCGGCGCAGGCGCATCAGGCACTCGGCCCGGTTGCGGCCGTGGACGATCAGCTTGCCGACCAGCGAGTCGTAGTGCGGCGGGATCGCATAGCCCTGATAGGCCGCCGAATCGACGCGCACGCCGAGGCCGCCGGGGGTGTGGAACGAGACGATCTTGCCCGGCGAGGGCCGGAACGTCGCCGGATGCTCGGCATTGACCCGGCATTCGATCGCGTGCCCCTCGATCACCACGTCCTCCTGGCGGATGGACAAGGGCGCGCCGGCGGCGATGCGGATCTGCTCGTTCACCAGGTCGATCCCGGTGATCATCTCGGTCACCGGATGCTCCACCTGGATACGGGTGTTCATCTCGATGAAGTAGAACTCGCCATCCTCGTAGAGGAACTCGATGGTGCCGGCGCCGAGATAGCCGAGATCCGCCATCGCCTTGGCGCAGATGCCGCCGATGCGCTCGCGCTCGCCGGCGTTGAGGGCCGGCGACGGGCCCTCCTCCCAGACCTTCTGGTGGCGGCGCTGCAGCGAGCAGTCGCGCTCGCCGAGATGGATGGCGTTGCCGCGTCCGTCGCCGAGCACCTGGATCTCGATATGGCGCGGCTTCTGCAGATAGCGCTCGATATAGACCGCGTCGTCGCCGAAGGCGGCCTTCGCCTCGGTGCGGGCGGTCTGCACCGCGACGACGAGCTCCTCCTCGCTGCGCGCGACCTTCATGCCGCGGCCACCGCCGCCGGCGGCGGCCTTGATGATGACCGGGAAGCCGATCTCGCGGGCGATGCGCAACGCCTCGCCCTCGTCGCTGACGCCGCCCTCCGAGCCGGGCACGCAGGGAATGCCGAGGCGCTTGGCGGTGCGCTTGGCCTCGATCTTGTCGCCCATCACCCGGATATGCTCGGCCTTGGGGCCAATGAAGGCGATGTTGTGCCGCTCGAGGATCTCGGCGAAGCGGGCGTTCTCGGAGAGGAATCCGTAGCCGGGATGGACCGCGTCGGCGCCGGTGATCTCGCAGGCGGCGATCAGGGCCGGAATGTTGAGATAGCTCTCGCGCGCGGCCGGCGGGCCGATGCAGACGCTCTCGTCGGCGAGGCGCACATGCATGGCGTTGGCGTCGGCGGTGGAGTGCACCGCCACGGTGGCGATGCCGAGCTCCTTGGCGGCGCGCAGCACGCGCAGGGCGATCTCGCCGCGGTTGGCGATCAGGATCTTTTCGAACATCTCAGCGAGCCCCCGTTCCGGCCGGCCCGATCACTCGATCACCAGCAGCGGCTCGCCGTACTCGACCGGCTGCCCGTCCTCGACCATGATCGCGACGACCTTGCCGGCGCGCGGCGCGACGATGTCGTTGAAGGTCTTCATGGCCTCGACCAGCAGCACGCGCTCGCCGGCCTTCACCTCGCTGCCGATCTCGACGAAGGGCTTGGCGTCCGGCGACGGGCGGCGATAGGCGGTGCCGACCATCGGGGAGGTGACGGCGCCGGGATGGGCGGCGGTGGGCTTGGCCTCGACCGGGGCCGCGGCGACGGCGGCAGGAGCAGCCACAGCGGGAGCCGCCGCCACCGGCGCCATCACGGTCGCGGTGATGGTGCGCGCGACGCGGATGCGGAGGTCGCCCTTCTGCACCTCGATCTCGGTCAGGTCGGTCTCGTTGATGAGCTGCGCCATCTCGCGCACGAGTTCGGGATCGATGGGGCTCTTGGTCGCCATGGCGGGCTTCACCGTCTTCAGTCTCGATGGGCGGGACGGGAACCGTCCCGATGAACGCCGAATATGCGAAGGCGCGCCGGCGACGGAGGTCGCGGGCGCCCGGCTCACGGGGGTCTTAACCGGAAGACCCCGGCAGGAAAAGGGCGAATGCCGCGCGGCGGCCCGCCCTCACCCGAGAAAACCGCAGGGAACGCCCCGGCGGGGGCCGCTAGCGCCCTCGCCGGCCGATTGCGCCTCGGCGCGCGGGCGGCCTCAGCCGCTGCAATCGGTCTTGCCGCACTTGCGGACCGAATCGATCTTCTGCTTCAGCACCGCCTCGCCGACGGCGCCCGAGACCAGCTCGTCGCCGACGACATAGGCCGGCGTGCCCTGGATGCCGATCTGGCGGCCGAGCTCGACGACCTTGCCGATCGCCTCGCGGACCTCGTCCGTCTCGGCGTCCTTCTTCAGGCGGGCGACATCGGCGCCGGACTCGCGCGCGATCTCGAGCGCCCGGGCGAAGTTCATCTGGCCCTTGCTGCGCATCAGCTTGAGATGGAAGTCCCAGTAACGCTCGCCGCTGAGCTGCTTCTTGGCGGCGAAGGCGACGCGACTGGCCTCTTCCGAGCCCGGCCCCAGGAAGGGAAAGTCCTTGACCACGACCTTGAGGTTCGGATCGGCCTTGACCAGCGCGACCACGTCCTCGAGCCCGCGTTTGCAGAAGCCGCAATTGTAATCCATGAACTCGATCAGCGTGACGTCGCCCTTGGGATTGCCGGCGATGATCGAGGTCGCCGGGTCGACAAGGGTGGCGACGTCGCTGATCGCCTTGCGTTGCGCGGCGAGCTGCGCCTCCTGGCTGCGGCGCTCGTGCTCGTAGAGCGCATCCATCACCAGATCGGGATTCTTCATCAGCGTCTCGCGGATCAGCTCGACGACGGCCTTGCGCTGCTCGGGGCTCAGCGCCTGCGACTGAGCCATGGCCGGGGCCGCGCCGAAGCAGAGCGAAGCTGCGGCGAGGCCGGCGAAGGCCAGCCTGCGAGGCGAACCGATGAACATGGAGACGTTCCTTTCAACGACGGGCGCTTGATGTGTCGAGGCATGCTGCCGCGCAATCGCGGCGGATTTTGTATCGCGATCCACTCCCGCCGCGGAATCGGTCGCGATCGTCCTCTCCCCGGCGCGTTCCTTGTCGGCCGGAGGGCGGCGGCAGGTCAATTCACAGCTGCGACAGCGCGCTCTGCCCGAGACCGGCCCGAATTGGGGCGCAGCCTGCCAGGCGCCGGCGAAAACCGCCGACAGTCCCGCAAGAGCCCGGCACAGCCAGGATCGGAGAGACCCGTCATGCAGCCCATCATGCAGATCCCCACCCGGACCAGCCACCGCCGCGCCGCCCTGCGGCTTCCCCTGCTCGCCCTCGCGGCCGGGCTCGGCCTGCCGCTGCTGGCCGCCGCGCCGGCCTTCGCCCAGAGCTGCGAGGACCTCTGGTACCAGCGCAACGAGATCTACAAGGCGCAGGGCTACTGCTTCAACACGCAGCGCGGCATCCGTGCCTTCGGCAATGCCGGCTGCGTCTACGACAATGCCGAGGACGTTCCGCTTTCGGCCCAGCAGCGCCGGACGATCGCCGACATCCGCCATGTCGAGCGGCGGATCGGCTGCCCGAACTGAGCGCGCGGTCGCGGGCAGCGGCCTTGCGCCCGACGCGGCTTCCACCCCTGGAGGCGGCGTGGAATAAGCTGTGGATGGCGGCGCGCCGGCGCGACCGCCGGCACGGGGCCGCGTGCTAGACCTCGGCCCTTCCCGCGGCCACCGCCCGTCAGGCGCTCCGGCCGCCCGCATCCCTGGTGACGCAAGACAAGGCATGAAAACCGGCATCGACATGGGCTCGACGCGCAGCGGGGATCCCGCGGAGCTCGACCTGGCGGAACTGCTGGCGACGCGCCTTCTCGTTCAGGGCAATTCCGGCTCGGGCAAGTCGCACCTGCTGCGCCGCCTGCTCGAACAGAGCGCGCCGCTGGTGCAGCAGGCGGTGATCGACCCCGAAGGCGACTTCGTCTCGCTGGCCGACCAGTTCGGCCATGTCGTGGTCGACGGCACGGCGAGCCCGCAGGAACTGCAGAAGATCGCGCTGCGCGTGCGCCAGCATCGCGTCTCCGTCGTGCTCAATCTCGAGGAGCTCGACGCCGACGAGCAGTTGCGCGCCACGGCCGCCTTCCTCGGCGGGCTGTTCGAGATCGAGCGCTCCTTCTGGTATCCGATGCTCGTCGTGGTCGACGAGGCGCAGCTCTTCGCCCCGGTGATGGCGGGCGAGGCGTCCGACGAGGCGCGCCGCCTCTCGCTCGGCGCGATGACCAACCTGATGTGCCGCGGCCGCAAGCGCGGGCTCGCGGGCGTGATCGCGACGCAGCGCCTGGCCAAGCTCGCCAAGAACGTCGCGGCGGAAGCCTCGAACTTCCTGATGGGCCGCACCTTCCTCGATATCGACATGCAGCGCGCCGCCGACCTGCTCGGCATGGACCGGCGCCAGGCCGAGATGTTCCGCGATCTTGAGCGCGGCCAGTTCGTCGCGCTGGGCCCCGCCCTGTCGAAGCGGCCGCTGCCGGTGCGGATCGGCCCGGTCGCCTCGGTCGACCGCGGCGGCGCGCCCGGCCTGCTGCCCCTGCCCGAGCAGGCGCCAGAGGACGCCAGCAAGCTGATCTTCACCGCCGGGGAGGACGAGGCGGCGCCCGCCCCCTGGCCGCGCCAGCCGCGCCCACGGCCCTCCGCGGCGCCCGAGATCATCCGGCGCATCGAGACGCAGGGGCCGCCGGCGCCGCCGCCCGAGCCCGAGATCGAAATGGACCCGGCCGAGCGCGAGGAGGCGCTGGTCGCGATCCTCAACGAACTGCTCGACGAGCCGGAATCGCGCGACCGGCAGGTCGCCGTGCTCTACCAGGACTTCACCGTGCGCTGCCGGATGCGGCGGATCGGCGGGCCGGAGACCAGCCTCGACGCCTTCCGCAAGCGCCTCGCCGTGGCGCGCGCCGGTGCCAGCGAGGAGGTTTTGTCCTCCGATGCCTGGGAGAAGGCGCTGACCGCCGCCGAATCCCTGCCGGAAGACCTGCACGGCTTCTTCCTGTTCATCGCGCGCGCCGCGATCGAGGGCGCGCCCTGCCCCTCCGACGCCGAGCTGGCGGAAGCCTATGGCAGCCACTCGCCGAGCCGTGCGCGACGCCTGCTCGGCTATATCGAGGAGCGCGGGCTCCTGGTCTGCCATGTCGATTTCCGCGGCCAGCGCACCCTCGCCTTGCCGACGCTCGGCGTCGAGACCGCCCCCGGCCTCGCGGCCGCCGTGGCGATGCGGGGCATCCCGACGCGCCGGGCCCGCGGCTGACTCGGCTTCCCTAGGATTTCGCGGGACAGCAGCCCTGACCGCAGGAGCCGGCCCGCAATGCCGGCGGCGTCTCCCCGTGCCCCGAAACGAAAATGCTCGCCGTGAGGCGAGCATCGGGACAAGGACTGCTGCCGGGGGCGAGGCAGTCCCCTCGCCCCCGGAAGCCGTTTCTAGCGGCGGGCGTCAGTGCCCCTTGCCGTTGCCGACCGTCATCCGGTCGACCCAGGCGATGCCGATCGCCGAGACGATGAAGACGACATGGATCAGCGTCTGCAGCAGCACGCCGGTCTCGGTATAGTTCGTCGTCCGGCCGAGCCCGCCGATATTGCCGGCCTCGATGAAGGTCCGTAGCAGGTGGATCGAGGAGATGCCGATGATCGCCATCGCCAGCTTGATCTTCAGGATCGAGGCGTTGACGTGGCTGAGCCATTCCGGCTGGTCGGGATGGCCCTGCAGGCGCAGGCGCGAGACGAAGGTCTCGTAGCCGCCGACGATGACCATGATCAGCAGGTTGGAGATCATCACCACGTCGATCAGCCCGAGCACCACCAGCATGATCTGCTGCTCGCTGAAATCGAAGGCGTGGGTGACGAGGTGCCAGAGCTCCTTGAGGAACAGGAAGACGTAGACGCACTGCGCCACGATCAGCCCGAGATAGAGCGGCACCTGCAGCCAGCGCGAGGCGAAGATCAGCATCGGCAGCGGCTTGAGCGGCGCGGGAATGGCCGGTGTCTGGCGGGGTTCGGCGGGGTGGGACATGACGGGTTCGAAGGTTCGCCCTGATGGATGGAATCACGCTTGCGGCGTGAATGGTGCAGCGCGAGATGGTGCGGCCGTGTGACGACTGCAAGCGCAAAGCGCGGTCGCAAGGTCAGGCGATGAATTTTCGCCTTTTTTGAGACCTATTCCTGCATGCCAGTCTTGAAATGGACTGCCGCCGGGTTTTGATGGCGGAACAGTTCGCCCCCTCCGGGATTGGAGGGGAAAGGAGTTTGGCCATGATCAAAACCACGATCGCCGCTGCCGCCGTTGCGGGCGCTTTCGCCCTGGCGGCTCCTGCCTCCGCCGCGCCGCTGGCGCCGGTCACCGCCGCCGTCGCCCAGTCGGGCGGCCAGGGCCTGGTCGAGACGGTGCAGTACCGCCGCTATTACGGCCCGCGCTACGGCTATTACGGCCCGCGCTATCGCTATAACCGCGGCGCAGCCGTCGGAGCCGGCATCGCCGCCGGCGCGCTGGGCGCGCTCGCGGCCGGCGCCCTGCTCGCGCCCGGCCCGGTCTATGCCGAGCCGGTGCCCCCGCCGCCGCGGGTCTACGTCTCGCCGGATGCCGACGCGATCGCCTATTGCTCGCGCCGCTTCCGCACCTACGATCCGGAAACCGGCACCTACATCGCCAATGGCGGCATCGTGCGCTACTGCCCGTAAGGGCCACCCGCACCCCACGCGATCCACGGCCCTCCTCGCGGAGGGCCGTTTTCGTTCGGGGCGCAGGGCGCTCATGACTTGCCTTGGCGCGCCGCCGGGCTTCAATGCCTGCCTCGCCTGAATCGGAGCCGTGCCCGTGCGTATCGCCACCTGGAACGTCAATTCCGTCCGCCAGCGGCTGGGGCATCTGCTCGCCTTCCTGGACGAGGCGCAGCCGGACGCCGTCTGCCTGCAGGAGCTGAAATGCGTCGATGGCGACTTCCCGCGCGCCGAGATCGAGGCGGCCGGCTGGCAGGTCGAAACCCATGGGCAGAAGACCTTCAACGGCGTCGCGATCCTGTCGCGCGTGCCGCTGGAGAAAGACAGCGTCCGCCGCGGACTGCCGGGCGACGAGAGCGACGTCCAGGCCCGCTATCTCGAGGGCGTGCTGCCGCATGGCGACGGCGTGGTGCGCCTCGCCTCGATCTACCTGCCCAACGGCAATCCGCCGAACACCGAGAAGTATCCCTACAAGCTCGGCTGGATGGAGCGGCTGACCACGCATGCGCGCGGCCTGCTGGCGCATGAGGAGCCGCTGGTGCTGGCCGGTGACTACAACGTCATTCCCGATGCGCGCGACGCCCGCGACCCGGCCGCCTGGACGGGCGACGCCCTGTTCCTGCCGCCGACGCGCTCGGCCTTCCGCAAGCTGCTGGGGCTCGGCTTCACCGAGGCGCTGCGCGCCACCACCGATGCGGCGGGGCTCTATACGTTCTGGGATTATCAGGCCGGGGCCTGGCAGCGGAACAACGGCATCCGCATCGACCATCTCCTGCTCTCGCCGCAGGCGGCGGACAGGCTGGCCGGCGTCTCGATCGCCAAGCATGTGCGCGGCTGGGAGAAGGCCTCGGACCATGTGCCGGTGCTGATCGACCTGCACTGACGTGCGTTGCCGCCAGGCCGCAGGCACTCACCTTCGACAGCGGGCGTGACGCCCTGCCCCGTCCGGCTCACTGGCGGGTAGGCGTCCTGGCCTGCTGGCGCTCGATCAGGGCGAGTGCCGCGGTCCGGTCGTTGACGCTGGCGGAGGCGAAGGCCGCCTCGTAGCGCTCGGAGATCCAGCCCTCGCGGACCGTGTCGGCGCCGGCCTGGGCGAGCGCGAGCCACATCAGCCCGAGGATCGGCTGGCGCGGCACGCCGTCACCGCCGCGCAGCAGCATGTCGCCGAAGACGGCGCGGGCCGGAGCATGGCCCTTCTCGGCCGCGAGCTTCATCCAGCGCGCCGCCTGGCGGGCGTCGCGGCGGGCGCCGGTGCCGTTCAGATAGAGACGCGCGAGATTGTACTGCCCGTCCGGGTCACCGAAATACGACGCGGCGTAATGGAACATGTCGAAGGCGCGATCGGGATTGGGCTTCACATAGGTGCCCTTGATCCCGTCGAGGAAATAGCCGCCGAGCGCGACGAACGCAGCCGCGACGATGCGCCCGTCCGAGGTGCCCGGGATCTGGTCCGCGTTCTCGTCCGCGATCTTGGAGAAGTACTCGAAGGCCTTGAGATCGTTGACCGGGACGCCGTCGCCGCTGGCATAGACCCGGCCGAGCTTGAACTGGGCGGCGAGATGGCCGCGCGAGGCGGCGAATTCGAGGGCGCGCACTGCGCCGGCCTGGTCGCCGGCGGTCGAGTCGCGCATCCAGGCCTTGAGGGCCTCGCGGGCATTGCTGAAGGGCGCGAGCGGCAGGGCCGCGCCCGGCGCCGGGCTGGTCGACGGGGCGGAGGCCAGCGGGCGCGCCGGCGCCAGCGGGGCCACCGCGACCTCGCCGTCCTCAGGCTCGGCCAGCGGCGCGCTGGGAATCGGCAGCGGCGGGACCGGCCCGCGCGATCCGGGCATCTCCTGCGCCCAGGCTACCGACTGGCAGCCCAGGAGCAGAAACGCGCCGGCGATGATCGTGTCAGATATCCGCATAGCAATGGGTCTCGGCGGCGCCTCCCGGATGGGTCACGGCCCCACCCATGGCGGAACCGACGGTCTGCGCGTATTTCCACAGGGCGCCGGAGCGATAATCGGTCTCGCGGGGCGTCCATGCCTTACGACGCTCCTCAAGTTCGGCATCAGAAAGGCGGACTGCGAGCTTTCCTGTGATGGCGTCGAGCTCGATGATGTCACCGTCGCGGATCAGGCCAATCGGGCCGCCGACGGCCGCCTCGGGGCCGACATGGCCGACGCAGAAGCCGCGCGTCGCGCCCGAGAAGCGCCCATCGGTGATGAGGGCGACCTTGTCGCCCATGCCCTGCCCATAGAGCGCGGCGGTGGTCGAGAGCATCTCGCGCATGCCGGGGCCGCCCTTGGGGCCCTCATAGCGGATGACGAGCACGTCGCCTTCCTTGTAGGTGCGCTCGGTGACGGCCTTGAAGGCCTCCTCCTCGCAGTCGAAGCAGCGCGCCGGGCCGGCGAAGACCAGCTTGTCCTGCGGCATGCCGGCGATCTTCACGATCGCGCCCTCGGGGGCGAGATTGCCGACGAGGCCGACGACGCCGCCGGTCGGCGAGAGCGGCTTGTCGGCCGGGTAGACCACGTCCTGGTTCGGGTTCCACTTCACCGAGGCGAGGTTCTCGGCGATGGTCCGGCCGGTCACGGTCATGCAGTCGCCGTGCAGATAGCCATGGTCGAGCAGCGTCTTCATCAGCAGCGGAATGCCGCCGACCTCGAACATGTCCTTGGCGACGTATTTCCCGCCCGGCTTCAGGTCTGCGACGTAAGGCGTGCGGCGGAAGATCTCGGCGACGGCGAACAGGTCGAAGTCGATGCCGCATTCATGCGCGATCGCCGGCAGGTGCAGCGCCGCATTGGTCGAGCCGCCGGAGGCCGCCACCACGGTCGCCGCGTTCTCGAGCGCCTTGCGGGTGACGATGTCGCGCGGGCGGATGTTGCGGGCGATCAGCTCCATCACCTGCTCGCCGGCGGCGTAGCAGAAGGTGTCGCGGACGTCGTAGGGCGCCGGGGCGCCGCAGGAATAGGGCAAGGCCAGGCCGATCGCCTCGGCCACCGTCGCCATGGTGTTGGCGGTGAACTGCGCGCCGCAGGCGCCGGCCGAGGGGCAGGCCACCTGCTCGATCTCGGCGAGGTCCTCGTCCGACATCGCGCCGACCGAATGCTTGCCGACCGCCTCGAACATGTCCTGGACGGTGACCGGCTGGCCGCGGAAGGTGCCGGGCAGGATCGAGCCGCCATAGATGAAGATCGACGGCACGTTGAGGCGCACCATGGCCATCATCATGCCGGGCAGCGACTTGTCGCAGCCGGCGAGGCCGACCAGCGCGTCATAGCAATGGCCGCGCATGGTGAGCTCGACCGAATCCGCGATGACCTCGCGCGAGGCCAGCGAGGACTTCATGCCCTGGTGGCCCATGGCGATGCCGTCGGTGACGGTGATGGTGCAGAATTCGCGCGGGGTGCCGCTGGCGGAGGCGACGCCCTTCTTGACCGCTTGGGCCTGACGCATGAGCGAGATGTTGCAGGGCGCGGCCTCGTTCCAGCAGGAGGCGACGCCGACGAAGGGCTGCGCGATCTGGCCGGCCGTCATGCCCATCGCATAGTAATACGACCGGTGCGGGGCGCGGGCGGGCCCGACGCTGACATGCCTGCTCGGAAGCCTGGACTTATCGAATACGCGCGCGCTCATTTCGCCTTGTCTTCCCTGCCCTCTGATCCCGCGCCTTCTGCGCGGGATCCGGTTTGCCATGTGGAAACCGGGGGGCGCAACGCCGAGCCACGCGACCTGGACCTTCAGCCGACCGACGGGACATTTCGGACATCGCCCCGTCGAAAGGCCCGAATACTTCCAGATCGCAACAATTCGACGGGTTCCGTTGCTGATGGCGCTTTATGGCAGGAACGCGGCGATCGGCGCCGACAGCGGCAGACGCCGAGTAATCAGCCTCGGCGTTGCGCAAATATCACAAGAGACACGACGCCGGGACGGCGGCTGCGCGATAGCCGTCGCAGCAGCGTTACGAGCCCGCGAAAGACGGCTCCAGAGGGTGACGCCTGCCCATCGCCGACGGCACAGCCTCATTTAAAACAATTACAATCAGCATCCAGTTTAGAATAGGTATAAGTCTTTGAATAATCAGGCTTATCGCCTTGACCGGACGCCGCCGGGCCTCTACCGCTCCCCTCGCTTCGCCCATCGCGACAGCCCCCGATTTCAGGAGCGAACCATGACGGTGAAATCCAGCCTCTACGCAGCTGCGCTGACGTCCTGCCTGCTGGCGGCCCCGGCCTTCGCCCAGAGCGTCAACCTCTACACCACCCGCGAGCCGGCCCTGCTGAACCCGGTCATCGAGGCGTTCACCAAGGACACCGGCATCAAGGTCAACGCCGTGTTCATGAAGGACGGCCTGCAGCAGCGCATCCAGGCCGAGGGCGCCAACAGCCCCGCCGACGTGATGCTCGTGGTCGATGTCGGCCAGATCGCCGCCGCGGCGGATGCCGGCATCACCCAGCCGATTCCGGGCACCGCGGTCGACAAGATCGTACCCGCCGCGCTGCGCGGCCCCGGCGACAACTGGGTCACGCTGACCCAGCGCGCCCGCATCGTCGTCGCCTCCAAGGAGCGCGTGAAGCAGGACGCGATCACCTATGAGGATCTCGCCGACCCGAAGTGGAAGGGCAAGGTCTGCATCCGCTCGGGCCAGCACCCCTACAACAACGCCTTCTTCGCCGCCTATCTCGTGCGTCACGGCGCCGAGAAGACCGAGGCGTATCTGAAGGGCCTCAAGGCCAACCTCGCCCGCAAGGCCGGCGGCGGCGACCGTGACGTGGCGCGCGACATCCTGTCGGGCCAGTGCGACGTCGCGGTGATGAACACCTACTATATCGGCCTGATGAGCAAGGCCACGAACGAGCAGAAGTCCTGGTACGACGCGATCAAGCCGCTCAAGAGCACCTTCCAGGGTGGCGGCACCCATGTGAACGTCTCGGCCGCGGCGATCGCCAAGAACGCGCCGAACAAGGACAACGCCGTCAAGCTGATCGGCTATATGCTCGGCGCCAAGGCGCAGGAGATCTATGCCGACGGCAACTTCGAGTATCCGGTGAACGCCGAGGTCAAGGACGCCGCCGCCGTGAAGCTGCTGGGCGCCCTCACCCCCGACACGACCTCGCTCGGCGAGATCGCCAAGAACCGCAAGGCGGCGTCCGAGCTGGTCGACAAGGTCGGCTTCGACAATTGAGCCACGCTCCGGTCCGATCCGGACTGACTGGACGGCCGCCATTCGCTTGGCGGCCGTCGACTCGTTTCGTCCTGGCCGCCGTTTTCGCGGCGACCCTGGTGGCGCTGCCGGTTCTGGCGCTCGGCTTCACCGCCCTGTCGCGCGAGGCGCTGTCGGTCTGGCCGCATCTGGCCGCCAACGTGCTGCCTGTCGCGCTCGGCAACACCCTGCTGCTGCTGGCCGGCGTCGCCGCCTTCTGCGCGGTGGTCGGCGTCGGCACGGCCTGGATCGTCACGCAATACGATTTCCCCGGCCGCGCCAGCCTGGAATGGCTGCTTGTGCTGCCGCTGGCGATGCCGACCTACATCACCGCCTATGTCTATGTTGAGATGCTCGGCTTCCAGGGGCCGTTCCAGACGGCGCTGCGCGCGCTCACGGGCTATCGCTCGCTGCGCGACTACTGGTTCCCCGATCCGCGCAATCTCGCCGGCGCGATCCTGATCCTCGGCCTCGTGCTCTACCCTTACGTCTATCTCAGCGTGCGGGCGCTGTTCGGCATGCAGAGCGCCGCGATCGTGGAATCGGCGCGCACGCTCGGCGCATCGCGCTCGCGGCTGTTCTGGCGCGTCGCCCTGCCGATGTGCCGGCCGGCGCTGGCCGCCGGGCTGACGCTCGCCATGCTGGAGGCGCTGAACGACATCGGCGCCAGCGAGTATCTCGGCGTCCGCTCGCTGACGCTGTCGGTCTATTCCACCTGGATCAATGGCGGTTCGTTGGCCGGCGCGGCGCAGATCGCCTGCGTCATGCTGTTCGTGATCGTTCTGCTGATCCTCGCCGAGGCACGGGCGCGCGGCGCGCGGCGCTTCGCCCTGCCGGTGAAGCGCTTGCGCCCGGTCGGCCGCAGCCGGCTGCGCGGCGGCGCGGCGGTGGGGGCGGCAATCGCCTGCGCCTTGCCCGTGCTGTTCGGCGCCGCGCTGCCGATCGCCTCGCTGTTCGGCGAGTTCCTGCGGCGCGACCTGCTCGCCCAGGCCGACGCCGCGATGCTGCGCGCGCTCGGCAACACCGTGCTGATCTCCGGCATCGCAACCCTCGCCGTGGTCGCGGTCGGCCTGATGGTCGCCGCCGCCATCCGCCTCGGGCGCGAGCGCTGGCTCCCTGCCGCCGGACGGATCGCGGCGCTCGGCTACGCCATTCCCGGCACCGTGCTGGCGGTCGGGCTGCTGGTGCCGCTCGCCGCCTTCGACAACCTGATCGCCGATACCAGCCGGGCGCTGTTCGGGGTCAGTCCCGGCCTCGTGCTGCTCGGCTCGGGCGCAGCGCTGGTCATCGCCTATGCGGTGCGCTTCCTCTCCATCGCCATCGGCGGCTCGCAGAGCGGACTGGCGCGGATCCCGACGCGCATCGACGACGCCGCCCGCTCGCTCGGCGCCGACCGCCGCGAGGTGATGCAGCGCCTGCACTGGCCGCTGCTGCGCCCGGCCATCGCCGCGGCGGCGCTGCTGGTCTTCGTCGACTGCATGAAGGAGCTGCCGGCGACGCTTTTGCTGCGCCCGCTCAACTTCGACACGCTGGCGACGCTGGTCTACGGCCACGCCTCGCGCGGCGTCTTCGAGGACGGAGCGCTGGCCGCGCTGCTGATCGTGCTGGTCGGCCTCTACCCCGCGATCATGCTGGCGCGTGCCGGAAACGGGGAAAACCTCTCCCGGGACGGCTGAATCGGCCCGGTTTCCGGCGCTGCGCCGGTCGACTTTCCGTAGCGGCCGGACTAAACCCGGTCCAGCTAGGCCAAGCGCGGTCGATGGCTGCGGCCGATTCGCGCCCGAGCCCGGCAGCAGGATCGACACGCTGCAGCGCCGACCGAGGTCCATGACACGACGCGCCTCCATCATCGGCCTTGCCGTCGCGGCCATGCTGCTCGCCCTCGGGCTGCAGCCATGGCACCTCGCGCTCGGGCTGGTGGAACGGCACGTCGTCGCCGGCATCGAGGGTCGGCTCGGGCTCAAGGTCACCGCGATCAGCCGGGCCGAGATCGCGCTGCTGCCGCTGCCACGCATCAGCATCTCCGAAGTCGCCTTCACGCAGCCGCAGGGCGGGCTCTCCGGCAAGGCGATGCGGCTGCGTGCCCGCGCCCGCCTGCTGCCGCTGCTGGCGGGCCGGCTGGACTTCGACCGCATCGACCTGATCGGGCCGGAGCTCGACCTGCGCATCGACGGCCCGTCCGAAAGCCGCACGCGCTGGCTGGCCGCGCCGATCGACTATCTGCGCCAGCTCGACCGCGACACCCAGTTGGTTGTGACGCGCGGCAGCCTGATGCTGCGCTCGGAAGGCACGATCCAGACCACGTTGCGCGACCTCGATCTCGTGGTCGACGGACGCTCGGCCGGCGAGCCGGTCAGCTTCAACGGCTCGGTGACCTGGCGCGGCGAGCAGACGAGGCTCGAAGTGCTCTGGCCGGTGGCCGGCGAACGGGCCGAGGCATCGCTCTCGCTCAGCGCACGACCGCTGACGCTGCAGTTCAAGGGCAATCGCACCGCCGCGCTCGAGGTGATGACCGGCAAGGTCTCGCTGACGACCGCATCCCTGCCGCAGGCCCTGGCCTGGCTCGGCGCCCGCCCGCGCATCGCCTCGCTCGTCCGGCAGGTCGAGCTCGGCGCCGACGCGCAGTTCGCCGGCTACGACCTCTCGCTCAGCGGCGTCAGCGCGAAGCTCGACGGCGATCTGCTCGAGGGCGCGCTGCGCATCAACGGCGCCAACCAGCGACTGATGCTGTCTGGCACACTGGCCGGCGCCGATTTCGATCTCGGCCGCCTGCTGCGCCAGGCTGGCCAGCATCCCGGCGGCGAGACGGCCGAGGGCCGCGAGACGCCGCTCGAATTCGAGAGCTGGACCGCGCACGACATCGACCTGCGGGTCTCGCTCGACGCCGCCCGCCTCGGCGACGCCAGGCTCAGCGAACTCGCCTTGCAGTTCATGGCCAAAAAGGGCCGCTTCGAGGTCGCCCTGCTGCGCGCCGGCAGCTATGGCGGCACGGCCCGCGCCCGCCTGCTGGCGACGCCGGTGGCCGGCGGGGCCGACGTCAAGCTCCAGTTCGGGCTCGACAAGGTCAATCTCAGCCAGGCGGCCGCGCATCTGCAGGGGCTCGCCCCGTTCTCCGGCACGCTCGGGGCGCAGTTCGCGCTGGAGGGCGTCGGCGACAGCTTCGAGCAGGTCGTCGGCTCGCTGACCGGGCGCGGTACCGCCTCGCTCAAGCAGGGCGAAATCCGCGGCGTTTCCTTCGCCGAGATCCTGCGCCGGCCGGAGAAGGGCGCGGCCCGCGACTGGCGCCAGGGCAAGACGGCCTTCGAGACGGCGCAGTTCGCGGCGCTGGTGCAGGGCGGCGTGGTCTATCTGACCGACGGCCAGGTCGCCGGCACGGGCTATGGGCTCTCGCTCAGCGGCCACGCCGATCTCGGCCGCCACTGGCTCGAGATGACCGGCATCCTGACGGCGACGGGCGGCGCCTCGCGATCGCTGTTCGAGCTGCGCGGCCCCTTCGCCGCTCCGGCCTTCACCCCGGGGCTGGACAGCATCCCACCGCGCGACGGCCTGCCTTCGCCGCTGACGCGCTGAGCCCCGCCGTCCAGCCTCCGCCCAACGGCGACATGATTTCCCGAATCGCCTGAATCGCTTGCGCGGGTTCGCTGCCGGCTCGATTCAAGCCGGAGGCCCCCCATCGGCCACGCGCTGGCCGGCCGGTGCCCTGCTCCGCGCCGCCCCGGACATACGAAGGGCGCCGCAAGCCCTCACGGCTCACGGCGCCCCGATCTCGTCGCGTCGTCCGGCCTGCCCACCACGGGACGCGGCCGGAGAGCCCTGGTCTCAGGCCTCCTGGACCGGAGCGCCGCCCTCGACCTCGTCCTCGCCGCCCTCGTCCTCGCCGGTGTCGCCGATCCGCTCGACCGAGACGACCTTCTCGCCCTGCGCGGTGTCGAAGACGGTGACGCCCTGGGTGGAGCGACCGGCGATGCGGATGCGGTTGTTCGGCCCGGCGTCGACCGGCACGCGGATGACCTGGCCGCCATTGGTGACCAGCATGATCTGCTCGCGGTCCTCGACCGGGAAGGAGGCGATCAGCGGGCCGTTACGGTCGTTGACCACCATGGCGACGATGCCCTTGCCGCCGCGTCCAGTGACCCGGTACTCGAAGGACGAGGTGCGCTTGCCGTAGCCGCGTTCGGAGACGGTGAGGATGAACTGCTCGCGCGCGCCCATCTCGGCGTACTTCTCCTGGCCGAGCTCGATGTCGCCGCTCGCCTCCTCGGCATCGCCGGACAGCGGCGCGGCCGTCTCCTCGCCCTCGCCTGTCACGGCGCGACGCGCCGCCGAGGCGAGCTTGAGATAGGCGGCGCGCTCGTCGGCCGTCGCGTCGACATGGTGCAGGATGGCGAGCGAGATGACCTCGTCGCCCTCGGCCAGGTTGATGCCGCGCACGCCGGTGGAATCGCGGCCCTTGAAGACGCGCACCTCGGGCACCTGGAAGCGGATGCACTGGCCGCGCGCCGTGGTCAGCAACACGTCGTCGAGTTCGGAGCAGATCTGCACGTCGACGATAGAATCGCCCTCGTCGAGCTTCATCGCGATCTTGCCGTTGCGGTTGACCTGCACGAAGTCCGAGAGCTTGTTGCGGCGGACATTGCCGCTCCTCGTCGCGAACATCACGTCGAGACGCGCCCAGCTCTCTTCATCCTCGGGCAGCGGCATCACCGTGGTGATGCGCTCGTCGGCCTGCAGCGGCAGCATGTTGACCAGCGCCTTGCCGCGGGCGGTCGGCGCCGCCAGCGGCAGCCGCCAGACCTTCTCTTTGTAGGCCTGCCCACGCGAGGAGAAGAAGATGAGCGGCGTATGCGTGTCGGCGACGAAGAGCCGCGTGACGAAGTCCTCGTCACGGGTCGACATGCCGGAGCGGCCCTTGCCGCCGCGCTTCTGCGCCCGATAGGTCGAGAGCGGCACGCGCTTGATGTAGCCGGCATGGGACACGGTCACGACCATGTCCTCGCGGGCGATAAGATCCTCGTCGTCGAGGTCGGAACCCCATTCGTGGATCTCGGTGCGGCGCGGCGTGGCGAACTTCTCGCGCACCTCGGTCAGCTCGTCCTTGACGATCTGCTGGATGCGGGCGCGCGAACGCAGGATGTCGAGATAATCGGCGATCTCGGTGGCGAGCTTCTGCAGCTCGTCGCCGATCTCGTCGCGGCCGAGGGCGGTGAGGCGCGACAGGCGCAGCTCGAGGATGGCCTTGGCCTGCGCGTCCGAGAGCCGATAGGTGCCGTCCGGGTTGAGCGGGTGGCGCGGATCGTCGACCAGCGCGATCAGCGGCGCGATGTCGTCGGCCGGCCAGTCGCGCGCCATCAGCGAGGCGTGCGCCTCAGCCGGCGTCGGCGCCGTGCGGATCAGGCGGATCACCTCGTCGATATTGGCGACGGCGGTGGCGAGGCCGCACAGCACATGGGCGCGCTCGCGGGCCTTGTTCAGCAGATAGCGCGTGCGCCGCGAGACCACTTCCTCGCGGAACTCGACGAAGGCCGAGATGAAGTCGAGAAGGTTCATCACCTCCGGCCGGCCGCCGTTCAGCGCCACCATGTTGGCGCCGAAGGAGGTCTGCAGCGGCGTGAAGCGGTAGAGCTGGTTCAGCACCACGTCGGCGACGGCGTCGCGCTTGATCTCGATGACGACGCGCACGCCCTCGCGGCTCGACTCGTCGCGCAGGTCGGAGATGCCCTCGATGCGCTTCTCGCGCACCAGATCGGCGATCTTCTCGACCATGGTCGCCTTGTTCACCTGATAGGGAACCTCGGTGACGATGATCGCCTCGCGCTCCTTGCGAAGCTCCTCGATATGCGTCTTCGCCCGCATCACGATCGAGCCGCGGCCGGTGTGATAGGCGTTGCGGATGCCGGCGCGGCCCATGATCGAGGCGCCGGTCGGGAAGTCGGGCCCCTGGACGATCTCGATCAGGTCGTCGATCGCGAGCTCGGGATTGTCGATCAGCGCGATGCAGGCGTCGATCACCTCGCCGAGATTGTGCGGCGGGATGTTGGTGGCCATGCCGACCGCGATGCCGCCGGCGCCGTTGACCAGCAGGTTCGGATAGCGCGCCGGCAGGACGGTGGGCTCGTGCTCCTTGCCGTCATAGTTCAGCTGGAAGTCGACCGTGTCGAGGTCGAGATCCTCGAGCAGCGGCATGGCGGCCTTGTCGAGGCGGGCCTCGGTGTAACGATCGGCCGCGGCGCCGTCACCGTCCATCGAGCCGAAATTGCCCTGCCCGTCGATCAGCGGCAGCCGCAGCGAGAAGTCCTGCGCCATGCGCACCAGCGCATCGTAGACCGCGAGATTGCCGTGCGGATGGTATTTACCCATCGTGTCGCCGACGATGCGGGCGCATTTGGTGTAGGGCCGGTCGGGCAGGTTCTTGTTCTCGTGCATCGAGAACAGGATGCGCCGGTGCACCGGCTTGAGACCGTCGCGCACGTCGGGAAGAGCGCGGCTCACGATCACGCTCATCGCGTAATCGAGATAGCTCTTCTTCATCTCCTCGGTGATGGCGATCGGCCGGATGTCGCCGCCCGCCTCGGGACCGTCGTCGCGCTTGTCGTCGTGATCTTCGCTCAAGGGAAACGCCCTGATTTAAAACGGATTTCTCACCGTTCTGGCTATCCGATTCCGCCCCGCGAAGCCAGAGAAAGCGGCATCCGTCCAAGGAAAATATAGCTACTGTATTCCAATGACTTGAGCGGCGTTCCTGACTTGATTTCTCCCAGGCGACGCAATCCGGCCATCTTTCCCGCGTGACGCAGGCCGCCGGGCGTGCCTAGACTTGCCCCCGCATGCTGTCCGACTACCTCACCTCAGCGCTGGTCACCCTGCTGGTGACCGTCGATCCGCCCGGCCTGGCACCGATCTTCCTGTCGCTGACGCGCGGGATGACGGCGGCCGAGCGCCGCCAGGTCGCGATCCGCGCCTGCATCATCGCCTTCGCCATCATGGCCTTCTTCGCGCTGGCTGGAGACGTGGTGCTGAAGGCGCTCGGCGTCTCGCTGCCGGCCTTCCGCATCGCCGGCGGGCTGCTGCTGTTCTGGATCGCCTTCGAGATGGTGTTCGAGCGGCGCAACGACCGCAAGCAGGCGACCGCCGAGACCGCGATCACGCTCGACCATATCCGCAACGTCGCCGCCTTCCCGCTGGCGATCCCGCTGATGGCCGGCCCCGGCGCGCTGACGGCGATGATCCTGCTCGCCGGGCGGGCCGAGGGCAATGCGACCATGCTGGCCGCACTGGCGCTGATCTGCGGGCTGGTGATCCTGGCCTGCCTTGTCACCTTCCTGCTGGCGACGCCGATCGCCCGGCTGCTCGGCGTCACCGGCAACATCGTGCTCAGCCGCCTGCTCGGCGTGATCCTGGCGGCCTTGGCCGTGCAGTTCGTCATCGACGGCGTGACGGCGGTGCTCCGGGGCGCCTGAACCGCGCCCCGGTGCGTTCGCCGGGTCAGGCGGCCAGGGCCAGCCGCCAGCGCAGCAGGTCGACCAGCACGAAGGCCGCGAGGCTGATGCCGAGCAGCGGCAGCGACCAGCCCAGCCCGCAGGCCAGCAGCACCGCGACGCTGCGCGCGACAGGCCCGAGCCGCAGCCAGGCCTGCGCCAGCGTCTGCGGGAAGGCACCGGCGGCCGGGCGCTGGCGCCACCAGATCCGGTAGCCCAGCACGACCACCGTCGCGAGGCCGAGGCCGAGCGCCGCCATGAGCAGCTGGTTCGGCAGGCCGAACAGAATGCCCATATGGCCGTCGATGCCCCAGCGGATCAGCTTGGCGATCAGCGGGAAGGTCTCGAAGTCGGCGCGGCTGGCGACCAACATGTCGCGCGGGTCGATCACCACCGTGTCGACCTGGGTCGGCCAGCTGCGATCGTATTCGCGCACCAGCCAGCCCTGGCCCTCGCCGCGCGGCGCGCGGATCTCGACATGCGGCGCGTCGATCCCGCCCTTGCGGGCGGCCGCGAGCACGGCGTCGAAGCGCGCGCCCTCCGTCGCGGAGGCGGCGACCGGCACGGCCGCGGCGGGCGCCGGGGCGTGGTCGGCATGGTCATGCCCGCCATGGCCGGCTGCGGCGGGCGCGGCGCCCAGCGCCACGCTCGCCGAGGGCGTCACCCAGCCGAGCTGGGCACGCAACGCATCGATGCGGTCGCCCGCATGGCGCGACCAGGTCAGCCCGGTCACCGAGACGAAGAGCAGGCCGAGCGAGAGCACGAGGCCGATCAGCCCGTGCCAATGGCGCGTCCACAGCGCGGGATTGCCCTTGGCGCGGCGGCCGGCACCCGGCTTGCGCCGCCAGATCCAGAGCACGACGCCGCCGAGCGCCACCGCCCAGAGCCAGGAGGCGGCGAGCTCGCTGTAGAGCCGCCCGGGCTCGCCGAGCAGCAGGTTGCGGTGGAGATAGTCGAGCGTGGTGCGGAAAGGCAGGATGCCGGTGGTGCCATAGGCCACGAGCTCGCCGCGGATCGCCAGCGAGACCGGATCGACGAAGACGGCCCGGCTCTCGGACTCGCCGAGCCCCGGCTGGGTGAACATCACCCGCGTGGTCAGGCCGGGCGCGGTAGCCGGACGCACGGCGAACAGGCGCGGCCCCTCGCCGATATGGCCGCGCGCGGCGACGATCTGCGCCGAAAGCGGCTGCGCCTCGCCCTGCGCGGGCGCGGTGAGCTGCTCGCGATAGAGCCGGTTCTCGATCTGCGGCGTCAGCACATAGAGCGTGCCGGTCAGCGCCGCGATCAGGATGAACGGACCGACCAGCAGGCCGGCATAGAAATGAAGCCTGGCCACGAAGGCCTTGATGTCGGGCGACAGCCCGGTGGCGCGGCCGGATGCGGCGCGCGTGGTGGTGTCCGCGTGAGCGGTCATGCTGGAAATCCTCGCTTGGCTGGCGGCCGTGCGACTCAGCCCCCGGGGCTGGCGTGCCGGCCTGAATATCCGTCGACGACGCGGCCATGACGGGCCGCGACGCGTTCAGGCCAGCGAGGGTGGACCGCGCGGACGGGCCGCGACGCCAACGCGCAGCGGCGGCGACGGCTGGATGCGCTCGGGAGCGCGCACCGTCGGCAATGCGGGGCGATCCGGCAGGACCAGCGGCGAGCGGGCGGGCGGCGGCGGCGCCAGCGCCGCGGAGGCCGCGCAGCCGAGCAGGCAGCAGGGCGGCAGATGCGGCCGCTCGCTGCCGTCCGGAAGCGGCGTGGCATCGGCACCCGGCGCGCAGAGGGTGAGATGGATGGTGCGGTCGAGCAGCGTCGGCGCGAGGCTGCGTCCCGAAGCGGCAGCTCCGACGATGCCCTGCAGCACGAGCACATAGGCCGCCAGGACGGCGACCCAGAGACGGGCTGTCGGATGTCGGTAGCGGTTCAAGAGTGGCTCCGGGCTGTCGCGGCGATAGCCGCCCGCCGGGCGCTTGTCCACCGCCGGCGCCGGGTTTCGGCCGTGATCAGCCCTCGAGGAAGGCCCGGATCGCGCCTTCAGCCTGCTTCATCGACATCACCCCGTCCAGATGGCCGCGCTTGCCCTCGATGTTGAGATGAGTGACCACGCGCCCGGCGGCGCGCGCCGCCTCGACGGTGCGCAGCACCATCGCCTCGGGAAAGACGAGGTCGCGCGGATGGCTGATCACCAGCAGGGGTGCGCGCAGGCGCTGCATCGCATCCTCCAGCGAGCGGCCGCCGGCGACGAAGAGCTGGTTGGCCTTGGCGAGATAGAGGAAATGGTTGGCGTCGCAGAGCCGGGCGCGCAGCTCGCCGGCATTGTCGAGCACGCTCTGGACCTGGAAGCGCGCCGACAGCGCCGAGGCCGGATCGGTGCCCTCGACAGCCGGGCGCCGGCCGAAGGTCGCATTGACCCAGTCGCCGTGATTGGCCTGCAGCGTCATCGCGGTCAGCGCGCGGGCGAGACCGGCCTCCGGCGGGGCGCCGTCGTAATAGGCGCCGCCGTTCCAGTTCGGATCGAGGCGGATCGGCGCCGACCAGACGTCGAGCCAGCCGATCAGCTGCGCATCGGCCTCGGCGGCGCCGATCACCGCCATCGCCTTGCCGACC
The DNA here is from genome assembly GCF_039673065.1 of Allobosea sp. TWI1241. Classification (NCBI taxonomy): domain Bacteria; kingdom Pseudomonadati; phylum Pseudomonadota; class Alphaproteobacteria; order Hyphomicrobiales; family Alloboseaceae; genus Allobosea; species Allobosea sp. TWI1241. The sequence continues at coordinate 18,811 of NZ_JBDJKW010000009.1, read as the reverse complement.
ATCTCGGGATGGCTCACCGCCCATTCATAGGTCTGCAGCGAGCCCATGGAGGGACCGGCGACCATGGCGAGGCGCGTGATGCCGAGGCTCTCGACCAGCGCCTTCTGGACCGCGACGAAATCGGCGATGGTCACGACCGGGAAATCCGGCCCGTAGGCACGGCCAGTCTCGGGGTCGAGCGAGGCCGGCCCCGTCGTGGTCACCCGCGGATCGCCGGTGTTGAGGTTCACCAGCGTGTCCGAGGACAGGACGAACCAGCGGTCGGTGTCGATCGCCTTGCCGGGGCCGATGATCGCGTCCCAATAGCCAGCCTCGGCGTCGGAGGCGGCATAGCGGCCGGCTGCGTGCGAGGTGCCGGAGAAGAAATGGCAGATCAGGACGGCGTTCGACTTGTCGGCGTTGAGCCGGCCATAGCTTTCCCAGCCGATGCGGACGTCTTTCAGCGTCCGCCCGCTTTGCGTGGTGAAACGGGGCAGCTGGAAGACGCGCTTCTCGACCAGCGGTTCCTGCGCCATCGTCAGCCGCCTCGCCTCAGAGCGTCTCGAGCAGGCCCTTGATCACGGCCCGGCGCGGCGCGATCGACGAGAGCAGCCCGTATTCCTGCAAGGTGTGGGCGCCGTCGCCGTCGATGCCGAGCCCGTCCAGTGTCGGCACGCCGAGCGCGGCGGTGAAATTGCCGTCGGAGCCGCCGCCGGTCATCGGGCAGTCCTGCAGGTCGAAGCCGATCCCGGCCGCGACCGCGCGCGCCTGCTCGTAGAGCGCCGCGACATCGGGCGTCTTCTCATAGGGCGGGCGGTTCATGCCGCCGGTCACCGTCAGGCGGACATCGGGCCCGTGCGGCGTCAGGCCGAGGATGCGCTGCTCCATGGCCGCGCCGTCGGCCGCCGAGGTCACGCGGCAATCGACGCTGAACCAGGCGTGCTGCGGTACGACATTGGCGGCCGTGCCGCCGCCGACCATCGCCACCGTGGTGGTGATGCCGCGGGCGTAGTCGGTCATGCCCTCGACGGCGAGGATCTGGTGCGCCGCCTCGCGGATGGCGTTGCGGCCGTCCTGATGGCGCGAGCCGGAATGGGCCGGGCGCCCCTCGACCTTGACCTCGAAGCGGCCGACGCCCTTGCGGGCGGTGACGATGCGGCCGCCCTCGCGCGCCGGCTCGGTGACCAGCACCGCCATCGACTCGCGGCCGATCGCCTCGATCAGCCCGCGCGAGCTCGGCGAGCCGATCTCCTCGTCGGCGGTGAACAGGAAGATCATCGGGCGCCGCGCCGTGCCGGCCCGCGCCACGTCCTTGAAGGCCTGGAGCGCCAGCCAGGCGCCGCCCTTCATGTCGTAGATGCCGGGGCCGTAGAGGCGGTCGCCCTCGATGCGCACGGGCAGGTCCCTGGCGCTGGTCCCGACCGGGTGAACCGTATCGAGATGCGACATCACGGAGACGGCCTTCTCGCCATTGGCGAGGCCGGCGCGCAGGACGAGATGGTCGCCGAGACCGTCGCGGCCCGGCACGCGCTCGACCGCGATCGGCAGGCCTTCGACCTCCTTCGCGACGAGGTCCATCATACCGTTGACGCCGGCGGGATGGTGGGTGGGGCTTTCGAGGGCGGTCCAGACGGCGAGTGCCGAGGCGGTGGGATCTTGCAGTGTCATGATGGCGCCAGCATCGCCGCAAAGCATGGCGGTAGAAAGGAGCCCGCGACGCAGGAGGGCCATGCGTGAAGGCCATGCATGCGATGCGCGGGTCCGCGGAGACATCGCCCCGCCGGAACGAGCATTCCAATCACACTCCGCGACAGCGCGCCGTGCACCGCAAAGCGCAATTCGGAAGGCGGGAACAGGAACCCGGCCGCCGACGAATCCGCCTTCAGCGGATCGCCAAGACCGGCAAGCGCGAGCTGAAGGCCGACCCCGGCAGCCGCGCGCTTTCAAAGCGACAGGCAATGCCGGGTCCGTCGACGCGCAGCTTCAGCAGGAGCGAGGCGCTCCGTTCCAGGACATCACGCGCGCCGCATGCCAGCGCGAAGGCGCGATAGCGACAACCCGGCAGCGGCCACCCGGCAAACGGCGGTTCTCGCCGTAGCCGACCGGCTACGCCTCGATCTCCCGCAGCACCACCACGACGGAGAGCCCCTGGCGACCGGCGAAGAGCAGGCCGGTCGAGGCGCGGGCTGCCCAAGGCGAGCAGCGCGGCGCGACCGCCCTGTCGCTCGATGGCCTGCCATCGCTCAGACCGGTTCGCGCCGTCGTGCGGCCTAGAACGGGATGTCGTCGTCGAGATGCGAGGAGGAGGAGGAGCGCGAGGAACCACCGCCGCCACTGCCGCCGCCGCTCATGGCCGGCTGGCGCGAGCCGCCGCCACCACCCATCGGGCTGGACCGGCCGAAGGAGGAACCGCCGCCCTCGTCGCCATAGCCGCCACCACCGCCGCCGGCGCCGTACTCGTCGGAACCGCCCTGGCCGCGGCTGTCGAGAATGGTCAGCTCACCGCGGAAGCGCTGCAGCACGATCTCGGTGGTGTACTTCTCGACGCCCTGCTGGTCCTGCCATTTGCGGGTCTGCAGCTGGCCCTCGATATAGACCTTCGAGCCCTTGCGCAGATACTGCTCGGCGACCTTGGCGAGGTTCTCGTTGAAGATCACCACGGAGTGCCACTCGGTGCGCTCCTTGCGCTCGCCCGACTGCTTGTCGCGCCAGGTTTCCGAGGTGGCGATGCGCAGGTTGACGACCGGCTCGCCGCTGCCGAGACGCCGCACCTCGGGATCGCGCCCGAGATTGCCGACGATGATCACCTTGTTGACGCTACCGGCCATGAACGGCTCCGTTTCCTGCGCACTGAACTCGATACCGGCCGATGACCGATCCCGGACCTTAACGGTTCCTTAAGCCGCAATCAACGATGTTCTTATTTTGTTCCAGACATCAAGTGTCAGTTGTCCCCGAGAGTCTGGCGGACGCCTTGAGCGCAGGAGCGCTCAGGCCCGGCGCGCCCCGCCCCTCGCCGGGGAGCGCGGCGCGTCGCGACGGCCGTCAGGGCACCTCGCCCTCGAATCGCACGCCGAGCGAGCCGAGCGCGCGCCAATAGTCCGGATAGGTCTTGCCGACGCAGGCCGGGTCCTCGATCGTGATGCCGCCGATGCGCAGGCCGGCGAGCGCGAAGCTCATCGCGATGCGATGGTCGGCGAAGGTATCGATCCGGGCCGGCAGCACCTGACCGGCCAAGGCGGGATCGGCGGCGACGAGCAGATCGTCGCCCTCCTCCGCGCCGAGACCGGGGCGGATGCGCGAGAGGCCCTGCGCCAGCGCGGCGACGCGGTCGCATTCCTTGACGCGCAGATTGGCGATGCCGGTGAAGCGCACCGGCGTGCGGTTGAAGGCGGCGAGCACGGCGAGCGTCGGGATCGCATCCTGCATCTGCGCGCCGTCGATTTCGGCCGGCAGGTTCGGGAAGGCCGAGATCAGCGCATGCGCACGGGCGTCGGGCTGGGTGAAGGCGGAGGCCGGCACGCCGAGATCGATCGCGCCGCCGGTCAGCACCTCGGCGGCCCAGAGATAGGTCGCGGCCGAGGCGTCGGGCTCGATCAGGTAATCGGTGGCGACATAGCCGGTCGGCGCGATGCGCCAGCTTGTCGCGTCCGGCTGCGTCACCTGCGCCCCGAAGGCGCGCATGGTCGCCAGCGTCAGGTCGACATAGCCGCGCGCGCCGATGACGCCGTCAGTGCCCAGCCCCGTCAGCGCGACATCGACCGGCCCGCGCGCGCAGGAAGCGGCCATAAGCAGCGCCGAGACATACTGGCTGGAGAGCCCGGCATCGACCTCGACCCGGCCGCCCGCGAAGCCGCCCTCGCCCGTGACGGTGACCGGCGGGCAGCCGCTCGGCGCCTCGACCGCGACGCCGAGCGTGCGCAGCGCCTCGACCAGCGGCGCGATCGGCCGCTTGCGCATGTGCTGGTCGCCGTCGACGACCACTCGCCCGTCGACCAGCGCGGCGGCGGCTGTGAGGAAGCGGGTCGCGGTGCCGGCATTGCCGAGGAAGAGCGGCTCCGCCGGCGCGGCGAGCCGGCCGCTGCCGGTGACGACGAAACTGGTGGCATCCGGCTCCTCGACGCCGACGCCCATCTGCCGCAGGGCCTGCGCCATATAGAGCGTGTCGTCGCTCTTCAGCGCGCCAGACAGCCGGCTCGTGCCCTTGGCCAGCGCCGCGACCAGCAGAGCGCGGTTGGTGATCGACTTCGAGCCGGGCGGCGTCACCTTGCCATGCAGCGGGCCCGCCGGCGGGATGATCGTCAGGGTGCGGATGTCCGCGTCTCGCATGGCAGGCTCGCTCTCGCGGTTCGGGCTGTCTCGGCGAGGCTCTTAGCGGCTGCAGCCGGGAAGCGGAAGCGCGCGCCCCGCCGCAGCCGGGCTCAGGCGCCCTCCTCCGCCGGCGTGCCGAGTGCGCGCAGCGAGCGCAAGGTCTCGCGCAGGCCGAGATGCAGCGGCTTGTCCTTGCGCAGCACGAGCGCCAGCGTGCGGTGCAGCCGCGGCGCCAGCGGGCGGACCATCAGCGTGCCGCGCGCCGCGGCGTCGCGCACCGCGAGCCCCGGCAGCACGGCGCAACCGAGCCCGGCGCCGACCAGCCCCTTGATCGCCTCGACGCTGCCGAGCGACATCACCGGCCGCAGGGCCACGCCGGCCTCGGCGAACCAGGCGTCGGCGATCCGCCGGGTGTTGCCGCCCGGCTCGAAGAGCAGCACCGGCATGCGGGCGAGATCGGCGGCGGCGACCTCGTCCGGCAGGTCCGTCTCCGGCGGGGCGACGGCCATGAACGCGTCCTCGAGCAGCGGAGTGACGGCAAGGCTGCGGCCGGCCGCGGGCAGCGAGACCAGCCCGATGTCGAGCAGGTTCTCCTCGACCGCGCGGACCATTTCGGCGGTGTTGCCGGTCGTCACCGTGATCTCCAGCGTCGGAAAGCGGCGGCGCAGATCCTTGAGCACCGGCGGAAGCAGGAAGATGCAGGCGGTGGCGCCGGTGCCGATGCGCACCCGCCCCAGCCGGCCCTCGGCATGGCGCGCCATCGCCTCGAGCGCCGCATCCACCTCGGCCGCGATGCGCTCGCCATGGCCGAGCAGGGCCGCGCCCGCCGCCGTCGGCCTAGCTCGCCGACCGACGCGCTCGACGAGAGCGGTGCCGAGCCGGCGCTCCAGTTCGCGCACCTGCTGGCTTACCGCCGGCTGGCTGAGGCCGAGGCGCTCGGCCGCGGCCGAGAAGCTGCCGAGCGCGATCACCTCACGAAAGCTGTCGAGCTGGTCGAGGCTGAAACCGCGCATGCCAAGGAATTCCTTATGCTCCGCATCACGAGCAGAATATTCACTTATGACATCGCCGGACGCAATCATCGGGGCGACCAAGCCGCCATCCCGGCGGCCGTGAAAGGCCCGAGCGAATGTCCCGAACGCGCTTGCCAGCATGGGCGACCTTGCCCGCATGGGCGAGCTGGCCAGCATGGGCGACCTGGCGCGAACTGAGCGATTATCTCGCCGGCTCGCAGGCTTCCCATCTCCAGCAGATACGGAGCCTGCGCGCCCTCGACGACCACCTGCTCGCCGATATCGGGCTCCGCCGCAGCGGCTTCCGCCCGGTCCTGCTGGCCAACTGCGAACCCTTCAGCGAAAGCTCGCCCATGACGAACGCCTCCTTCACGCCCCCGGCCATGACGCATGCTCCGGACGGCGCCCTCATCGTGCGCGACGCGCTGCCGGCCGACATGGCGGCGATCCGCGCGATCTACGCGCATCACGTGCTGCATGGGCTGGCGAGCTTCGAGGAGGCGGTTCCCTCCCTCGACGAGATGCTGGCGCGCCGCGGTTCCGTGCTGGCGCAGGGGTTGCCCTATCTCGCGGCCGAGCAGGACGGCGCGATCGTCGGCTATTGCTGTGCCGGCAGCTATCGCCCGCGCCCGGCTTATCGCCACACCATCGAGGACTCGGTCTATGTGGCGGACGGCAATGCCGGCCGCGGCATCGGCCGGGCGCTACTCTCGGCCCTGATCGCCCGCTGCGAGGCCGGTCCGTGGCGGCAGATGCTCGCCGTCATCGGCGACAGCGGCAATGCCGGCTCGATCGGCCTGCACCGCGCCCTCGGCTTCGAGACGGTCGGCACGCTGCGCGCGGTCGGCTTCAAGTTCGGCCGCTGGGTCGACAGCGTCCTGATGCAGCGCGCGCTCGGCACGGGCGACGGCACCCCGCCCGACACGTATCCCGCCCCGCGTGGCTGAGGCGGGCGCCCCCTGCCCGTCTCGCGGTTCCGTTCGCGCCGGCCTGCTCCTAGAGTTGCGACCGATTCCATAGAAGGCACCTCGGGAGGCTCCTCGTGAAGCTCTGGCATATGGCCGCCGTCGCGCTCGGGCTGACGGTCCTGGCGCCCATCGCGCAGGCCGCGCCGAAAGCCGCGCAGAAGAGTGCGCCGATCGAGCAGTGCATCTATTGCCACGGCGTCGACGGCATCGCGCCGGACGCCGAGGTGCCGCATCTCGCCGGCCAGAACGAGCGCTATCTGCTCAACCAGATGATGGCGTTCCGGGCGGGCAAGCGGCCGCACAAGGAAATGCGCTACATGTCGCGCCATATGTCGGAAGACGAGATCGCGGCCATCGCCGCCTATTACGCCTCGCTGCCGCGCTGACCTTCCAGAACCGCCACCATTTCCTCTGAAAACGCGCCTCGTCCCGGCACGAGGCGCGCCGCATCCGCATGTGGAAAAGCCGCCGTCCGGACTGGGGACAGCGGCCGCTGCGCGCTGTCGTCGCACGCATTTATCGGAACTTGTTTACGCCTCGTTAAGCCCCACCTTTCATCCCTGACCCAGTAGAAAGGAGATACAACGATGATCAGACTGGCGATCGCCGTGACCTGCACCGTTCTTCTGGGCCACAGCGCAGCTCAGGCCAGCGCTGCCAAGCCGCTCGGGCAGTTCGGAAATTGGTCCGCCGCGGCCTATGCCAACGGCAACTCTCAGCGTTGCTACATCTCCAGCTCGCCCGTCGCGGAGAGACCTGAGCGGCTGAACCATGGCGATGTCTTCTTCTTCGTGCAGACCGGCGAAGGCGCTTCGAACGGGACCGAATCCAGCTTCCAGACGGGCTATGATTTCGCCAAGGATTCCCCGGTGCGGATCACCATCGGCGACGCCACCTTCCAGATGATGACGTCCGGTCGGAACGCCTGGCTGCAGCGGCTGGAGCGCGAGCCGGAGCTGCTCGCGGCGATGCGCGGCGGCAACGAGATGGTGCTGGAGGCGCGCTCGGCGCGCGGCAATCCGACGAGCTATACGTTCTCGCTGACGGGGGTGACCGCGGCGTCGCGCCTGCTCGGGCAATGCAGCTGAGGGCTGCGCGGGCGGGCCGGAAACGCGCCTGACTATCGAGATGTGAAGGGCCGGCAGCGCGCGCACTGCCGGCCCTTTTCGTTGGCGTCTCGCCGGGCCTCAGAGCACGCCATGGCGCGCGAAGACCTCGCGCAGCGTCGCTCCGGCCGCCAGTTCGTCGCGTGTGCTGTCCTCGGCCTCGATCTTGGCGAGCGCGCGCCGGATCGCCTCCTCCGCCACCGCATTCGGCGCGATCACCACGCCATCGGCATCGCCGAAGATGAAGTCGCCCGGCTCGACGCGGGCGCCGCCGATCTCGACCGGCTCGTCGGCCGCCATCATCTCGCCGCGCCCCTTGGAATCCAGCGGGCCGATACCGCCATGGAAGAGCGGGAAGCCGACATCGCGGATGCGGCGCACATCGCGCACCAGCCCGTCGGTCAGGCAGCCGGCGGCGCCGCGCACCATCGCCGCAGTGGTCAGCAACTCGCCCCAGGGCGCGATGCGGTCGGTCGGGCCGTCGCAGGCCAGCACAGCGATCTCGCCCGGCTTCAGGCTGTCGATCAGGTCCATCTCGAGCTCGTAGGGGTTGCGGCCAGCCGGCACTTCGTAGCGCTTCATGTAGAGCCCGGTACGGGCGAAGCCGCAGAGCACGACCGCTTCGTCGAGCGGCCGCACGAAGGGCTTCACCGCCTGGTTCGGATAGCCGAGTTCGTCGAGCACGTCCGACAGGACGGCCGAGTACAGCCGCGACTTCAGATCCGACAGATCCAGCGCGCTCGGGGTGGTCATAGGCGTCTCCTCCGTGGTTTCGAGGAGCTTTCCGGCCAGGCGACGCTAGGTCAAGCCGCGCTGCGCGCATGGAGGGCGGCCGTGCGCAGCAGGAGATAGAGCACCAGGCCGTTGAGCAGGTGCCAGGCCCAGTGCAGCCCGGCCGGCCATTGGGCGCAGAGCGCCCCGTCGAGAGAACGGAAGCCGAGCGACAGCATGAAGACGGCGCCGCAGAGCGCGAGGTGTCGCGCCGTTACCCGCACGCCCCTCAGCGACACCGCCAGCGCCATGCCGAACAGGCCTGCGAGAAAACCGGCATAGCCGGCAGCGCCGCGAATCGGCGGCGGCAGGACCGGCGCGAGCACGGCAGCGAGCCCGAGACAGGCCGCAAGGAAGAGGACGCTGCCCGCCAGCGCGGCGCGCGGCGACAGGCCGAGCATGCGCCGCAGGGCCAGGCCGACATAGCAGACGGCGAAAAGCTGGATCGGCACGACATCGGCCAGCAGGCTCCAGCGGGCCGGCACGGTGTGGAACAGGAACGAGCCGACGCCGATCAGCATGACGAGCGCCGAGAGCCCCAGAAGCGCGCGATCCGCCGGCCGATCGCGCCGGATCAGCCGGAGCGCGGCGAGGCCGGCGAGGAGGAAGGCGGCGTTGGTCACCGCGTTCAGCGGCTCCGCCCAGAAGGCCAAGTCCAGCCGCTCGCAATAGGAGGAGATCGCCATGCCCGCCCGTTCCCGCCGCGTCCGATCAAGGGCGACCGGCGCGGATGGTAAACGAAATCCTGCGCCGAAAGATCGCAAGCGTTCTGTTTTGCACCGCAACACGGATGGCGAAGCAGGTGTTTTCGCCTATTTTGGCGGCACCTTTGGAGTTTATCCGCCGGCGGCGCGCGACATGGCGCGAAATCAGGCAGCGAATTCACAATTCAGACGCATGCGTTAAGCGCCCTGCGCGGGTCAGAGCCGGAATTTCGGCCAAGCTGTGAATTCAGCATGCGCAAGACGCATAACGGAACCGCCATCATGCCCCTCCATTTTGCAGCGCGCCTTCTCTATATGCAGTGCACAACGAATTCATCGCTGACGGGGCCAACGCCCTGCAATCGAAAGGAGATTTCACGATGTTCCTCACCATGATCGCTGCCAAGATCCGCGCCTATCTCCGCTATCGCGAGACCGTCCGCGAGCTGTCCCGCCTGTCGGATCGCGAGCTCGACGACCTCGGCCTGTCGCGCTCGGAGATCCAGTACGTGGCGCGCGCCCACGCCGCCTGAGGCGACGGCCTGATATTCGGGTGCCGCCGCACCCGGTGACGACTTCTCCCGGCCCCTTTCCTCCTCCCCTCGGGGGTCGGTCGATGAGCGAATGCCCGCTTTCGAGCGGGCATTTTGCGTTTCGGGCCGGCTTCGCGCCGCGCGCCCCTTGACCTCGCCGGGCTTCACGGACACATCGCCCGGATGACAATCGCACCCGTTCACGTCGTCGGCGGCGGCCTCGCCGGCTCCGAAGCCGCCTGGCAGATCGCCGAGGCCGGCGTTCCCGTCATCCTGCACGAGATGCGCCCGCAGCGCGGCACCGAGGCCCACAAGACCGATGGGCTGGCGGAGCTGGTCTGCTCCAACTCCTTCCGCTCCGACGACGCCTCGTCCAACGCGGTCGGGCAGCTCCATTGGGAGATGCGCCGGCTCGGCTCGCTGATCATGGCGAAGGGCGACGCGCATCAGGTGCCCGCCGGCGGCGCATTGGCGGTCGACCGCGACGGGTTCTCGTCCGCGGTCACCGCAGCGCTCGAGGCCCATCCCAACGTCACCATCGCGCGCGGCGAGGTCGCCGGCCTGCCGCCGGCCGAGTGGGACAAGGTCATCGTCGCCACCGGCCCGCTGACCTCCCCGGCCCTGGCGGAGGGAATCGGCTCGCTCACCGGCGAAGGCGCCCTCGCCTTCTTCGACGCCATCGCGCCGATCGTGCATTTCGATTCGATCGACATGGACACCGCCTGGTTCCAGTCGCGCTACGACAAGGCAGGCCCGGGCGGCACCGGCGCCGACTACATCAACTGCCCGCTCGACCGCGAGCAGTACGAGGCCTTCATCGACGCGCTGCTCGCCGCCGAGAAGACCGAGTTCAAGGAGTGGGAGGGCACGCCCTATTTCGACGGCTGCCTGCCGATCGAGGTGATGGCGGAACGGGGCCGCGAGACCCTGCGCTGGGGACCGATGAAGCCGGTCGGCCTGACCAACAAGCACAACCCCACAGTGAAGGCCTACGCCGTCGTCCAGCTGCGGCAGGACAATGCGCTGGGCACGCTGTTCAACATGACCGGCTTCCAGACCAAGCTGAAATATGGCGAGCAGGCCGCGATCTTCCGGATGATTCCGGGGCTTCAGAACGCCGAGTTCGCCCGGCTCGGCGGCATCCACCGCAACACCTATCTCAATTCGCCGCGCCTGCTCGACGCCGAGCTGCGGCTGAAGGCGGATCCGCGCCTGCGCTTCGCCGGCCAGATCACCGGCTGCGAGGGCTATGTCGAAAGCTCGGCGATCGGGCTGCTGGTCGGGCGCCTCGCCGCGGCCGAGCGCCTCGGCCGGGCGCTGCCGCTGCCGCCCGCCACCACGGCGCTCGGCGCGCTGGTGAACCACATCACCGGCGGCCACATCGTCACGATCGACGAGGGCCCGCGCTCCTTCCAGCCGATGAACATCAACTTCGGCCTGTTCCCGCATCCCGACGTCGCGATCACCACCGGGCCGGACGGCAAGCGCCTCAAGGGCCCGGCGAAGAGTCTCGCGCGCAAGCAGGCGCTGACCGCGCGCGCCAAGGTCGACCTCGACGGCTGGATCGCCGCCCACGCCGGCCCCGCCGCGGCCTGAGCGGCGGCATCCACATCAAAAGCGCGGTGCGGCGGCAGGCCGCCCCCGCGCGTGTCCGTCGCAGCGCGCCTCATCCCGATTCGATTCCGGAAAATCGGGCAGCGCATTGTAATCGCAGCGCTATCGCCGGGCGCCGGCGCGACGATAAACCGGGGCGGAACCATGTCGATGCCGCTGCGGAAGCGACCTCGGGCCGCATGTCGGCCTTGTGGCAGAAACATGGCGTTCTCCGCGTCGGCGGCCTATGTCCCGCGTTCAACGCAACCGTGGGACTGGAGACGCTTGTTCCAATGTCAGAGACGCATAGCGCGCGCCCGCAGGCGAGCGACGCGAACATTCGCAAGGCCGTAACTGCGGCGACGGTCGGGACGGTGATCGAGTGGTACGACTACGCGCTCTACGGCGCGGCGTCGGGCCTGATCATCAACAAACTGTTCTTCCCGAACCTCTCGCCGGCGACCGGCCTTCTGGCCGCCTTCGCGACCTTCGCCGTGGGCTATTTCGCGCGCCCGCTCGGCGGGATCGTGATCTCGCATATCGGCGACAAGTTCGGCCGCAAGCCTGCGCTGATCCTCACCATCCTGCTGATGGGCATCGCCACCGTCGGCATGGGTTTGCTACCGACCTATGCCACCATCGGCCTCGCCGCCCCCGTCCTGCTCGTGCTGATGCGCCTGGTGCAGGGCTTCGGTGCCGGCGCGGAGCTGGCGGGCGCCATCGTGCTGGTCGCCGAATACGCCCCTGCCAACCGGCGCGCCTTCTATACCGGCCTGCCCAATGCGGCGACGCTGGTCGGCATCATGCTGGCCACGCTCTCCTTCCTGGTGATCTCCTACCTGCCGGAAGAGATCCTGCTCGGCTGGGCCTGGCGCGTGCCGTTCCTGATGTCGGGCGCGCTGTTCTTCGTGGCGCTCTACATCCGCAAGCATCTCGACGAGACGCCGGAATATGTCGAGGCCATGGCTCGCGCCGAAGCAAAGCGGCACGAGCAGCAGGTGCCAATCGGCGAGCTGTTCCGCAACAGCCCCAAGGAAGTGCTGTTCGGCTTCCTGTCGGTCACCGGCCACAACGCCAACGCCTACATCCTGAGCGCGTTCTCGCTGAGCTATATGACCAATACGGTCGGCATGGCCCGCACCGACGGCCTGATCGCCGTGACCATCGGCTCGCTGTTCGGCATCGCCGGCGTGCCGGTGCTCGGCAACCTGGCCGACAAGATCGGCAGCGCCAAGGTCTATATGGGCGGCGCGCTGTTCGTGATGCTGCTGGCCTATCCGCTGTTCTGGATGTTCGACACCGGCAGCCTGGTCTGGTCGACGCTCGGCATCGCGCTGGGCTACGGCATCGGCTTCGGCGCGATGGCGGGTGCGCAGGGCGCCTTCCTGGCGAACCTGTTCCCGACGCGCTACCGCTTCTCGGGGCTGGCGATGTCGCGCGAACTCAACGGCGTGCTGATCGCCGGCCCGACGCCGCTGATCGCGCAGGCGCTGGTCGGTGCCGCCGACGGCCGCCCGACCTATGTCGCGGCCTATCTGATGGCCTGCTGCGCCATGACGATCATCGCGGTGCTGGTGATCCGGAACCGCTCGGTCCACGCCTGACGATCAGGCCCTCCGCGCCGCGCGCGCCCTGCCTCAGCGGCGGGCGCGCTCGGCGCGCCACAGCGTCCATTGCCGGCGCATCGGCGAGAGCGTGACGATCGTCCGGTATGGATCGTAGCCGCCGCGCTCCATCGCCTTCAGATAGGGCTCGACGAGCGCCACGGGCAGGAAGGCCGGCATCACCTGCGCCGGCACCGTCGCCCGCAGATCGCGCAGCTTGCCGAGATGCACGCGGGCCAGCGCCCGCATCTCCTTCAGCGAATAGGTCAGCCCCGGGCCGCCGCGGCCGCGCACGATGTCCTCGCGCGTCACGCCGTTGCGAGCGAGCAGGTCCGCCGGCAGGTAGACCTGCCCGCGCGCCGCATGCCACGGGAAAGCCCGCATCAGCCCTGCAACGGCATAGGCGACGCCGGCATGGCCGGCCGCCGCCGCGCCGCCGGGATCGCGCCCCTGCGCCAGCACCAGCGAGGCCAGGCGGATCAGCGCACTCGAGGTCTCCCCGGCATAGCCTTCCAGATCGCCGAGCGAGGGCATCGGGTCGTCGTAGAGATCGAAGACGCGGGCATCGACCAGCGCCGAGAGCGGCGCCGACGGCAGGCGGAAGCGGCGGATGGTGTCGAGCAGCGCCTGCGCCACCGGATGGCCCTGGGCGGGCGCGGCGTCGCCGGCCTCCAGCACATCGCGCCACCATTGCAGCCTGACCTCGCCCGGCAGCGGCTCGCTGACCTGCTCGCGCACACGGGCGATCTCGTGGCTGAAGGCGTAGAGCGCGAACAGCCCCGGGCGCAGGGCCTCGGGGGCGTAGAGCGAGGCGATGTAGCGGTCGGGATCATGCTCCCGCACCAGCGCCGTGCAGATCGCATAGGCCTGGGACAGCGGCCCCGGCGCGGCGCCTGCGCGGTCCTCGATGGTCGTGGTCATGTCATGTTCCGCTCCGGCCGCAGCAGCCGGTCCGCGCCAGTCTAGGCCGCGCCGGGCGCCTTGGCTACGCGGCGCGCGCGGCCCCGCCCTGCCGGGATTGCGCTTAGTCGATGGCGATCAGCGCCGCCGCCACCCGCCGTTCCTCGGCGACAAGGACGTTGTAGGTCCGCGCCGCGGCCGGCGTCGCCATCGCCTCGACGACGATGCCCGCCGCCTTGAGCGGATCGCGCAGCGCCGGCGGCAGGAAGGCGATCTCGCGGCCGATGCCGAGGATCAGGAAGTCGATCTCGGCGGCCTCGTCGAGCACCGGCTGCAGGCTGGCGAGCGTCAGATCGGCGAAGGCGGCGACCGGCCAGATGCGGACGCCGCCCGGTGTCGCCAGGATCGAGCCGCGATGGCTCATCTCCGCGAAGCGGAAGCCCCCGCCGCCGAGGGCGTCGATCAGATGGCGGCCGGGAACGAATCCGTCGAAGCGCGACATGGCGAGGGCCCGTTCAGACGCGGGCCTTCGCCTCCTTCACATCCTCGGTCAGCTCGGCCGAGCGGCCGCCGCGCACGTCGAAATAGAGCAGCACGGGCGTCGAGACGAACATCGCCGAATAGGTGCAGATCACCACGCCGAACAGCATCACCAGCGCGAAGCCCTCGATGGCGGTGCCGCCGAAGATCACCAGCGCGATCAGCGAGAGCACGGTCGTCGTCGCCGTCATCGCGGTGCGCGACAGGGTGGTGTTGACCGAGAGGTTGAGCAGCTCGGGGATCGGCATGGTCTTGTAGCGCCGCAGCAGCTCGCGCGTCCGGTCGAAGACGACGACGGTCTCGTTCAGCGAATAGCCGATGATGGTCAGGATCGCGGCGATCGAGGTCAGGTTGAACTCGAGCTGCGTGATCAGGAAGAATCCGACCGTCAGCACGATGTCGTGCAGGGTCCCGACGATGGCGCCGAGCGCCAGCTGCATCTCGAAGCGGAACCAGAGATAGATCAGCACGCCGACGATCGCGAGGACGACGCCGATCGTGCCGGCCTGGACCAGCTCCCCCGAGACGCGCGGGCCGACCGTCTCGACGCGGCGGAACTCGTACTTGTCCTGGAAGGCCTCGCGCGAGCGCACCACCACCTGCTGCTGCGCTGGCTCGCCGCCTGGCTGCAGCGCGAAGCGCATGGAGAGTTCGCCGGCATTGCCGAACTCCTGGACCTCGACCTCGCCGAAGCCGAGGCTGTTGGCGGTCTGGCGGACCTGGGCGATCTCGATCTGCCCGGTCTTGATCTGCATCTCGATCAGCGTGCCGCCGCGGAAGTCGATGCCGAAATTCAGCCCGACGGTGAGGAACAGCACGAGCGTGACGATCGAGTAGAGCGCGGAGAGCGGATAGCTCCACCAGCGGTTCTCGACGAAACGGATCTTGGTGTTGTCCGGAACGATGCGAAGCAGGCGCATACTCTGTCTCCAGCCTGTCTGGCAGCGTCAGAACGGAAGGGCTTTGGGCTTGGCCCAGCGATACCAGGCCGCGATCAGCATCCGGGTGAAGGTGACCGCGGTGATGACCGTGGTCAGGATGCCGAGGATGAACACCACCGCGAAGCCGCGCACCGGACCGGAGCCCAGCGAGAACAAAGCCACGGCGGCGATCAGCATGGTGACGTTGGAGTCGATGATGGTGGCGAAGGCGCGCTGGAAGCCGGCCTCGAGTGCCGAGATCAGCGAGCGTCCCGCCTTCGACTCCTCGCGCATGCGTTCGTAGATCAGCACGTTCGAATCGACCGCCGTGCCGATGGTCAGCACGATGCCGGCGATGCCGGGCAACGTCATCGTTGCGCCGAGCAGCGACATGAGCCCGAGGATCAGGCAGACGTGGATGAGCAGCGCCATGCTGGCGAAGACGCCGAACAGCCCGTAGGTGCCGATCATGTAGAGCACGACGAGCACGGTCGCGATGATCGTCGCCATCTTGCCCGCATGGATCGAGTCCTGGCCGAGGCCGGGGCCGACGGTGCGTTCCTCGACGATGGTCATCTTCGCCGGCAGCGCGCCGGCGCGCAGCAGGATGGCGAGGTTGTTGACAGCCTCGACCGTGAAGTTGCCCGAGATCTGGCCCGAGCCGCCGGTGATCGGCGACTGGATCACCGGGGCGGAGATCACCTTGTTGTCGAGCACGATGGCAAGCTGGCGCCCGAGATTCTCGGTGGTCGCCTGGCCGAAGCGCTGGGCACCGCGGATGTTGAAGCGGAAGTTGACGATCGGCTGGCCCGAGCGCTGGTCGAAGGCCGGCTGGGCGTCGATCAGATCCTCGCCCTCGACGATGACCTGGCGGCTGATCGGGATCGGCTGGCCGCCGGCATCCTGCGAGGGTAGCATGTCGACATCGGTGGCGTTCTGGTCGGCCACCATGCGGAACTGCAGCTTGGCGGTCTCGCCGAGGATCTGCTTGAGGCGCTGCGGATCCTGCAGCCCCGGCACCTGGACCAGGATGCGGTCGAGGCCCTGGCGCTGGATGTTCGGCTCGGTGGTGCCGAGCGCGTCGACGCGGCGGCGCAGCACTTCCATGGCCTGCTCGACGGCGCGGCGGACGCGCTCATTGGCGCCGGCCTCCGTCACGGTGAGCTGGATCAGCCCGTCGGGATTCTCGGTGACGTCGATCGACTGGTTGCCCGAGGGACCGAAGGCGCCGAGCGTGCCGATCGGCTGCGCCAGCTCGCGGAACTTCGGCATCACGCGGGCGCGCTCGGCAGCGTCGGGCACGCGCAGCTGCACGCCGCGCGCGGTCATGCCGATGCCGCCCTGCAGGCCGACGCGCTCCTCGCGCAGGATGCGGCGCACATCGTCGCGCAGCTGGGTCACCTGGCTGCGAACAAGGTCGGCGCGGTCGATCTCGAGCAGGACATGCGAGCCGCCCTGCAGGTCGAGGCCGAGCGTCAGCGCGTGGATAGGCAGCAGAAAACGCGGAATCCAGGAGGGAGCGCCCTGCTCGATCGCCTTGCGTGTTTCGGGCGAGAACAGGTTCGGTACCGCGAGACCGCAGCCGAACAGCAGGACGAGGGCAACGAGGATGACCTTGCGGGCCTGGAACCGAAGCATTTCTGTAAACAGCCTTATCCTGCCGGAAACGGGCGCGGCTTTCGCCGCGCCCTGCTCGCCATCAGCTCTTGACCGGCTCGCCCTTGGTCCGGACGTCCTGGATCATGCCCTTGACCACGCGCACGCGCACGCCGTCGGCGATCTCCGCCTCGACCTCGTTGTCGTCGATGACCTTCGAGACCTTCGCGAGCATGCCGCCGCCCAGGACGATCGTGTCGCCGCGGCGGACGTTGCGGATCATCTCCTGATGGCTCTTCACCCGCTTCTGCTGCGGCCGGATGATGAGGAACCACATGATGATGAAGATCAGGACGAAGGGAACCAGCGACATCAGGATGTCGTTGGTCCCGGCTCCGGCGCCCTGGGCGAAAGCGGGGGTGATCACGGGAAGGCTCCTTTATGCCTGCGGCACGCAACGCCGCCGGCCGTGAGACACGGCAAAAGCATCGCCTGGCCGGAAAATCGCGCGGACTATAGCCAGCGATGCCATGAAATCAATCGGAAGCGCCGGGCAAGCCCGGTGCGTCCCCTCACCTATGGGGTCGGCGTGCATCGCGCAATGGCCTTGCGTTCGCAGTCCGCCTGCGGTCTATGGTGCGTACCGTACCGTTCGGTACTATCCAGCCAACCGGACCCCAGCCCCGCGATGACCGACCTCGCCTCCGACCAGACGCTCGACGCCCTGCTGCGCATCGCCGCCGCGCTCGAGCGCATCGCCCCACCCGCCCGCAGCAAGCCCGACTTGACCGCCGCCGACGCCTTCGTCTGGCAGGCCACGACGCAGGAACTCGTGCCCGTGGCGCGCGTCAACCGTGTGGCGATCGGCCTGCTGCGCGGGGTCGATCACGTCCGCGACACGCTGGCCGAGAACACCGAGCGCTTCGCCCGCGGGCTGCCGGCCAACAACGTCCTGCTCTGGGGCGCGCGCGGCATGGGCAAATCGTCGCTGGTCAAGGCGGTGCACGCCGACACCAACACCCGGCTCGCCGCCGGCGCCCTGCCGCTCAAGCTGATCGAGATCCACCGCGAGGACATCGAGAGCCTGCCGACGCTGATGGGCCTGCTGCGCAGCGATTCGCATCGCGCCATCGTGTTCTGCGACGACCTCTCCTTCGACGGGCAGGACACCTCCTACAAGTCGCTGAAGGCGGCGCTGGACGGCGGCGTCGAGGGCCGGCCCGATAACGTGCTGTTCTACGCCACCTCGAACCGGCGCCATCTGCTGGCGCGCGAGATGGTGGAGAACGAGCGCTCGACCTCGATCAATCCCGGCGAGGCGGTCGAGGAGAAGGTCTCGCTGTCGGACCGGTTCGGCCTGTGGCTCGGCTTCCACAAGTGCAGCCAGGACGAGTACCTGGCGATGATCGACGGCTATGTCACGCATTTCGGCCTGGCCATCGCGCCGGAGCAGTTGCGCCGCGAGGCGCTGGAATGGGCGACGACGCGCGGCTCGCGCTCGGGCCGTACCGCCTGGCAGTACATCCAGGACCTGGCCGGCCGCCTGGAGACGCGGCTCGACGCCTGAAGCGCACGAGACGCCGAAACGGAAAACGCCCGGCTCGCGCCGGGCGTTTTCGCAAAAGGAAAAGCGGGGCGGCCTGTCCTGGGACCGCCCCGCCTCGTCTCGACCGGCGGGGTCTCGCGAATACCGGCCGAAGGAAACCGGTGGCTCAGTTGTTGAGATAGGGCATGGGGTCGACCGGATTCGAGCCCTTGCGCAGTTCGAAGTGCAGCTGCGGCGAGGTGACGTTGCCGCTCTGGCCCGAGCGGGCGACGACCTGGCCGCGCTTGACCGCGTCGCCGCGCTTCACGCTCAGCTCGCCATTATGGGCATAGGCCGAGACGTAGCCGTTCGGGTGGCGGATCAGCACCAGATTGCCGTAGCCCTTGAGCTCGCTGCCGGCATAGGCGACGACGCCGCCCTCGGCCGCCTTGACGGGCGTGCCTTCCGGCACCGCGATGTTGATGCCCTCATTGCCGCCGCGGCCGTTGAAGCCGGCGATGACGCGGCCGCGGGCCGGCCAGCGGAAGTCGGCATTGGCGGAGGCCGGCTCGGCCTTGGGCAGGCTGGCGGTGGTCTGCGGCTCGGCCCTGGGCTGCTCGGCGGCCTTCGGCTCGGGCGCGGCCTGGCGGCTCGGCTGCGCGGCCGGCCTGGCCTCCTGCGTGCGGGCCGGCGCGGCGGCCTGCGACTGCTCGGCCGGTGGCAGCGCCGCGACCTTGGTCGACTGGCC